>DATDNR010000047.1:0-12146 GCA_036518175.1 Marmoricola sp.
CCGAGGGCGTACGCCGAGATCACGTGACCGGCAGCGGGGATCGAGACGTGCACGCCGCGCGCGATCTGGGGAAGCAGCCCCATCGTGACGAACTCCGTGGTGCCGATCGCGAAGCCACCCGTGGCCAGCGCCAGGATGGCCAGACCGACGTGGCGGCGGGCGGGCTGACCGGTGCGGGGCGGCGCGAGGAGGGACGTCACCTTGTGCCCAATGCGGGGAGGGTCGTCGGGATTCCCCCGGGTGGGCAGGATCACCCTGCCCACCGCGGGTTGGCACTCAGAGTGCGGCGATCGCCTCGTTGAGGGTGTTCGAGGGCCGCATCACCGCGGAGGCCTTCGCCGGGTCGGGGCGGTAGTAGCCGCCGATGTCCACCGGGTTGCCTTGCACGGCGATGAGCTCCTCGACGATCGTCTGCTCCTGCTCGGCCAGCGTCTTGGCCAGCGGGGCGAACCTCTCGGCGAGCTCGCTGTCGTCGGTCTGCTGCGCCAGCTCCTGGGCCCAGTAGAGCGCCAGGTAGAAGTGGCTGCCGCGGTTGTCGATGCCGCCGAGCCTGCGGGTCGGGGACTTGTCCTCGTTGAGCAGGGTCCCGGTGGCCCGGTCGAGCGCCTCGCCGAGCACCTTGGCGCCGGCGTTGCCGGTGACGTCGGCGTACTTCTCGAAGCTCTCCGCCAGCGCGAGGAACTCGCCGAGGCTGTCCCAGCGCAGGTAGTCCTCCTTCACCAGCTGCTGCACGTGCTTGGGCGCGGAGCCGCCGGCACCTGTCTCGAACAGGCCTCCGCCGGCGATGAGCGGCACGATGCTGAGCATCTTGGCGCTGGTGCCGAGCTCGAGGATCGGGAAGAGGTCGGTCAGGTAGTCGCGCAGCACGTTGCCGGTGACCGAGATGGTGTCCTCCCCGCGCCGGATCCGCTCGAGGGAGAACCTGGTCGCCTCGACCGGCGACATGATCTCGATCTGCAGTCCCTCGGTGTCGTGCTCGGGCAGGTAGGCCCTGACCTTCTCGATCAGGTTGCGGTCGTGGGCGCGCTCCTCGTCGAGCCAGAAGACCGCGGGCGCGCCGGTGGCGCGGGCACGGGTGACGGCCAGCCCCACCCAGTCGCGGATCGGCACGTCCTTGGTCTGGCAGGCGCGCCAGATGTCACCCGGCTGCACCTCGTGCTCGAGCAGCGCGGTGCCGTCCTCGTCGACCACGCGAACGGTGCCCGCCCGGGTGATCTCGAAGGTCTTGTCATGGGAGCCGTACTCCTCGGCGGCCTGGGCCATCAGGCCCACGTTGGGCACCGAGCCCATCGTGGCCGGGTCGAAGGCGCCGTTGGCACGGCAGTCCTCGATGACGGCCTGGTAGACGCCGGCGTAGCTGCTGTCGGGGATCACCGCCAGCGTGTCGGCCTCGTTGCCGTCGGGCCCCCACATGTGGCCGGAGGTGCGGATCATCGCCGGCATGCTGGCGTCGATGATCACGTCGCTCGGCACGTGCAGGTTGCTGATGCCGCGGTCGGAGTCCACCATCGCCAGCGCGGGGCCCTCGGCAAGGCCCTCGTCGAAGGCGGCCCGGATCTCCGCGCCGTTGTCGAGCTTGTCCAGCCCGTTGAGGATCGCGCCCAGCCCGTTGCTCGGCACCAGGCCGGCGTCGGCGAGCTGCTCGCCGTACTTCTCGAAGACCTTGGGGAAGAAGGCCTGCACCACGTGCCCGAAGATGATCGGGTCGGACACCTTCATCATCGTGGCCTTCAGGTGCACCGAGAAGAGCACTCCCTCCTCCTTGGCCCGGGCCACCTGCCGGGCGAGGAACTCGTGCAGTGACGCGACGCGCAGCACCGTGGCGTCGACGACCTCGCCCGCGAGCACCGGCACCGACTCCTTGAGCACGGTGCTCTGGCCGTCTGCGTCGACCAGCTCGATGCGGAGCTTGCCGTCCTTCTCGACCTCCACCGACTTCTCGTTGTGGCGGAAGTCGTCGGCGCCCATCGTCGCGACGTTGGTCCTCGAGTCCGGGCTCCAGGCACCCATCCGGTGCGGGTGGCTGCGGGCGTACTGCTTGACCGAGGCCGGCGCACGGCGGTCGGAGTTGCCCTGCCGCAGCACCGGGTTGACCGCGCTGCCCTTCACCCGGTCGTAGCGGGCGCGGGCCTCCTTCTGCTCCTCGTTGCTCGGGTTGTCGGGGTAGTCGGGGACGTCGTACCCCTGCTGCTGCAGCTCGGCGATCGCGGCCTTGAGCTGCGGGATCGATGCGCTGATGTTGGGCAGCTTGATGATGTTGGCCGACGGCTGCTCGGCGAGCTCACCGAGCTCGGCGAGGGCGTCGCCGATGCGCTGCTCGGGGTGCAGCCGCTCGGGGAAGCTGGCGATGATCCGGCCGGCGAGCGAGATGTCACGGGTCTCGACGGTGACACCGGCGGCACCGGCGTACGCGCTGATGATCGGGAAGAACGAGAAGGTCGCCAGCAGCGGGGCCTCGTCGGTCTGCGTGTAGATGATGCTCGAGTCGGTCACCGTTGCGACGCTAGTCGGGGCCTGATCGGCGGGCAAGGACGGGTGGGACGAGGTCACTGCGGGCACTTCCTGACGTTGTCCGTAGATATCTTGACGTCAAGATAACATGGGCATCTGCGTGCCGACGGCCGGGGCTGCGCAGATCCACCCATGGCCTCCCGAGGCGAATGCATGCATCGCCCGACGCGACCGTCGCCCGTGCGCTCCTACCGTCGAGGCGTCCCGACGGGACAGCGCAGGACGAGGAGGCGCGACATGGACATCCAGCACATCGAGACGCTGATCATCGGAGCAGGGCAGGCGGGGCTCGTCACGGGTTACCACCTCAAGCGGCGCGGCCGGGAGTTCCTGGTCGTCGACGGCAACGACCGGATCGGCGACAACTGGCGGCAACAGTGGGACTCGCTGCGGCTCTTCACCCCCGCGCGGTACGACGGCCTGCCCGGCCTGCCCTTCCCGGGACCGGCATGGCGCTGTCCGGCAAAGGACGAGGTTGCCGACTACCTCGAGAGCTATGCGCTGCACCTGGATCTGCCGGTCCGCACCAGCACTCGGGTCCAGCGCCTCGAGGCGCGGCCAGGCGGCTACCTCGCGACCCTCGATGACGCGGCGATCAGCTGCGACAACGTCGTGGTGGCCACTGGCAGCTTCGGGCGTACGCCGAGGACACCAACGCTCGCCGCGCTGCTCGACCCGGCAATCCGCCAGATGCACTCCAGCGAATACCGCCGACCGGCACAATTGCCGGACGGACCCGTGCTCGTCGTGGGCGCCTCCCACTCCGGTCTGGACATCGCCTACGAGCTCGCCGCGTCCCGGCCGACGATCCTGTCCGGGCCGGCGCGCGGCGTCATCCCGGTGCGGCCCGAGTCGCCGCTCGCACGCGGGTTCATGCCCATCATGGTGTTCATGTTCAGGCACGTCCTGACGCGGCGGACGCCGATGGGGCGCAAGGAGATGCAGGAAGTGCGCTTCCACGGGGGGCCGGCCTTCCGCGTCCGGGAATCGGACCTCGCCCGCCGCGGCGTGGAGCGGCACCAGGCCAAGGTGACCGGGCTCAGCGACGGACGACCCCTGCTCGATGACGGCACGGTGGCCGACGTCGCGGCCGTGGTGTGGTGCACCGGCTTCCGGCAGGCGTTCGACTGGATCGACCTGCCGGTGATCGGCGAGCACGGCTGGCCGGAGGAGTACCGCGGGGTCGTCGACGCTGCACCGGGACTGTTCTTCTGCGGCCTGTCGTTCCAGTACGCGTTCAGCTCCATGGTGTTCCCGGGCGTGAGCCGCGACGCCGACTACGTGGCCCGCAGGATCGTCGCACGCCAGCAGGCTGGTCGTCGTACCGCGGCGCCGCAGGCGATCTGACCCCGTTGCGGGCGCCGGTCGCAGCGACACTGCTCCAGGCCCGGCTCGACGGCCTACGCTGGGGGCAGGAGATCTTGCCATGGGCGTCGTGGAGGACTTGGTGCGGGCCCGGGAGGCGTTCGATCGTCGCGAGTGGGTCGCGGCGTACGAAGGGCTGGCCGACCCCGCGCAGGGCGACCTGCGCCTGGACGACGTCGTCCGGCTGGCCACCGTTGCCTACCTTCTCGGCCGTCCCAACGACTGCGTTCAGGCGATGCAGCGGGGCTACCACCTGGCGCTGTCCGCCGGTGACGTCCCCGGGGCAGTGCGGTGTGCCTTCTGGCTGGCCATGGTGCTGCTGGATCGGGGCGAGACGGCGGTGGGTGGAGGCTGGGTGGCACGGGCCCAGCGCCACCTGCAGGACATCGCCGAGGACGTGGTCGAGCGTGGCTACGTGCTCGTGCACGTCATGTTCCGTCACATCTTCTCCGGCGACCTGCTCGCTGCGCGCGGGCTGGCCGAGGAGATCACTGGCTACGGTCGGCGCTTCCTCGACCCAGACCTGCTGGGCATGGGGCTGTGCGCCCAAGGACGGATCATGTGCTATCTCGGGCAGGTGCGTGCGGGATTGACGTTGCTCGACGAGGCGATGGTGGGGGTCGCTGCCGGGGAGTCGACCCCGATCTTCTCCGGCCACATCTACTGCTCGATGATCGAGGCCTGCCAGGAGGTGGGCGACTTCGACCGAGCTGCGCGGTGGACCGAGGCTCTGACCACATGGTGCGACGCACAGCCCGGCCTGGTCAGCTTCACCGGGCAGTGCGCGGTGCACCGCGGCCAGATCATGCGCGAACGGGGCGCCTTCGACGAGGCGCTGGTGGAGTTCGACCTCGCGGTCGAGCGCTACCTGCAGGAGCAGACACCGGGACCGGCCGGGGTGGCCCTGACCGAGAGGGGCGACGTACTCCGCCTCCGTGGCGACCTCGCCGGTGCCGAGGCTGCCTACGAGCGGGCCATCGCCCTGGGCTGCGAGCCACAACCCGGGCTGGCGCTGCTCTGGCTGGCACGCGGTCGTACGTCGGCCGCCGTCGCCGCGATCCGACGCCTGCTCGGCGAGGCTGCCGATCCCGTCCACCGGTCGCAGTTGCTGCCGGCCGCTGTCGAGATCCTGTGCGCTGCCGATCTGGACGACGAGGCTGCACCGCTCGCGGTCGAGCTCGCCGAGGACGCCGCGTCCTTCGGCTGCCTCTCGATGACCGCCCGTGCCCACCAGGCGGCGGCGCTGCTGGCCGTGCGCGACGGAAGGCCAGAGGACGCCCTGGCCCACCTGCGGCCCGCCCGAGCCTCGTGGGAGCGGCTGGGTGCGCGGTATGACGTGGCCCGGTGTCGGCTGCTCGTCGGCCGAGCGCTGTCGGCCCTCGGGGACGACGAGTCGGCCCGTGCCGAGGACGCCTTTGCCCTGCGCACCTTCCGCGAGCTCGGCGCCGTTCCAGCGGCAGGGGCCGTGCCCGGCCTGCCGCAGCCCAGCATCCCGGGAGGTCTCACCGCCCGGGAGGTCGAGGTCCTCCGCCTGGTGGCCACCGGCCGGACCAATCCGGAGATCGCCGCTGCGCTCGTCCTCAGCGAGAAGACGGTGGCACGGCACCTGAGCAACATCTTCACGAAGATCGAGGTGTCGTCGCGGACAGCGGCTGCCGCATTCGCCTTCGAGCACGGACTTGCCTGATCGGTCGGAGGCAGGCGGACCGCGATGACCGCCGGGGGTCGGCGTGCGCTAGTTTCGGACGAGTCCCCGCAGATCCCAAGGAGCACATGTGAGCACCACCTCCGCCCCTGTCAAGGTGGCCGTGACCGGCGCCGCCGGCCAGATCGGCTACAGCCTGCTCTTCCGTCTCGCCAGCGGCGCGCTGCTGGGTCCGGAGACCCCGATCGAGCTGCGCCTGCTGGAGATCACCCCGGCCCTGAAGGCCCTCGAGGGCGTCGTGATGGAGCTCGACGACTGCGCCTTCCCGACGCTGGCCGGCGTGCAGACCGGTGACGACGCGGAGAAGATCTTCGACGGCGTCAACCTCGCCCTGCTGGTCGGCGCGCGGCCGCGCGGCCCGGGCATGGAGCGCAGCGACCTGCTCGAGGCCAACGGCGCGATCTTCACCGCCCAGGGCAAGGCGCTCAACAAGGTGGCCGCAGACGACGTGCGCATCGGCGTGACCGGCAACCCGGCCAACACCAACGCGCTGATCGCGCTGAGCAACGCCCCCGACATCCCGCGGGAGCGCTTCTCCGCGCTCACGCGCCTCGACCACAACCGGGCGATCTCGCAGCTGGCCGCGAAGACCGGTGCGAAGGTCACCGACATCAGGAAGATGACGATCTGGGGCAACCACTCCGCGACCCAGTACCCCGACATCTTCCACGCCGAGGTCGCCGGCAAGAACGCCGCCGAGGTCGTCGGCGACCAGTCCTGGATCGAGGACGACTTCATCCCCACGGTCGCCAAGCGCGGCGCCGCGATCATCGACGCCCGCGGCTCCTCCTCGGCCGCCTCGGCCGCGTCCGCGACCATCGACGCCGCCCGGGACTGGCTGCAGGGCAGCCCCGAGGGCGACTGGGTCTCGATGGCGGTCGTCTCCGACGGCTCCTACGGCGTGCCCGAGGGCCTGGTCTCCTCCTTCCCGGTGACCACCTCCGGGGGCAGCTGGGAGATCGTCCAGGGCCTCGACATCGACGACTTCTCCCGCGGCCGGATCGACGCCTCGGTCAAGGAGCTCGGCGAGGAGCGCGACGCGGTCAAGGGCCTCGGCCTGATCTGACCTCTTCGTCGGTCCCCGGCCGGCCCGTCAGGCGGGCTGGTCGGGGATCACGTTCGCCAACACCACCAGCGCGACGCCGACGAGCAGCAGCGCGGAGGTGTCGAACCAGCGGCTGCGCACGCCGAGCATGCCGGCATCCTGCTCGCGCAGGAACGCGCGGCACCCCGAGGCGAAGACCAGCGCAGCCCCGATCACCGCCACGCCCTTGCGCCACGGGCCGAACGCGACCAGCAGCAGGCCGGCGACGCTGATGGCGCAGACGATGAGGTAGACGGTGCCGCCCATCGTCGACGGCACCCGGCGCGGCCGGCCGGGCGGTTCCTCGGGGATCACGAAGCGGCGGCCTCCGCGGCCCGTGCCTCGGCGAGCGAGACCACGTTGGAGAGCAGCATCGCGCGGGTCATCGGGCCGACCCCGCCGGGGTTGGGCGACACCCATCCGGCGACGTCGTACACGTCGCGGGCCACGTCACCGGCGAGCTTGCCGCCGACCCGGGAGACGCCGACGTCGAGCACCGCCGCGCCCGGCTTGACCATCTCGCCGGTGATGATGCCCGGCACCCCCGCCGCGGCGACGACGATGTCGGCGGCACGGGTGTGCGCGGCGAGGTCGCGGGTGCCGGTGTGGCACAGCGTGACGGTGGCGTTCTCGCTGCGACGGGTGAGCAGCAGTCCCAGCGGGCGCCCGACGGTGACGCCCCGGCCGACCACGCACACCTCGGCGCCGGCGATCGGCACGTCGTGGCGGCGCAGCAGCTCGACGATGCCGCGCGGCGTGCACGGCAGCGCGCCGGGCTGCATCAGCACCAGGCGTCCGAGGTTGACCGGGTGCAGGCCGTCGGCGTCCTTGGCCGGGTCGACGGCGCCCAGCACGGCGTTCTCGTCCATGCCCCGCGGCAGCGGCAGCTGCACGATGTAGCCGGTGCAGGCCGGGTCCTCGTTGAGGCGTCGTACGGCGGCGAGCACCTCCTCCTGCGAGGCGGTCGCCGGGAGGTCCTCGCGCAGCGAGTCGATGCCGACCTCGGCACAGTCACGGTGCTTGCCGTTGACGTACCAGGTCGAGCCAGGGTCGTCGCCGACCAGCACCGTGCCGAGCCCAGGCACGACGCCCTGCTCGCGCAGCGCCGCGACGCGTCCCTTCAGCTCCTCCTTGATGGCGGCGGCGGTCGCCTTGCCGTCGAGGATCTCTGCGGTCACGTGCGTCATCCTCTCAGCCAGCTCAGTGGAAGAAGTGCCGGGTGCCGGTGAAGTACAGCGTGGCGCCGGCCTTCTCGCAGGCCTCGATCGTCTCCTGGTCGCGGATCGAGCCCCCCGGCGCGACGATGGCGCGCACGCCGGCGTCGAGGAGGATCTGCGGGCCGTCGGCGAACGGGAAGAAGGCGTCGGAGGCCGCCACCGAGCCGGCTGCCCGCTCCCCCGCCCGGGACACCGCCAGCCGGCAGGAGTCGACGCGGTTCACCTGGCCCATGCCCACGCCGACACTGGCGCCGCCGGAGGCGAGCAGAACGGCGTTGGACTTGGTCGCGCGCACCGCCCGCCAGGCGAAGGCCAGGTCTGCCAGGTCCGGCTCCGACGCCGCCGGGCCGGCGACCAGCCGCCACCGCGCAGGGTCGTCACCGGTCGGGTTGCCGTCCTTGTCCTCGCCGGCGGCGTCGATCGCGTCGCGTTCCTGCATCAGGAGCCCGCCGGAGATCGGCCGGGTCTCGATGCCGCCACGGGCGGGGGCGGCGACCTCGAGCAACCGCAGGTTCTTCTTCGCGGTCAGCACCGCCAGGGCGTCGTCGTCGAAGGCGGGCGCGACCACGACTTCGGTGAAGATGTCCTTCACGGTCTCGGCCATCTCCCGGCTCACCGGCCGGTTGGTGGCGATGATGCCGCCGTACGCCGACACCGGGTCGCAGGCGTGCGCCTTCGCGTGCACCGCGGCGATCGGCTCGTCGGCGCCGCCGACGGCGATGCCGCACGGGTTGGCGTGCTTGATGATCGCCACCGTCGGCAGGTCGCCGTGGTCGTAGGCGGCACGGTAGGCGGCGTCGGCGTCGACGTAGTTGTTGTAGGACATCTCCTTGCCGTGCAGCTGGCGTCCCTGGGCCAGGCCGGGCCGGGGCTGGAAGCCGTTGACGTAGAGCGCGGCCCGCTGGTGCGGGTTCTCGCCGTAGCGCAGCACCGCCGCCTTGTCGTAGGTCGCTCCCGACCAGGCCGGGAAGCCGGAGCCGTCGGAGGTGTCGGCCAGCACGTTGCCCATCCATGACGCCACGTGCACGTCGTAGGTCGCGGTGTGCACGAACGCCTCGGCCGCGAGCCGGCGCCGCTGCTCGAGGGTGAAGCCCCCCTCCTTCACCGCGCGCAGCACCTCTGCGTAGCGGTCGGGCGAGGTGACGATGGCCACCGACGGGTGGTTCTTCGCGGCGGCACGCACCATCGACGGGCCACCGATGTCGATCTGCTCGACGCACTCGTCGGGCGTGGCGCCGGAGACCACGGTCCGGGTGAAGGGGTAGAGGTTGGAGACCACCAGGTCGAACGGCTCGACACCGAGCTCCTCGAGCTGAGCGACGTGGCTCTCCAGCCGCCGGTCGGCCAGGATGCCCGCGTGCACCTTCGGGTGCAGGGTCTTGACCCTACCGTCGAGGCACTCCGGGAAGCCGGTGAGCTGCTCGACCCGGGTGACCGGGATGCCGAGGCCCTCGACCAGCGCGGCCGAGCCGCCGGTGGAGACGATCTCGACGCCGGCCTCGTGCAGCCCGCGGGCGAGCTCCTCCAGCCCGGTCTTGTCGTAGACGGAGACCAGGGCGCGGGTGATGGTGATCCGGTCGTCAGCAGTCATGGGTGCGGTCACTCCTCATCGTGGTGCGTGTCGATGAGGCACCCAGGCGTTCGATGCTCTCGCTCCCCGGACGGCATGTCCGGGCACTCCCCGGTGGTGACCCACCTGCGCCAGTCGTGTGCTGCCGAGGTTAGTCGACCCGGGCGGGTTTGCCGAACCGGACCTGGCGGCCGTCGACGGTGAACCCCTCCCGGGCCATCCGGCCCACCGCGTCGACCAGCATGGCCCGCTCGGCGACCTTGATCCGCTCGTGCAGCGACGCGACGGTGTCGTCGACCTCGACCGGCACCGGCACCTGCGCGACGATCGGGCCGGTGTCCACACCGGCGTCGACAACGAACAGGGTCGCGCCGGTCACCTTCACGCCGTACTCGAGCGCGTCGGCCGGCCCGGTGGTGCCGGGGAACGCCGGGCACAGCGCGGGGTGGGTGTTGACGACCCGGCCGGAGAAGCGGTCCAGGAAGGCGCGGCCGACCAGCTTCATGAACCCGGCCAGCACGACGACGTCCGGAGCATGCCCGGCCACCGCCTCGGTCAGCGCCGCGTCCCACTCCTCGCGGGTGGCGAAGTCGCGGAGCCGGCACACGAACGTGGGAACGCCGGCGCGCTCGGCGCGGGCGAGGCCCTCGATGGCGTCGCGGTCGGCGCCGACGGCCACCACCGAGGCGCCGTACGCCGGATCGGTGCATGCGTCCAGCAGGGCCTGCAGGTTCGTGCCCGCGCCGGAGACGAGGACGACGATGCGCGCAGTCACGGGCAGAAGGCTAGCGATCCTCCGGCAGCCGCCGCCGGTGCCACCAGGTGGCGGCCGCTCCGCCGAGGATGCCGCCACCGCCCATGGTCGCCAGCGCGCTGATGACGACCTCGCCCAGGGGCGCCCCGATGTCGGCCAGCCGACCGGTGCCCATCGGGCCACCGGCGACGGCCACCAGCGCGCAGACCACCGCAGCGGCGCCCAGCCCGGAGGCGAAGCCGCGCAGCAGCCCGGCGTCCCAGGCGGCCGTGGGCCGGCGGTGGTGCGCCAGCCAGGCGCCGATCGCCGCGGCCAGCGCGGGCACCGCCGCGGAGGCGACCAGCCAGGAGGGCGGCGCCCCCGGGCTCGGCAACGCGGCCAGCAGCGGAAAGGCGGGCAGCGGGCCGAGCACCACGGCCGTCGGCGAGACGACGGTGCCGGTGCCGAGCGCGAACCCGGGACCGAACAGCCAGGCGGCGCCGAACAGCACCGCGTTGGGGGCGACCGTGGCGTTGACGAGGAGGTACATCAGCCCGTCACCGACGCTGAGATGCAGCCGGGACATCACGCTGGCCGCGTCGCCGAGACCGGCGACCATCGCTCCGGCCACCAGCACGGTGGCGAGCAGCAGCATCAGTGCCGCGCTGCGCAGCGCCCCGTCGAGGCCGCCGCGCAGCGAGTCGGGCAGGCGGTCGAGCCAGGCCGCCAGTCGACCGGTGCCGCTGGCCTGGCCGAGGCCGCCGGCGACCGCGCCGACGAGCAGCGCGCCGACGACCGCCCGCCCCAGGCCGAGGTCGGCCACCCCGGGGTCGGCGGCGAGCAGCGCGGTGACCACCGCGACCGTGACGTGCACGGCCGCCCCGGTGGCCACGCCGAGACCCAGGGCGCGGTCGTCGTCGACCGGCTGGGAGGTCGCTCCGGCCCAGCGGCCGGCGCGGAAGGCGGCGACGGCGAGCACCAGCGACAGGCCGAGCGGGACGATGCCGACCGGAGTGCCGGCCAGGGTCAGGTGCGCCCCGAGCCCCAGCAGCCAGGCGTCGGCGCCGACGCGGAGCGCGTCGGTGGTCTGACCGTGCGCCCCGGCGTCGGCGAGGAACCATCCGGCGAGCGCCACGGCGAGGCAGACGACCAGCGTGCCCCCTGCGGCCGCGGCACCGGCGAGGGCCGCCGAGACCGGGAGCGGTCGGGAGGTGCTGCCGGCACCGGTCGCTCCGGAGGGGCGGGACGCGGTGCGGCGGGTCGAGGGCCGGCTCAGCAGGTCAGTCATCGCGTGTCCATCTTCACCCGCAGTCCCACCCGGTTGCGTCTGCCACGCGGGTAACCTCGTCAGGTCATGCCGCCGCCCGCCGACTTCGACCACCTCTACGCCGCCAGCAGGCGGCGGCTGGTGCTCCAGACCTTCGCGCTGACCGGCGACCTGGCCGGTGCCGGCGGTGCGGTGCGGGACGCCTTCGTGGCCGCGCGCCAGCGCTGGGGCAAGGTCGGGCGGCTCGACGACCCCGAGAGCTGGGTGCGCTCCCGGGCCTGGACGGTCGCGCAGCGGCGCCGGCTCGGGCGGGTGCGGCGCCGGGAGAGGGGCCTCGAGCCCGCACAGCAGCAGGTGCTCGCCGCGCTGCAGGCGCTGCCCGACGTCCAGCGCAAGACGCTGCTGCTCAACCACCTCGCCGCGCTGAGCCTCGCCCAGATCGGCCGGGAGATCGGCGAGACCCGCGAGCGCGCCGAGCTGCACCTGCAGCAGGCGACCGCGGCGGTCGCGGTCGCCCTCGACACCGACTCGTCCGCCATCCGGCTGCGGCTGGAGGAGCTCGGGCCGGTGGCGCGCCGGGCGACGCTGCCGCGGGTGACCACCGTGCACCGGGTCGGGGTGCGGCGGCGCCGCACGCGGGCCATGCTCGGCGCGCTGCTGGCGGTGGTGGTCGCCCTCGGTGCCGGAGCGCTGG
>DATDNR010000048.1:0-2550 GCA_036518175.1 Marmoricola sp.
ACCGCGGGGATCGCGCGCGCCGGAACGGCGCTGATCGTCACGGGCCACGGCTGGGGCCACGGAGTCGGCATGAGCCAGTGGGGCGCCTACGGCTACGCGCTGCACGGCTGGAAGTACCGCCGGATCCTTGCGCACTACTACCCGGGTACCACGATGAGCCGGGTCGGCGATCAGCGTGTGCGAGTGCTCCTCACGCAGGGGGCGGCCTCGATCACCGTGGGCTGCGCCACTCCGATGGTCGTGACGGACGGAAGGCGGTTGACGCGCAAACTGCCCGCAGGGACCTACGGCGTCGGGTCGAGGCTGGTGTTCCCCGTGCGCAAACACGGTGCGGGACTCTCCTTCGGGCGCGTCGCCGTCGTCAACTGCGCGCGAGCTCCGCTCACGTTCGATGGGCGTGAGTACCACGGGACGCTCGTCCTGCACAGCCAGGGTGGAGGCGTCTCGGTCGTCAACGGCCTCCCGCTCGACACGTACCTGCGCGGCGTCGTCCCATCCGAGTCGCCGTCGCATTGGCCGTTGGCCGCCTTGGAGGCGCAAGCCGTCGCCGCGCGCTCCTACGCACTCGCGGAGCTCCGGCCCAGCTCGTGGTACGACCTGGTGCCGACCACCGCCGATCAGGTCTACGGTGGAGTAGCGGCCGAGCGGCCGCGCTCCGACCACGCGGTGTACGCGACGCTCGGGCAGGTGCTGACGTGGAACGGGCAGGTGGCCCGCACCTACTACTCCTCGAGCTCGGGCGGTCGCACCGAGGCCGTCCAGGACGCGTGGCCAGGCTCGGCTCCGATCCCGTACCTGCGCTCGGTGCCGGATCCCTACGACACCTATTCCCCGCACCACAACTGGGGGCCGTACAACTTCTCCTCGTCGACGCTGGCCGCCCGGCTGGGCCTCGGCAGCGCGGTCGAGTCGGTGAGCGTCGACCGGGACAGCAGTCTGCGAGCCGAGGCGGTCGTCTTCCACCTGGCTTCCGGCGCGGTCGTCCGTCGCAGCGCGAACCAGGTGGCGCGGTCCCTGCACCTCCTGTCCACGTGGTTCTCGGTCGGTCAGCTCCAGCTCTCGACGAGCAGCTCCCATCTGCTGTACGGGAGCCGGGTCACGCTCGCGGTGCGCGCCCTCGACGTCAAGGGAGCCGTGTTGCAACAACTCACGACCAACGGCGCCTGGCGTGCGATCCAGAACGTCAGGCATGCCACGCGCCTCAGCTTCCAGCCGCGCGCGAGCACGGCGTACCGACTCGTCGCACCGGGCACGAACGGGACAGCGGTACCCGTCGCGGTGGCACCACGTGTGCACGTGCGCGCGCAGGGCCCGCGGCTCCTCGTGGGCGATGTGTCACCTGCGCCGGATGCTGCAGTCGCAGTCTGGCGCCTCGTGCGTGGCCGCTGGCGCATCGTCGCGCATCCCGTCCTCGACGAGGCCGGGAACTTCAGGACGCCGCTGCGGCTCCGCCCGGTCGACTACCGGATCACGGTCGCCGCCGGCAAGCTCGCGGCCGTGCAGACCTCGCTTCATCTGACGCGGCGGATGCTCGAGAGCCTGACGGGCTGACCGCCATGGCGGGCGGCCCGGTGTGGGGCGCCGCGAGCGCCGACCTCAACGCGACCCTGCTCGAGTGGCCGGCGGGGCAAGGCCCCGTCGAGCACGTCAACGAGCAGCGGGACGTCCTCTATGTCGTCCTCCGCGGCTCGGTGACGCTGACGGTGGACGGTGAGGCTCGCGAGCTCGGCATGGGGGAGGCGACGATCGTCGACAAGGGCGCCCGGCGTGCGCTCGCCGCCGGGCCGGACGGGGCCCGCTACCTCACGGCTCACGTCCGCCGCGGTGGGCTCGAGGTCAAGCGGCTTTGAAGCCGAGGCCTGATCAGAGGCCGCCCAGCCCGGCTAGCCACACCACGAGGGCGATGAAGCCGAAGCCGGACACGGTCAGGGCCACCCGCAACTGGGAGGGGTGCTCGTGCGCCTCAGGCAGAAGGTCGGAGGCCCCGAGGAAGAGGAACAGGCCGACGTAGACAGCAAGCAGCGCCCCCAGCCCCTGGGCTGAGATCGCGAGCGACGCCCCGATCGCGGCGCCGAGAATCGGGGCGGCCGCGTCCACTGCCAACCAGCGCAGAGCCCGTCGCCGGCCGCCGCCCTGCCGGAGGATGAACGACACCGTGTTCAGGCCGTCGGCGAAGTCGTGGCTGGCCACGGCGACGAAAACCAGGATGCCGGCGCTGAGGGAGACGTGGAGCGCCAGGCCGATGCCCAGCCCGTCGACCAGCGAGTGCGCCGAGAGGGCCAATGCCCCCATCGCCCCTACCCGATGGTGGGCACGGGCCTGGTCGGAGTCGTCGCGGTGATGGAGGACCAGCAGGCGGTTGGCGAGGAAGAAGAGGACGAAGCCGAGGGCTACGAGCAGCGAGGTGCGCCGCGGCTGTCCCAGTTCGCTCTCGGCTTCGGGCAGGACTTCCAGGAGCGCGATGGCCACCACCACTCCGCCGGAGAGGGCAATGAGGTCACCCAGTCGGTTGGCCAGCCTCACCGCAGCCAGCCCGCCCATCGTGGTCGA
>DATDNR010000049.1:0-21077 GCA_036518175.1 Marmoricola sp.
GCAGTCCGCCGTGGACGCCTGCTCCTCGGGGCTGTGCGAGATCCCGGTCGGGTTGCGCACGAACAGCATCGCCGTGGGGATGCCCGCCAGGGAGAGGATGCCGGCGTCGTGCCCGGCGCCGGTGGGGATGACCGGCGCGCCGTCCAGCCGCCGGGAGAGCCGCCCGACGAGGGACCCGTCGAAGCGGACCGCCGGGG
Organism: Marmoricola sp.; assembly: GCA_036518175.1. Taxonomy (GTDB): domain Bacteria; phylum Actinomycetota; class Actinomycetes; order Propionibacteriales; family Nocardioidaceae; genus Marmoricola. The sequence continues at coordinate 198 of DATDNR010000049.1, forward strand.
AGACCGACTCGGCCGTGACCTCGAGCGAGGTGCCGTCGCGCCCCGCGCGCTCGTGCGCGAGCCGCTCCACCTCGGCGACCAGGGCGTCCAGCGCCGCCTCGGACTCGCAGCGGGCGTCGAGCCAGCCGGTCACCCGCGAGGGGATCGCGTTGGTGCCGTTGGGTGTCACCTCGACGCGACCGAAGGTGGCCCGCTGCCCGGCGAGCCGGGCCTGCTTGTTGGCCGCCAGCGCGGTCATCGCGTAGCTGAGCATCGGGTCGTGGCGGTCCTCCATCCGGGTGGTGCCGGCGTGGTTGGCCTGCCCGGTGAAGTCGAACCGGTAGCGGCCGTGCGGCCAGATCGCGCTCGCCACACCGACGGCGGCGTCGCGGTCGACGAGGTCGCGGCCCTGCTCCACGTGCAGCTCGACGAAGCAGCCGACCCGCTCCGGCAGCCGCCAGTGGTCGGCGAGGTCGCCGTCGGGTCCGGGCAGGCCGGCGCGCTCGACAGCGTCGGCCAGGGCCACGCCGTCACGGTCGCGCAGCTCGCGGGCGCGGTCCCAGCCGATCGCCCCGGTGGCGAGCCGCGAGCCGAGGCAGGCCAGCCCGAAGCGGGAGCCCTCCTCCTCGACGAACGTCCCGATCCCGATGGGGCGCGACGGCGCGAAGCCACGCTCCCGCAGGACATCCACGGCCAGGAACGCCGAGACGACCCCGAGCGGGCCGTCGTACGCTCCGCCGTCGAGGACCGAGTCCAGGTGCGAGCCGGTCAGCACCGCGTCGTCGCCGGAGCCCCACCAGGCGATGAGGTTGCCGATGCCGTCGCCCTCAAGCTGCAGTCCGCGTTGCTCCGCCTGCTCGGTGAACCACTGCCGCAGCTCCCCCTCGGCCCCGGTCCACGGCTGACGGAAGTAGCCGCCCCCCGCGGACCGGCCCACCGGCGCCAGGTCGGCCCACAGCTGCTCGAAGTCCATGCCCGAAGTCCAGCGAACCAGCGGACCGCGGTCAATCCGGACACCCGCCACTGCGTCTGGGATCCGAGACCGCGAGGATGGGACCATGGAGTTCCAGGACGTGGTCCGGCACCGGCGGATGGTGCGCAGCTACGCCGACGAGCCGGTCGACCCGGCCGTCGTCGACCGGGCGCTGCGCAACGCCACGCGGGCCCCCAGCGCGGGGTTCAGCCAGGGTTGGGGATTCCTGGTGCTGGACACCCCCGACGACGTACGCCGCTTCTGGACCGCGACCACCGACGAGGCCGGTCTCGCCTCCCCCGACGCCTGGCTGACCGGGATGATGCGTGCGCCCGTGGTCGTGGTGCCGTGCTCGAGCAAGGCCGCCTACCTCGAGCGCTACGCCGAGCCGGACAAGGGCTGGACCGACCGGGACGAGGCACGCTGGCCGGTCCCCTTCTGGCACATGGACGCGGCGATGGCGTCCCTGCTGATCCTGCAGACCGCGGTCGACGCCGGCCTGGGGGCGTGCTTCTTCGGCGTACCGCCGGCGCACGTGGCCGGGCTGAGGGCGGCGTTCGGCATCCCGGAGCGCTTCGACCCGGTGGGCGCGATCACCTTGGGTCATCCCGCCGCGGGTGGCGCGGCCGGGTCCCCCGCCCGGCGAGCCCGGAAGCCGACCGAGGAGGTCGTCCACCGCGGCCGCTGGTGACGCGTCGTGTGCTCAGGTGGTCGTCATGGCGACCAGCTGAGCACACGACTCAGCGGGGGCGCAGGTCCACGATGCGCTTCATCTTGCCGACCGACCGCTCGACGGTGTCCGGCTCGACGACGTCCACGGCGATGTTCACCCCGATGCGGCCCTTGACGTGCTCGCACAGCTCCTCCCCCGCGCGTCGGGCCACCTCGGCGTCGACGTCGGGGCGGCGCTCGACCTTCACGGTCAGCGTGTCCAGCCGGCCCTCGCGCTGCAGCACACACTGGAAGTACGGCGTCAGCGCGGGCGCCCGCAGGATCAGCTCCTCGATCTGGGTCGGGAAGAGGTTCACGCCGCGCACGATCATCATGTCGTCGGTGCGACCGGTGATCCGCTCCATCCGCCGCATGGTGCGTGCCGTGCCGGGCAGCAGCCGGGTCAGGTCGCGGGTGCGGTAGCGCACCACCGGCATCGCCTGCTTGGTCAGCGAGGTGAAGACCAGCTCGCCGCGCTCGCCGTCGGGCAGCACCTCACCGGTGACCGGGTCGATCACCTCGGGGTAGAAGTGGTCCTCCCAGATGTGCAGGCCGTCCTTGGTCTCCACGCACTCGTTGGCGACGCCGGGGCCCATCACCTCGGAGAGGCCGTAGATGTCCACGGCGTGCATGTCCATCCGGCCCTCGAGCTCACGGCGCATCTCGTCGGTCCACGGCTCGGCACCGAAGATGCCCACCTTCAGCGAGGTGCTGCGCGGGTCGACGCCCTGCCGCTCCATCTCGTCGATGATCGAGAGCATGTAGGAGGGCGTCACCATGATCACGTCCGGCTCGAAGTCGACGATCAGCTGCACCTGTCGCTCGGTCATCCCGCCGGAGACCGGGATCGTCATGCACCCCAGCGCCTCGGCGCCGTAGTGCGCCCCGAGACCCCCGGTGAAGAGCCCGTAACCGTAGGCCACGTGCACGCGCATGCCCGGGCGGCCACCGGCGGCGCGGATGCTGCGCGCCATCACCGCCGACCAGGTCCGGATATCCTCGGCGGTGTAGCCGACCACCGTGGCCCGGCCGGTGGTGCCGGAGGAGGCGTGCACCCGCACGACCTGCTCCGTCGGCACCGCGAACATCCCGAAGGGGTAGTTCTCACGCAGGTCAGCCTTGGCGGTGAGCGGAAACCGGGCCAGGTCCTCGAGCGAGCGGCAGTCGTCGGGGTGCACCCCTGCCTCGTCGAACGACTTCCGGTAGTGCGCGACGTTGTCGTAGGCGTGCCGCAGCGTCCACCGGAGCCGGTCGAGCTGCAGCGCGCGCAGCTGCTCCACCGGCGCGGTCTCGATCGGTTCGAGGTCCTCAGGCCTCGGGCTCAGGTCGTGCACGGCTCGCTCCTTCCCCGGCGCCTCCCCCGGCGCCTGCCCCGGCTCCGCTCCGGCGTCCGGCTTCCCGTCGCCCCGACTCTAGGACGGTTCGGCACGGGACGCCGTACGGTTCAGCCGGACGGAAGGGAGCCGCAGGTGGGTGACGGGCTGGACCCGGTGGTGGAGAAGCTGCGGGCGGTGGTACGCATCCCGACGGTGTCGTACGCCGACGACACCCTCGTCGACCATGACGCGTTCGCCGAGCTCGACCGGACGCTGGAGGAGCAGTTCCCCGGGCTCTTCGGTCGGCTCGAGCTGCACCGGGTGCTGGACCGGTCGCTGCTGCTGCACTGGCGGGGGCGGTCCGCCGAGCGCCCGGTCGTGCTGATGGCGCACCTCGACGTCGTCCCGGTCGACGAGTCCGCGCCGTGGCAGCACCCGCCCTTCGAGGCGACCGTCGCCGACGGCGCGGTCTGGGGACGGGGCACGCTCGACGACAAGGCCGCGCTGGTGGCGATCTGCGAGGCGGTGGAACGACTGCTGGACGAGGGATTCGAGCCCGCGCAGGACGTGTGGCTCTCCTTCGGCGCCCGCGAGGAGGTCTCGGGAGCGGACGCGCAGGCCGCCGTCGACACGCTGCGGGAGCTCGGCGTGCGGCCGTGGTTCGTGCTCGACGAGGGCGGCGCGATCGCGCACGAGGCCTTCCCGGGGATCCGTCCGCCGCTGGGCGTGGTGGGAGTGAGCGAGAAGGGCACCACCACCCTGCAGCTGCGCGCCGAGGGCCGGGGCGGGCACGCCTCCACCCCCGTGCGCAACGCGCCCACGGTCCGCATCGCCCGGGCGGTCAGCCGCCTCGACGACCACCCCTTCCCCGCGGGGCTGCCCGCGCCGACGATCGAGATGTTCCGCCGGATCGCGCCGCACGCCCCGGCGCCGCTGCGCCCGGTGCTCGCGAACGCCGCGAGGCTCGCGCCGCTGTTGGCCCGCCTGCTCCCCGCCGCGGGGGCGGAGCCCGCCGCGCTGGTGCGCACCACCATGGCGGTGACCATGCTGTCCGGCTCGCCGGCCCACAACGTGATCGCCTCCTCGGCCACCGCGGCGGTGAACCTGCGGCTGCTGGTCGGCGACAGCGTCGCCTCCGCCGTCGAGCACGTCCGCCGGGTCGTCGACGACGACGGCATCACCGTCTCGGTCGTCGAGGCCGGCGAGCCGTCACCGGTCTCGCCGGTCGACGACGACGCCTTCCGGCTCGTCGAGGCCACCATCCGGGAGGTCTTCCCCGATGCGGTGCCGACGCCGTACGTGATGCTGGCCGCCACCGACGCCCGGTTCTTCACCGCGATCTGCGAGCGGGTCTACCGGTTCACGCCGTTCCGGATGACGCGGGCACAGCGCGAGGCGATCCACAGCCATGACGAGCGCATCGCCGTCACCGACCTCCGCGCCGGGGTGGCGTGGTACCAGCGACTGCTCGAGGAGCTGCGATGAGCAACCGCACCGCGCTGACCGGCCTGGGCACCGTCGTCGGCTTCCTGGTCTGCGTGGAGCTGGCCAGCGGCGTGCTGCAGGGCTACTACACCCCGCTCTACACCGACATCGCCCGGCACCTGTCCATCCACGACGCCAGCGTGAACTGGTTCGAGGCCGCCCAGCTGGTGGTCTCGGCCCTGGTGGTGCCGGTGCTCGCGCGGCTCGGTGACCTGATCGGCCACCGCAAGGTGCTGCTGCTCTCCACCGTCGTCACCGCCCTGGCCTCGTGGGCGGTGGCGTTCGCGCCGTCCTTCGCCACGTTCCTGATCGCCTGGGCGGTGCAGGGCTTCTACGTCGTCTGGCTGCCGCTGGAGATCAGCATCGTGCACCGGCGCACCGCCGGCACCGGTGACCAGCAGCGGCTCACCCGCCGCGCGGCCGCACTGCTGGTCGCGGCGCTGGAGGCCGGCGTGATCGCCGGTGCGCTGACCAGCGGCGCGCTCGTCACCGCGACGTCGATGACCGTGGTGCTCGCGGTGCCGGCGGTCGCGGTCACCCTGTGCCTGGTGGTGGTCTGGTACGGCGTCGCCGACACTCCTCCTGCCGCGACGGGCCGTCTGGACTGGGCCGGCTTCGGGTTGGTGACGGTGGCGATCGCCCTGGTGATGGCCGGACTGATCCTGGTCCGCCTGCAGGGCCCTGCCTCGTGGCCGGCCTGGCTGCTCATCCTCCTCGGCCTGCTGGTGCTGCCTCCCTTCGCGCGGGTCGAGGCCGGCAAGGAGCAGCCGCTGGTCGACGTCGGGCTGCTCCGGACGCGGGCGCAGTGGCCGGTGCAGCTGACCGCCTTCCTCTTCGGGATGTCCGTGCTCGGCGCACAGATCCCGCTGTCGACCTTCGCGCGCACCGACCCGGCGAAGGCCGGCTACGGCATCGGCGCCGACGCGGCGTTCGTCTCCGTGCTGATCGGCGTCTACGTGCTCGCCCTGGTCGCCGGGGCGCTGCTGCTGCCTGCGCTGGCGCGCCGCCTGGGCAGCCGCGGGGCGATGGTGCTGGCGGCGCTGCTCGTGGCCGTCGGGTACGGGTTGTTCCTGCCGCTGCACCACACCACGGTGCAGATGATGGTCAACATGGTGGTCGCCGGCCTCGGCTCGGGAGCGCTCGTCGCCGCCCTGCCCGCGGCGGCAGCGGCAGCCGCCCCGGAGGACCGCACCGGGTTCGTGACCGGGATGACCAACACCACGAAGACGATCGGGGGCGCGATCGCCTCGGCCGTCTTCGCGATCGCCCTCTCCTCGACCGGTTCGCTGGCCGGCGCCCGGGCCGGGCACGCGCCGCTGGCCGGCTACCTGGCGGTGTGGGCCATCTGCGCGGTCAGCGCGTTGGTGGCAGCGGCCTGTCTGGTCGTCGTACCCGCTGAGGCGTTCGCCGACCGGCGGACCGAGGCGACCGTCTAGACGTCCTTGGTCTCGACCACCCGGCCGTGGCCGAGGTGGCTGCGGCGGTAGCCGTAGAACGCGTAGATGACCACGCCGATGAGGAACCAGATCGCGAAGCGCACCCAGGTCAGCCACTGCAGGTTGGTGATCAGCCAGATCGAGAAACCGATGCCGATCAGCGGCACGATCGGCATGCCGGGCAGCCTGAAGGTGCGCGGCAGCTCGGGCGAGCGGTAGCGCAGCACGATCACCGAGACCGAGACCACGATGAAGGCCAGCAGGATGCCGATGTTGGTCAGCTCGGCGGCCTCGGTGATCGGCACCAGCCCGGCGAGCACCGCGGACACCACGCCGAGGATCCACGTGGGCCGGTGCGGCACGTGGTGCCGGTTGGTCTCCGCGAACCAGCGCGGCAGCAGGCCGTCGCGGCTGATCGCGTACCAGATCCGCGAGGCGCCGAGCAGGAAGGAGAACAGCACGGTCAGGATGCCGATGATCGCGCCGATCGCCACCACGTCGGCGAAACCGCCCAGGCCGACCGACTTGAAGGCGGTCGCGAAGCCACTGGTCACGCTGATCCGGGTGTAGTGCTGCATGCCGGTCAGCACGGTGCAGGCCAGCAGGTAGAGCACCATCGCGATCGCCAGCGACAGCACGATCGCCTTGGGCAGCGCCCGCTCGGCCTCCTTCGACTCCTCCGCGGCGGTGCTCATCGCGTCGTAGCCGAAGACGGCGAAGAACACCGTGGCCGCGCCGGTGACGGTGCCGCCGAACCCGTAGGGCAGGTACGGCGACAGGTTGCTGCCCTTGATGTAGAAGGCACCCACGACGATCACCGCCAGCACGATCGCGACCTTGAGGGCGACCAGCAGGGTCTCGGCGCGGGCGGAGGACCGGATGCCGCGGTTGAGCAGCACCGCGATGAGCACGCAGAGCACCATCGCCACCAGGTCGACCCGGTGGCCGTGCCCGGTGCCCGGCGCACCGAGCATCCACGTCGGCAGCGAGAGCCCGAAGCTCTGCAGCAGGAAGTTGACGTAGCCGGAGATGCCGATCGCCACCACCGCGACGATCGCGGTGTACTCCAGCAGCAGGTCCCAGCCGATCATCCAGCCGGCGAACTCCCCCAGCACCGCATAGCCGTAGGTGTACGCCGACCCCGCCTGCGGGATCAGCCCGCCGAACTCGGCGTAGGCGAACGCGGCGCAGGCACTGGCCACGCCGGCGATCAGGAAGGAGATGGTGACCCCGGGGCCGGCGGTGCCGTTGGCGACCGTGCCGGCCAGGGTGAAGATGCCGGCTCCGATGATCGCGCCCAGGCCGATGGCGGTCAGCTGCCACAGCCCGAGGTGGCGCTCGAGCCCGGACTCGTCGTTGCCGATCGGCTTGCGGCGCCAGATGCTCCGCTGCGCCGGCACCTGCTGCTGCGTCATGGCTCCTCCCGATGGGTCCGCACGCTGCGCTCCCCGGCATCTTTCCCACCTCCTGCGGCGCCGACACGGCGGGCGGGCTCCGAGGTCGAGCAGCCTGCGGTCAGGCGGCGCGCGGGTCGTCGACGAGCTCGCGCGCCTCCTCCTCCGAGGTGGCGGCCGGTGCCGAGCCCCACATCCGCCGGCCCCTCGGCTCCTGGGTCAGCCAGACCGAGACCGCGCCGATGGCGCCCGCCCCGATCAGGTAGTAGGCCGGCATGTTGAGGTCGCCGGTCCAGCTGACCAGCGCTCCGACCACCACCGAGGTGGTGCCCGCGAACAGCGAGATGGAGATGTTGAACGCGATCGAGAGGCCCCCCGCCCGGACGTTGGTCGGGAACAGGGTGGGCAGCGTCGAGGGCATCGTCGCGGAGAAGCAGATCAGCAGCAGCCCCATGATCAGCAGGCCACCGAAGACGCGCAGCGCGTCGTCGCTGCGGGTCAGCAGCACCGACGGGATCGAGAGCGCGACCAGCCCGATCGACCCGACCCAGGCGATCGGCTTGCGACCGATCCGGTCCGAGAGCAGTCCGAGGATCGGGATCAGCACCAGGGCGATGGCCATCACCACGATCTGCAGCACCTGCGAGGTCTGCGAGGAGACGCCGTGGCCGCCCTGCATGCCCGGCACCGTCGAGGTCACGAAGGTGGGCATGTAGGAGGTGAGCATGTAGTTCGTGACGTTCCAGGCCAGCACCAGCCCCATGCAGACGAGCAGGAAGGGCCAGAGCCGGAAGATCTCCCGGAAGCCCCGGCCGGCGTTGGCCCGCTCGCGCTCCTCCGTCTGCTTCTCCAGCTCCAGGTACGCCGGGGTGTCGGCCAGCCTGGCCCGCAGGTAGACACCGATGATGCCGAGCGGCAGCGCGACGAAGAACGGGATCCGCCAACCCCAGGAGAGCAGGGTCTGGGAGGACATCGTGGCGTCGGCCACCGTGACGACGATCGCGCCCAGCAGGTAGCCGGTGAACGTCCCGAACTCCAGCCAGCTGCCGAGGAAGCCGCGACGCCGGTCGGGGGCGTACTCGGCGATGAAGGTCATCGCGTTGCCGTACTCGCCACCGGTGGAGAACCCCTGCACCAGCCGGGCGACCAGGAGGAGCATCGGCGCCCACAGCCCGATGCTGGCCGCGCTCGGGATGCAACCGATCGCGAACGTGCCCAGCGCCATCAGGATCATCGTGGTGGCGAGCACCCGGTTGCGGCCGATCCGGTCGGCCAGCGGGCCGAAGAACATGCCGCCGAAGGGTCGCACCAGGAAGGCCACGGCGAAGAGGCCGAAGGTGGCGATGGTGCCGGCGGTGTCACCGAGGTCGGCGAAGAACACCTTGCGGATGGTCGTCTCGAAGTAGGCGTAGACGCCGAAGTCGTACCACTCGGTGATGTTGCCGATCGCGGCGGCGCCGATCGCACGCCTGATGACCGAGGGTTCGGTGACCACGACGTCGTCGGCGGTCCAGTCCTGGGGCCTCTCGTCCGGGGTGAGCATCGGGCATAGGCGTACCCGGGTGAGTGTCCGGAAAACCTGCAGGCACACTTGTTGGCGCGATGGCGGAGAGCACGGAGAACTGGAAGATCCTCGACCTGGGGTTGCGCATCGGGGAGGTGCTGCTCTCGGCGGGCGCAGGTGCGGCCGACGCGGCGGCGCAGATGCTCAACGTGGCCCACGCCTGCGGCCTGCGCAGCGCCACCGCCGACATCACCTTCACCGAGCTGAAGATGAGCTACCAGGCCTCTGCCGACGAGCCACCGCTGACCCTGGTGCGGCAGGTGCGCCACCGGGAGACCGACTACGAGCACCTCACCCAGGTCGACCACCTGGTGCGGGCGCTGATCAGCGGTGACCTCGACGCCGACGAGGCACGGGCACAGCTGGCCCGCATCGTCTCGACCGGGCACGCCCTGCCCCGGTGGGCCGTCGCCGCGGGCTGGGGCGTGATGAACGCCGGTGTCGGCCTGATGCTGGGCGGCAACGTGCTGGTGCTGCTGATCGCCTTCATCGCCGCGATCGGCGTCGACCGGATCCAGCGGCTGCTGGCCCGCCGTCGGCTGCCGGTCTTCTACCAGCAGGTCGCCGGTGGCCTGTTCGCCACCCTGCTCGCCGTCGGGGTCGGGTCCCTCGACATCGGCGTCGGACCCGGCCGGGTGATCACCTCCACGATCATCCTGCTGCTGGCCGGGGTCAGCTTCATGGGCGCGATCCAGGACGCGCTGACCGGCTACCCGCTCACCGCCGGCGCCCGCATCCTCGAGGCCCTGTTGGCCACCGCCGGTGTCATCGCCGGGGTGAGCGGCGGGCTGACCGTGGCCCGCATGGGCGGGGTCGACCTCGGCCAGGTCAACCCGGGCGCCTCCGCGCTCGCGACGATGCCGCTGACCGTCATCGGCGGGATGGTCACCGCGGCGGCGTTCGCGTTCGCCTCCTACGCCCCCCGCCGCGCACTGCCGCCGATCGCGGTGATCGGCGGTGCTTCCACGGCCGCCTACTACGTCGCCTACAACAGCGCCCTCGGCATCGCCTGGGCCTCGGCCGTGGCCGCCGTCATCGTCGGACTGGTCAGCTACTCGGTCGCCGGCCGGGTGCGGGTGCCCGCCCTGGTGGTCGTGGTCTCCGGCGTGGTGCCGCTGCTGCCGGGCCTGTCGATCTACCGCGGACTGGCGCAGATGAACACCGGCGGCAGCAGCGGCCTGCTGTCGCTGGTCAACGCCGCCGCGATCGCGATCGCGCTCTCGGCCGGGGTGATCCTCGGCGAGTACGTCGCCCAGCCGCTCAAGCGCGAGGCCCGCCGGCTCGAGGGCAAGCTCGCCGGCCCCCGCCTGGTCGGTCCGCTGCGGGTGCGGCAGCAGCGCGTCAAGAGCTGACCGGCGCCCTGTTCGGCCCCGCGGCCGGACGAGTTCCGCCTTGCGGTCCGCCGTACGCTGGCGGCGTGAGTGAGCAGCCGGACCGGAGGGTACGCCGGGACCGGGCGCGCGATCCCCGCACCGGCAGGGACGCGGCCGCCGAGCGGGCCCGCAACCAGGTGCAGTGGGTCGACCAGCAGGTGCGTCAGGCGATCGCCCGCGGCGAGTTCGACGACCTGCCCGGCAAGGGCAAGCCGCTCACCGGCCTCGGCTCCACCCACGACCCCGACTGGTGGCTGAAGAAGCTCGTCGAGCGCGAGAAGATCACCGGGGTCCTGCCGCCGGCCCTCGAGCTGCGCAAGGAGGACGCCCGGCTGGAGGAGACCCTCGACCGGGAGTACTCCGAGAAGGCGGTCCGGGAGATCCTTGTCGACTTCAACCGCCGCGTCGTCGAGGCGCGCCGCCAGCTGCTCGGCGGCCCGCCGGTGATCACCAGGCTCCGCGACGTCGACGCCGAGGTCGCGGCCTGGCGGGAGCGCCGGCAGGCCAGGCGCGACCCCCCATAGAGCGCCACCCCGATAGAGCGCAACACCCGATAGTCCGAGACGTTCGGCCGCCTGGCGTCGGCGTGTCGGCGGCCAAACGTCTCGGACTATCGGGGCAGGAGGAGCTCAGGACTCCCGCATCGGGATCCGCACGCCCCGCTCGGCGGCCACCTCGACCGCGCGGTCGTAGCCGGCGTCCACGTGGCGGATCACGCCCATCCCGGGGTCGTTGGTGAGCACCCGCTCGATCTTCCGCGCGGCCAGCTCGGTGCCGTCGGCGACGGTGACCTGACCGGCGTGGATCGACCGGCCCATGCCGACACCGCCGCCGTGGTGGATCGAGACCCAGGTGGCACCCGACGCGGTGTTCACCAGCGCGTTGAGCAGGGCCCAGTCGGCGATCGCGTCGGAGCCGTCGAGCATCCCCTCGGTCTCCCGGTACGGCGACGCGACCGATCCGCAGTCGAGGTGGTCGCGGCCGATCACGATCGGGGCGGACAGCTCACCGGAGGCCACCATCTCGTTGAACTTCAGGCCGGCGAGGTGTCGCTCGCCGTACCCGAGCCAGCAGATCCGGGCGGGCAGACCCTGGTAGTGCACGCGCTCCTGGGCCATGGTGATCCACTTGCGCAGCCGCTCGTTGTCGGGGAACAGCGACAGGATCGCCTCGTCGGTCCTGCGGATGTCCTCGGGGTCGCCGGACAGCGCCGCCCAGCGGAAGGGGCCCTTGCCTTCGCAGAACAGCGGGCGGATGTAGGCGGGGACGAACCCGGGGAACGCGAACGCCCGCTCGTAGCCGCCCTTGCGGGCCTCGTCGCGGATGGAGTTGCCGTAGTCGAACACCTCCGCGCCCCGGTCCTGGAACTCCACCATCGCGCGGACGTGCGCGGCCATCGAGGCGCGGGCGTCCTTGGTGAAGCCCTCCGGGTCGCGCCGGGCCGCCTCGTGCCACTCCTCGAAGGAGATCCCGAGCGGCAGGTAGGACAGCGGGTCGTGCGCCGAGGTCTGGTCGGTCACCACGTCGACCGGCGCCTCCATCTCCAGCAGCCGGGGCAGCAGCTCCGCCGCGTTGCCCAGCACGCCGATCGACAGCGGCCGCCTCTCGTCACGGGCCTCGACCGCCATCTCGACGGCCTGCTCCAGGGAGTCGGCCTGGCAGTCGAGGTAGCGGTGCTCGATGCGCCGCGTGATCCGGGACTGATCGACCTCGATGCAGATCGCCACGCCGTCGTTCATGGTCACCGCCAGCGGCTGGGCGCCGCCCATGCCGCCGAGGCCGGCGGTCGCGGTGATCGTGCCAGCCAACGTGCCGCCGAACCGCTTGTCCGCGACGGCCGCGAAGGTCTCGAAGGTGCCCTGCAGGATGCCCTGGGTGCCGATGTAGATCCACGAGCCGGCGGTCATCTGGCCGTACATGATCAGCCCCAGCTCCTCGAGCCGGCGGAACTCCTCCCAGTTGGCCCAGTCGCCGACCAGGTTCGAGTTCGCGATCAGCACCCGCGGCGCCCACTCGTGGGTGCGCAGCACACCGACCGGCTTGCCGGACTGCACGAGCATCGTCTCGTCGTCCTTCAGCGTCGACAGCGTGCGGACGAGGGCGTCGTACGCCTCCCAGCTGCGGGCCGCCCTGCCGGTGCCGCCGTAGACGACCAGGTCCTCCGGCCGCTCGGCCACCTCCGGGTCGAGGTTGTTCATCAGCATCCGCAGCGGCGCCTCGGTCTGCCAGGAGCCGGCGGTCAGCGAGGTGCCCCGGGCGGCGTGGATGGGCAGCCGCGGGTTGGTGGTGTCGGTCATTGCAGTTCTCCGATCACGCCTTCGACGGCGTCGAGTACGGCGCCCGAGGCGACCAGCTCCACGGCTGCCTCGATCTCGGGCGACAGGTGCCGGTCCGGGCCCGGGCCCGGGATGCCGGAGGAGCGCAGCAGCGCGACCACTGCGCCCGTGGCGGGCGACGGCTCGAGCGGCCGGCGCAGTTCCAGCGCCCGCGCGGCCGTGAGGACCTCGATCGCGAGCACCCGGGTGAGCCCGTCGACGGAGCGGCGCAGCTTGCGGGCAGCCGACCAGCCCATGGACACGTGGTCCTCCTGCATCGCGCTGGAGGGGATCGAGTCGACGCTCGCGGGGACGGCCAGCCGCTTCATCTCCGAGACGATCGCGGCCTGGGTGTACTGCGCGATCATGTGCCCGGAGTCGACGCCGGGGTCGTCGGCGAGGAAGGGCGGCAGGCCGTGGCTGCGCGCCTTGTCGAGGAACCGGTCGGTACGACGCTCCGCGATCGAGGCGACGTCCGCGGCTGCGATCGCCGCGAAGTCGAGCACGTAGGCGACCGGGGCGCCGTGGAAGTTGCCGTTGGACTCGACCCGTCCGTCGTCGAGCACCACCGGGTTGTCCACCGCCGCGGCCAGCTCGCGGCCGGCCACCACCGCGCAGTGGTCGAAGGTGTCGCGGGCGGCGCCGTGCACCTGCGGGGAGCACCGCAGCGAGTAGGCGTCCTGCACCCGGTTGCAGTCCGGGCCGCGGTGCGAGGCGACGACGCCGCTGTCCCGCAGCAGCGCGGTCAGGTTCGCCGCGGACCGGGCCTGCCCGGGATGCGGGCGCAGTGCCTGCAGGTCGGCGGCGAAGACACGGTCGGTGCCAAGCTGCGCCTCCACCGACATCGCCGCAGCGACGTCGGCGGTGCGGACCAGCCGGCCGAGGTCGGTCAGCGCGAGCACCAGCATGCCGAGCATGCCGTCGGTGCCGTTGATCAGCGCCAGCCCCTCCTTCGCGACCAGCTCGACCGGCCGCAGCCCGGCGGCAGCCAGGGCGTCGGCGGCCGGCAGCAGGGTCCCGGAGGCGTCACGCACCTCGCCCTCGCCCATCAGCGCGAGCGCGCAGTGGGCGAGCGGCGCCAGGTCACCGGAGCAGCCCAGCGAGCCGTGCTCGCGGACCACCGGGGTGATCCCCGCGGTGAGCATCGCGGCCATCAGACCGGCCGTCTCGGGACGGACGCCGGTGTGGCCGGTCGCGAGGGTGGACAGCCGCAGGAGCATCAGCGCCCGCACGACCTCGCGCTCCACCTCGGGCCCGGAGCCGGCGGCGTGGGACCGCACCAGGGACTTCTGCAGCTGGGCGCGCATCTCGGTGGGGATGTGCCGCGTCGCCAGGGCGCCGAAGCCGGTGGAGATGCCGTAGGCGGGGGTCGGTGCCTGCGCGAGCTCGTCGACCGCCGCCCGGGCCTTGGTGATCGCAGCGACCGCCTCGTCGGACAGGTGCACCGCGGCTCCGGCGCGCGCCACGGCGACCACGTCGGCGAACGACAGCGGGCCCGTCCCGACGGTCACGGTTTCGGTCATGCACCCATTCCACCCGTACGGCGACGGTCACACCATCCCCCGCCCCGGGAGCGTGTCTCGGATGCGAGACCGCGTCGTGCTGAGTTTGTGCCCACCCCCAGCGGGTATCGGAGCGTCTCGGGAGAAGGCAAGGGAGCAGCCCATGAACGGCCAGCGCAAGGGCGGGAAGGCCAACCCCGTCAAGGAGAAGCTGGAGCAGGTCGACGAGTTCCAGCGGGAGCACAAGCCGGTCGGGGTCACCGTTGCGGTGGTCAAGAAGTTCAGCGAGGACAAGACCACCAACCTCGCCAGCATGATCGCCTTCTGGGCGTTCTTCTCGATCTTCCCGCTGATGCTGGTCTTCATCACCCTGCTCGGGTTCTTCCTCCCCGACTCGGAGAAGCACAGCGTGCTCGGCCGGGTGTCGAGCATGCTCCCGCTGCTCGACACCTCCTCGGTGGGCGGGCTCTCCGGCTCGTGGTGGGCCCTGATCATCGGCATCGCCACCGCGCTGTGGAGTGGCTCGGCGGTGGTCCGCACGACCCAGTTCGCGTTCAACTCGGTGTGGGAGATCCCCTACACCGAGCAGCCCAACCTGATCGAGCAGGTGCTCCGCAGCATCCTCGTGCTGGCCACCATCGGCACCGGCCTGGTGGTCTCGGTGTTCATCACCGGCTTCATCTCCGGCACGGCCAACGGGCTGCACATCGGCTGGCTCGGACACATCGTCGGCTACCTGATCGCGATCGCCCTCGACGTCGGCCTCTTCCTGGTCGCCTTCCGCTGGCTCACCGACCGGCAGGTGTCCTTCGCGGACGTGCTCCCCGGAGCGGTGCTGTCGGGGATCGCCTTCTGGGTGCTGCAGTCGATCTCGTCACTGATCATCAGCCGCTACCTGCAGAACGCCCAGGGCACCTACGGCAACTTCGCGACGGTCATCACGATCCTGTGGTGGTTCTACATCCAGTCGATCATCACCCTCTTCGGTGCCCAGTTGAACGTGGTGCTGCACGAGCGGCTGCACCCGCGAGCCCTCGTCGACCCGCCCCAGACCCCGGCCGACCGGCGGGCCTACGACAAGTACGCGAAGGAGCGCACCTACCACGACGAGGAGCGCGTGGAGACCGACTTCCGCGACGAGCCGTGAGGGACGCCACGGCCGGTTCCTGGCCCGGATCGTGAGAGCGGGCCGCCCCGCGGGCGTCGTACGGCGTTGACTGGGGCGGTGACCGGGACCGACCGCATCCTCGACGCCGGCGCCCGGTCGGGCGCCGGCCGGGCACCGCGCCCCTGGGCGATGCTGGCCGCCGGCGTGCTGGCCCAGCTCGCGTCCGCGGTCACCGTGCACGGGCCGGCCTTCCTGATCCCGACGCTGCACCGCGACCGCGGGCTGTCGCTGGCGCACGCCGGCCTGGTCGTCGCCGCCCCGACGGTCGGGGTGATGCTGACCCTGGTGGTCTGGGGCGCGGCGGTGGACCGGTGGGGCGAGCGGGTCTGCCTGCTCGTCGGCCTGGCCGGTACGACGCTGGCGGGGCTGCTGGCGACGCAGGCGCACGGGACCTGGCAGCTCGGCGCGGCACTGGTGATGGCCGGCGCGTTCGCCGCCAGCGCCAACGCGGCCAGCGGCCGGATCGTGGTGGGTTGGTTCCCCGCCCACCGCCGGGGGCTGGCGATGGGGATCCGGCAGATGGCCCAGCCCCTGGGCGTCGGGCTCGGCGCGGTCACCCTGGCGGTGCTCGCCGACCGGCACGGCGTCGGCACCGCGCTGTGGGTCCCGGTCGTGGCCGCCGCCGTGGCGACCGCGACCGTCGCGGCGGTGGTGGTGGACCCGCCGCGCAGCCCGCATCCCGAGGGCCGGGCACCCAACCCCTATCGCGGGGACGGCTTCCTCGCCCGCGTGCACGGCGTCTCGGTGCTGCTGGTGGTGCCGCAGTTCACCGTCTGGACCTTCGCGCTCGCCTGGCTGGTCGACGCCCGCCACTGGGCCCCCGCAGCCGCCGGCGCGCTGGTCGCCGCGAGCCAGATCGCGGGCGCCTTCGGGCGGATCGCCGCCGGGCAGCTCTCCGACGTCGTCGGATCCCGGATGCGGCCGCTGCGCTGGGTCGCGGTCGCCGCGGTGGCGGCGATGGCACTGCTCGGCTGGACCGCGCACGCCGGGTGGGGTGTCGCCGTACTGCTGCTCGTGCTGGCCACCACGATCACCGTCGCCGACAACGGCCTGGCCTTCACCGCGGTCGCGGAGCGGGCCGGTCCTTTCTGGTCCGGGCGCGCGCTGGGGGTGCAGAACACCACGCAGTTCCTCGCCGCCTCGGCGGTGGCGCCGCTGGCCGGCCTGGCGATCGGCAGCTGGGGCTACGCCGCCTGCTTCGCGCTGGCCGCGGTCTTCCCGGTGCTCGCGATCCCGCTGGTGCCGGTGTCGGGCGAGCAGCACCTCGGCTGACCTAGGCTGCCGGGCATGGGCCAGGTCCCCGCTGCGACGCGCACGCTCAAAGTGCTCAAGTTCCTCGCGTCGCAGCCGGACCCGGTGCCGCTGGAGCGCATCGCCCGCGCGGCCGACCTGCCGCGGTCGACGGCCTACCACCTGGTCAACGCCATGATCGAGGAGGGCTTCGTCACCCACATCGCCGAGGAGCGGCGCTACTGCCTCGGCGTGGCAGCGTTCGAGGTGGGCAGCGGTTTCTCGCGGCAGGAGCCCTTGCAGCGGCTCGCCCGTCGGCACCTGGCGAGCCTGGTCGACCGCGTCGGCCAGAGCGCCCACCTGGCGGTTCCGCACGGCCGCGACGTCCTCTACGTCGTCGAGGAGCGGGCCCCGGGCCGGCCGCCGCTCGTCACCGACGTCGGCGTCCGGCTGCCCGCCCACCTGACCGCCTCGGGCAGGGCGATCCTGGCCGCGCTGCCTCCGGCCCAGGTGCGGGCGCTCTACCCCGACCGGGCGGCGTTCGTGGAGCGGCACGGCCGCGGACCGTCGTCGTTGAGCGCGCTGCGGGCGGTGCTCGCCGAGACCCGCCAGCGCGGTCACGCCCTCGAGGAGGGTGAGGTCACTCCGGGAATGGCCTCGGTCGGCGCCGCCGTGCTCGACCACAACGCGGTGCCCCTGGCCGGCATCGCGGTGACCTATCCGATGGACGCCGAGCCCGAGGTCGCCCGGCTCGTCGAGCAGGTCACCGCGACCGCGAGCGCGGTGTCCCGGCGCGTCGGAGGTCGCGGCTGAGCGCCCGGTTACTCCGGAGTAGGCTTTCTCACACGGCCGCGCCGCTGACCGGATGTCAAGATCCTCGTAGTCTCGGCGGACACGCCGACTTCAATGCTTGCGGGGACACCGCCATGACTGGGAGTGACACGTGACGATCGTCTTGATCCTGGGCCTGCTCATGAACGCGATCGCGTTGCCGCTGGCCGGTCGCCGCATCTGGTTCCTCTACCGCCTGCACGCTGCCGGCCAGCCGGCGCCGGATCGCGTGCACGGTGTGCTCGGGCACGTCGGCGCCGCGGTCCGGCGACAGGTGATCGAGGTCTTCGGCCAGAAGAAGCTGCTGAAGTGGACGGTGCCGGGGACCGCGCACTTCTTCGTGTTCTGGGCGTTCGTGATCCTGGCCACGGTCTACTTCGAGGCCTACGCGGTGCTGCTCTCCCGCAACCCGGACTGGAACTGGTTCATCTTCGGCAACTGGGCGGTGTTGGGCTTCGCCCAGGACTTCATCGCGGTGATGTGCCTGCTGGGGATCATCGCCTTCTGGCAGATCCGGCTGCGCAACTCTCCCGAGCGGCTGGGCCGCAGCTCGCGGTTCAAGGGCTCGCACCTCGGCGGCGCCTACTTCGTGCTGTTCATGATCTTCAACGTCCTCTGGACGCTGTTCCTCTTCCGCGGTGCGGTGGAGGCGCACGACGGCGGGCAGGGCGTCGGCTACGGCAAGGCGGCCTTCATCTCCTACGCCCTGGGACAGGTGCTGCCGGACAGTACGGCGCTGATCGGCGTCGGCCTGCTGCTGCACATCGGGGTCATGCTGGTCTTCCTCATCGACGTGCTCAACTCCAAGCACCTGCACATCTTCATCGCGCCGCTGAACGTGCTCTTCGGTCGCCGTCCGGTGGCGCTGGGGGCGATGAAGCCGATGACCTCGGCCGGCCAGCCGGTGGACTTCGAGGACCTCGAGGAGATGGACGAGGACATGGCCCTCGGCGTCGGCGCGGTCGAGGACTTCACCTGGAAGGGGATCCTGGACTTCCACACCTGCACCGAGTGTGGCCGCTGCCAGTCCCAGTGCCCCGCGTGGAACACCGACAAGCCGCTGTCGCCGAAACTGCTGATCATGAACCTGCGCGACCATGCACAGGCGAAGGCGCCGTACCTGCTGGCCGATCCCTCCGACCGCGACGGACTGCCGGCAGCGGTGATGGCCGAGGTCGACCGGCCGCTGGTGGGTGCGACCGAGGGCGACCCGTCGCTGCCCTCGGGTGGCGCGGTCATCGACAACGACGTGCTGTGGTCGTGCACCTCCTGCGGTGCCTGCGTCAACCAGTGCCCCGTCGACATCGAGCACGTCGACCACATCATGGACATGCGGCGCCACCAGGTGCTGGTGGAGTCGAACTTCCCCGCCGAGCTCAACGGCCTCTTCAAGGGCCTGGAGTCCAAGGGCAACCCGTGGAACATGTCGGCGGGCGCCCGGATGGAGTGGGCCCAGGGCCTGGACTTCGACATCAAGGTCGTCGGCGAGGACGTCGAGGACCTCTCCGGCGTCGACTGGCTGTTCTGGGTCGGCTGCGCCGGTGCCTACGAGGACCGGGCGAAGAAGACCACCCGTGCCGTCGCCGAGCTGCTGCACATGGCCGGTGTCGACTTCGCGGTGCTCGGCAACGGCGAGACCTGCACCGGTGACCCGGCCCGCCGTGCCGGCAACGAGTTCATCTTCCAGGGCCTGGCGGCGCAGAACGCCGAGACCCTCAAGGAGCACAAGGCCACCAAGGTGGTGGCCACCTGTGCGCACTGCTTCAACACCTTGAAAAACGAGTACGCGCAGTTCGGCGTCGAGCTCGAGGTGGTCCACCACACCCAGCTGCTCAACCGGCTGGTCCGGGAGCAGAGGCTCACCCCGGTGGCCGTGCCGGGCGGCAACGGGTCCAGCAACGGTCACGGCCGCTCGATCACCTACCACGACCCCTGCTACCTCGGCCGGCACAACCAGGTCTACACGCCGCCGCGCGAGCTGCTCGAGGTGATCCCGGACGCCTCCTACGCCGAGATGCCGCGCCACGGCGAGCGTTCCTTCTGCTGCGGCGCCGGCGGTGCGCGGATGTGGATGGAGGAGAACATCGGGGAGCGGATCAACGTCAACCGCACCCGCGAGGCGGTGGCCACCGGGGCCGACCAGATCGCGGTCGGCTGCCCGTTCTGCCGGGTGATGCTGGCCGACGGCCTGGTCGCCGAGCAGCAGGCCGGGAACGCCCGCGACGAGGTCGAGGTGCTCGACGTGGCCCAGCTCCTGCTGGCCTCGGTCAAGGGGGAGGCGCCCACCAAGGCCAAGGCCGGTGCGGCTGCGCCCGGTGCCGCCGCGGCCGCCGGTGGGGCCGCCGCTGGTGCCGCCGGCGCGACCGCCACCGCCGTCGCGACGGCACCCGAGACGCGTGATGAGCCCGAGACCGGGGACGCCACCCAGACCGGTGACACCGTCACCGCGACCGAGGACGTCGGCCCCAACGCGAAGGCCTCCGGCGCGTCCTCCGGTGGAGGATCGTCGCTCTTCGACGACGCCGGCTCGCTCTTCGGGGAAGAGCCACCGGCGAGCACACCCGCGGAGCCGCAGGCCAGCGCTCCCACCCCCGCCGCGGAGCACGCCCGCGCCCCGCAGGAGAAGGCCGGGTCCCTCTTCGACGAGGGCGGTTCGCTGTTCGACACCCCCGCCCAGGCCGAGCAGCCGGAGGCGCGCGAGGCATCTGCCGGCGCCTCGGAGGCGAAGGCCGCCCAGCCCGAGCAGGTCGGCCGCGGCGGTGGCTCGCTCTTCGACCTCGAGCCCCCCGCGGAGCCCGAGGCGAAGGCCGAGGCGGAGCCGGAGGCGGAGCCGGAGGCGAAGGCTGAGGCGGAGCCGCAGGCGAAGGCCGAGCCGGAGCCGGAGGCGAAGGCCGAGCCGGCACCCGCGCCAACCGACGCCCAGCAGGGGTCCGCATCGCCGGGCAGCTCGATCCCGGAGGGCGGCTCGCTGTTCGACCTCGAGCCGCCCGCGGAGCCAGAGGCGAAGGCCGAGCCGGAGCCGCAGACGAAGCCCGAGCCGGAGCCGCAGGCGAAGGCCGAGCCGGCACCCGCGCCAACCGACGCCCAGCAGGGGTCCGCATCGCCGGGCAGCCCGATCCCGGAGGGCGGCTCGCTCTTCGACATCGAGGAGGCCACCGAGGAGCAGTCCGCGCCCGAGGCTGCCGAGGAGCCGTCCGAGCCCGAGGCCGTCGAGGAGCCGTCCGGCGACGAGGAGAAGGACGAGCCCGCACCGAAGCCGGCCTCCTCCGGTGAGGCGCACCAGCCGAAGACCGACGCGAGCATCGGCGAAGGCGGGTCGCTCTTCGACCTGTGAGCTCCGGTCCGCCCGGGCACCGCGTGCCCGTCAGCGGAGTCTCACTACGGTCCGCAGGCCGCAAGGCCCTCGGGAGATGCCGATCGTAGTGAGGCTCCGATGCGACTGGCGGGTAACCGATCGGCGGCCTCCTCGTTGGACTCCCCAAGCCCACCCGAGGAGGCCCCAGGCATGTCGACGCGCACGCTCGTCCGGATCGCTGCGGCACCCGCACTGGCGATCGCGCTCGTCGGGACCGCGATGCACACCGACGCGACGGCGGCGGCGCC
>DATDNR010000050.1:0-56916 GCA_036518175.1 Marmoricola sp.
TCTACGACGTGAACTGCCTCGACCACGACGACGCGATCCCCACCTCGCAGGTGCCCTCGCACTTCGCCGCGTTCCTCAAGGCCTCACCGACCTTCGGCAAGGCGTTCGCCTACTCGCAGTCCACCTGCTCGTCCTGGCCGATCCACACCGGCAGGACCTCTCACACCCTGCACGCTCCGGGAGCCCCACCGATCGTGGTCATCGGCACCACCCGTGACCCCGCAACCCCGGTCGCCTGGGCCAGGGCGCTGGCGAAACAGCTCGACTCGGGCGTGCTCGTGACCCGCAACGGTGACGGGCACACCGGCTTCCACCAGGGCAACGCCTGCGTCGACAACGCGGTTCAGGGCTACCTCGTGCGCGGCCGCGTCCCCCGCGACGGGCTCGCCTGCTGAGCGCCGTGCCGCCGGGCAACGCGGCGGACCTCGCCGCACGGCAGCCCTGAGCCGGACCGGATCAGGGGCGCCAGCGCCGGTGCATCGTGCGCGGAGCCTCCCCGCGGACGAGCTCGAGGCGGGGCCGCGGTCCGTCGGTGCGACCGGTCTGCGGCCTGCGCCGACCTGCCCGCCACGGCAGCGGCCACGCCGCACCGGGTCCGTCGTACTCCTGCTCGACCGCCGCGTGCAGCGTCCAGCTCGGGTCGTAGAGGTGCACCCGGCCGAGCGCGCACAGGTCGGTGCGGCCGGCGAGCAGCAGCGAGTTGACGTCGTCGTACGACGAGATCACCCCGACCGCGATCGTCGCGACGCCGGTGCGGTTGCGGATCGCGTCGGCGTACGGGGTCTGGTAGCTGCGTCCGAACGCCGGCTTCTCCGCCGAGGTCACCTGCCCGGTGGAGACGTCGATGGCCGCCGCGCCGGCGTCGGCGAACGCCTCGGCGACGGCGATGGCGTCCTCAAGGGTCTGGCCGCCGTCGACCCAGTCGGTGGCCGAGATGCGCACGGTCATCGGCCGGTCCGCGGGCCACACCTCGCGCATCGCGGCGAACACCTCGAGCGGGTAGCGCAGTCTCGCCTCGACGGGGCCGCCGTACTCGTCCGTGCGCCGGTTGGTGACCGGGGAGAGGAAGCCCGAGAGCAGGTAGCCGTGCGCGCAGTGCAGCTCCAGCAGGTCGAAGCCGGCCTCCGCGCCGCGGCGGGCGGCGGCGACGAACTGCTCGCGGATCTGGTCCATCCCGGCGCGGTCGAGCTCGACCGGCACCTGGTTGACGCCGGGCCGGTACGGGACGGGAGAGGCCGCACAGACCGGCCAGTTCCCGTCCGGGAGCGGCTCGTCGATGCCCTCCCACATCAACCTCGTCGACCCCTTGCCACCGGAGTGGCCCAGCTGCAGGCCGATGCGGGCGGTGGACCGCTCGTGCACGAAGTCGACGATGCGGCGCCAGCCGTCGCGCTGCTGGTCGTTCCACAGGCCCGTGCATCCCGGGGTGATCCGGCCGGTGGGGGAGACACAGACCATCTCGGTCATCACCAGGCCCGCGCCGCCGAGCGCCTTGCCGCCGAGGTGCACGAGGTGGAAGTCGTTGGGCATGCCGTCCTCGGAGACGTACATGTCCATCGGCGAGACGACCACGCGGTTGTCCAGGGTCAGGCCGGTGCCGTCGGGGGTCTCCAGGCGCAGCGGCTGGAACATCGGTGGCCGGACGTCGCCGGGACCGTGGCCGGCGCGCCCGGTCTCCTCGGCGAACCAGGCGTCGAGCCGGGCGACGAACTCCGGGTCGCGGACCCGCAGGTTGTCGTAGGTGACCCGCCGGCTGCGGGTCATGATGTTGAAGGCGAACTGCAGCGGGTGCTGGTGGGTGTACTGGCCGAGGTTCTCGAACCACTCCAGGCTCGCCTGCGCGGCGCGCTGGGTGGAGGTCACCACTGCCTTGCGCTCCTGCTCATAGGCGGCCAGTGCGGCGTCGAGGTCGCCGGCCTCGTGCAGGCATGCCGCCAGCGACAGGGCGTCCTCCATCGCCAGCTTGGTGCCCGAGCCGCTCGAGAAGTGCGCGGTGTGCGCGGCGTCGCCGAGCAGCACCACGTTGCCGTGGCGCCAGCGCTCGTTGCGCACGGTGGTGAAGCTGGTCCAGCGGGAGTTGTTGGCCATCACCTCGTGGCCCTCGAGTACGTCGGCGAACAACTCGCGCACCAGCGCGATGGACTTCTCGTCGGACTCGCCCGGCAGCCAGGGGCGGTCGTCGTACTCCGCGAAGCCGGCGCGCTCCCAGACGGACTCGTTCATCTCGACGATGAAGGTGCTGCCGTGGGCGTCGTACGGGTAGCCGTGGATCTGCATCACGCCGTACGGCGTCTCGGCGACGTAGAACTTGAACGCGTCGAAGACCTTGTCGGTGCCCAGCCACATGTACTTGCAGCGGCGGACGTCGAGGCTGGGCCGGAAGCTCGCGGCGTACGCCGACCGCACGGCCGAGTTGAGCCCGTCGGCGGCGACCACGAGGTCGTACGACGCCGCGAGCTCGTGCACGTCCGGGGCGAGCGTGCGGAACCGGACATCCACCCCGAGCCCGGCGCACCGGCGCTGCAGGATCTCCAGCAGGCGCTTGCGCGGCATCGCGGCGAAGGCGTGCCCGCCGCTGGTCACCACCTCGCCCTTGAAGTGCACGTCGATGTCGTCCCAGACGGCGAACTCGGCGGCCATCTGCTCGTGCACCACCGGGTCGGCGTGCTCGATGCCCCCGAGCGTCTCGTCGCTGAAGACGACGCCGAAGCCGAAGGTGTCGTCGGCCGCGTTGCGCTCCCAGACGGTGATCTCGTGGCGCTCCCCGGTGAGCGCGGCGAGCTGCTGCGCCAGGGCGCTGAAGTACAGCCCACCCGGGCCACCACCGACGACCGCGATCCGCATGGCATCAATATATTGTGTTCTTGACGGACGTTGTCAATACGCAATAGCGTGCTGCCATGCCCTACGCCCTCGACGACGCCCAGGAGGCCTTCGTCGCGCACGTGCGCGAGGTGGCCGCCACCCACCTGGCCGAGGTGCCGGCCAGCGAGGGGCGGGTCAACCGGCCGCTGCTGCTGGCGATGGGCAAGCACGGGCTGCTGCGCGCGCTCTTCGGCGGTCACCCCGACGAGCCGCCCCGCGATGCCGCCGCCATGCAGCTGTGCCTGCTGCGCGAGACCCTCGCCCAGGCCAGCACCGAGGCGGAGACCGCGCTGGCGCTGCAGGGGCTGGGCAGCTATCCGATCCTGCAGTCCGGCCGGCCGGAGACGATCGAGCGGTGGCTCCCCGGCGTCGTCACCGGTGAGGTGGTGGCGGCGTTCGCGCTCTCCGAGGAAGGCGCGGGCTCCGACGCCGCCGCCCTTGCCCTCGAGGCGCGGCCGGACGGCGACGGCTGGCGGCTGCACGGGGAGAAGCTGTGGATCTCCAACGCGCCCGAGGCCGACGTCTACACCGTCTTCGCCCGCACCACCCCCGACGCCCGGGCGCGCGGCGTCACGGCCTTCGCGGTGCCCGGTGACGCCGACGGCCTCGCCGGTGAGCACCTCGACCTGCTCGCGCCGCACGCGATCGGCCGGCTCGTCCTCGACGGCGTCCGGGTGGGACCCGAGGACGTGCTCGGTGAGGTCGACCGTGGCTTCGCCGTGGCGATGCGCACCCTCGACCTGTTCCGTCCGAGCGTCGGCGCCTTCGCCGTGGGCATGGCGCAGGCGGCGCTGGACGCGGCCGTCGAGTGGGCGTGCACGCGCCAGGTGCGCGGGGCGGCGCTGGTGCGGCAGCAGGCGGTCGAGCACGCGCTGGCCGAGATGGCGACCCGCACCGAGGCCGCCCGGCTGCTGGTGCGATCGGCGGCCTCGGCGTACGACGACGGGGCGCCGGCGCCCGAGGTGACCAGCCGCGCGGCGATGGCCAAGCTGTTCGCGACCGAGGCGGCCCAGTGGGTCGTCGACCAGGCCGTGCAGATGCACGGCGCCCGGGCGCTGCAGCGCGGCCACCTGCTCGAGCGGCTCTATCGTGAGGTGCGCGCGCCGCGGATCTACGAGGGCGCGTCGGAGGTGCAGCGCACCATCATCGGCCGAGGGCTGGTGCGGACCCACGAGGAGGCAGGCAGCTGATGGACTACCGCGGCTCGGTGCCGATCACCGAGGAGTGGAAGCACTTCCGCTTCGAGGTGGCCGACGGCGTGGCGACCGTGACGCTCGACCGTCCGGAGAAGATGAACCCGCTGACCTTCGAGAGCTACGCCGACCTGCGCGACCTGCTCCACGAGCTGCCGCACCGCGGTGACACCCGGGTGCTGGTGCTCCGCGGCGAGGGCCGCGGCTTCTGCGGCGGCGGGGACGTCAACGAGATCATCGGCGAGCTGATCACGATGGACGCCCGCGACCTGATCGGCTTCACCAGGATGACGGGCGAGGTGATCAAGGCGATGCGGGAGTGCCCGGTGCCGGTGATCGCGCGCATCCAGGGCATCGCCGCCGGCGCCGGGTCGGTGCTCGCGCTGGCCTCGGACTTCCGGATCTGCTCCCGCCGGGCGCGCTTCGCGTTCCTGTTCACCAAGGTCGGCCTCTCCGGCGGCGACATGGGCGCGGCCTACCTGCTGCCCCGCGTCGTCGGCGCCGGCCGCGCCACCGAGCTGCTGATGCTCGGCGACACCATCGACGCCGAGACCGCCGACCGCTATGGACTGGTCTCGCAGCTGGTCGAGGACGAGCAGGCGCTCGACGAGGCCGTGGCCACGCTCGCCCGCCGGCTCGCCGACGGGCCCACCCTCGCCTACGCCCAGACCAAGGCGCTGATCACCCGTGAGCTCGACATGTCGATCGGCGCGGCGATGGAGCTCGACGCGATGACCCAGGCGCTGCTGATGACCACCCACGACCACGCGGAGTTCCACGCGGCCTTCAACGAGAAGCGGCCGCCGCGCTGGGAGGGCCGCTGATGGCGATCGCCCTGGTCACCGGTGCGAGCAAGGGCATCGGCCTCGCCTGCGCGCAGGCGCTCTCGACGGCCGGGCACCGGGTCGCCCTGGCCGCGCGCGACGAGGCCGCGCTGAAGGAGGTGTCGCTGCCGGGGGAGTCGCTGGTGGTGCCCACCGACGTCACCGACCCGGTTGCGGTCGAGGCGATGTTCGCCGCCGTGGAGGGGGCCTGGGGGCCGGTCGGGATCCTGGTGGTCAACGCCGGGGCGGGGGCGTCCTCTCCGATCGCCTCCACGAGTGACCAGGAGTGGCAGCGGATGCTGGACCTCAACCTGACCGCCCCGTTCCGGTGCATCCGTCGGGCGCTGCCGGCGATGACGGCAGCCGGCCACGGCCGGATCGTCGTGGTCGCCTCGGTCGCGTCCAAGGTCGGTGAGACCCGGATCGCCGCCTACACCGCCGCCAAGCACGGCGTCCTCGGCCTGGTCCGGTCCGCGGCGGCGGAGGTCGCGCGCACCGGTGTCACGGTCAACGCGGTCTGCCCGGGCTACGTCGACACCCCGATGACCGACGACTCCGTGGCCCAGATCGCGGCCCGCACCGGACGCACCGCCGAGGAGGCGCGGGCGCTCCTGGCGCGCAGGCAGCCGATCGGGCGCCTGGTCACGCCCGACGAGGTCGCGGCCGCGGTGATGCTGTGCATCGACAACGGCGCGGTCAACGGTCAGGGCCTCAACGTCGACGGCGGGGCGGTGCAGTCGTGACCGTGCGCCGGGTCAATCCGTCGTCCCTCGCGCCCCCGAGCGGCTTCAGCCACGCGGTGGTGGCCCACGGTACGACGGTGCTCCTCGCCGGGCAGACCGGCATGACCCCCGACGGCTCGATCGTCCGCGGCGGGGTCGTCGTACAGTTCGAGCAGGCGCTGGCCAACCTGCTCACCGCCCTGCACGAGGCCGGTGGCTCGCCGGAGCACCTGGCGTCGCTGACCGTCTACATCGTCGACATGGACGACTACCGCGCCCACGCCCGCGAGATCGGGCAGGTGTGGCAGCGCCTCGTCGGGCGTGACTACCCCGCGATGGCCGGCATCGGCGTGGTTCGGCTGTGGGACGCCGAGGCGCTGGTCGAGCTCCAGGGCATCGCCGTGCTGCCGGGCTGAGCCTCACTACGGTCCGCAGGTCCACACGCCCGGCGGACCTGCGGATCGTAGTGAGTCAGACCTCGCCGATGACCTCCCTGACGAAGACCTCGCCGTGGGCGTCCTCGATGGCGTCGGCCAGCCTGGTCACCTGCTCGTCGGCGAGCTCCACGCCGGCCTCGTCGAGGCCCCGGCGCAGCTCGTCGGCGACCGTCCCCTCGGTGGCGCCGTCCTGGTAGGACGACACCCGGTCGACCACCGCCTGCACTGCCTGCGTCTTGTCCTCGGTCATGGGGGCCGGGGTACCCATCGCGCGGGCCCGCACTCAGGTGCCGAGGATCACGGTCATCCCTGGCCGTGCACGACCGGCAGCGCGAACTCCGCCGCCGGTCCGCGCAGCCACGCGTCGAGCCCGGCGAAGACCTCACCGGCGCGGATGCCGGCCCAGTCCGCGGGCAGGTGGGCCAGCGGCAGCCCGGGGTCGAGGTAGGGCAGCCGGCGCCAGGCGGTGAGCATCGGCACGTACGTCGCGAAGGCCTCGCGCGCGCCGGGTCGGCGTGAGGCCGACAGTGCAGGCTCCCAGGCGACCCGGAACTCGTCGTACAGCTTCTCGAGCTGGTCGAGGTCCCACCACTCGCGCATCCGGGCGGCCACGTCGCCGGATCCCAGGTAGTCGCCGCGGAAGAACTCGGTGTAGGACGCCAGCCCCTGGCGCTGCAGGGCGCGGGCGGTCTCGGCGTACGCCGTCCCCGGCGCCACCCACACGCCCGGGGCCGCGGTGCCGAACCCGAGCCGGGTCAAGGTCGACCGCAGCGCGTGCCGCTTCTCCCTCTCCGTCTCCGGCACCGAGAAGACCACCACCAGCCAGCCGTCCGCGGCCGTCGCGCGGGGCCGTGACCAGATCCGGACGTCGCCCTCGCTGAGCAGCTCGACGGCCTCGTCGGACAGGGCGTACCCGGCACGTCCGTCGCGCCGCAGCGACTCCAGCACGCCGCGCCGCTTCAGCCGGGAGACGGACGAGCGCACCGACGCGCCGTCGACGCCGAGCGCGTCCATCAGCGCGATCAGCGATGCCACCGACAGCCAGGAGCCCTCGGCCCGGGCGTAGAGGCCGTAGAGCGAGAGGATCAGCTGGCGCGGGGCGAGCTCGACCGGCGGCACGTCCACCTGCGGCCTCCCGAGATCGGCGGTCAGGACTGGGGCGAGGTCTCGCGCAGCCGGAAGCGTTGCAGCTTGCCGGTCTGGGTGCGCGGGAGCTCGTCGACGAACTCGATGGCGCGAGGATACTTGTACGGCGCGATCTCGGCCTTGACGAAGTCCTGCAGCTTCGGCACCAGCTCGGGGTCCGGCGCCACACCCTCGGCCAGCACGACGTAGGCCTTGACGATCATGCCGCGCTGCTCGTCGGGCCAGCCGACCACCGCGCACTCGGACACGTCGGGGTGCTTGAGCACCGCCTCCTCCACCTCCGGCGCCGCGATGTTGTAGCCGGAGCTGATGATCATGTCGTCGCTGCGGGCGAGGTACCAGAAGTAGCCGTCCTCGTCCATGCGGTAGGTGTCGCCGGTGATGTTCCAGCCGTGCTGCACGTAGACCTGCTGGCGCGGGTCGTCGAGGTAGCGACAGCCCGTCGGCCCCTTGACCGCCAGGCGCCCGGGCTGCCCGGCCGGGACCTCGTGGCCCTCCTCGTCGAGGACGGTGGCGACGTAACCGGGGACCGCGCGGCCCGTGGAGCCGGGCCGGATGTCGTCGCCGGAGGAGGCGATGAAGATGTGCAGCATCTCCGTGGAGCCGATGCCGTCGATGATCTTCACGCCCGTCGCCCGGTGGAAGGCGTCCCAGGTGGCGGCCGGAAGGTGCTCGCCGGCGGACACCGCTGCCCGGAGCGAGGTCAGCCGGGCGCCGGCGGCGAGCATCGCCTTGTAGGCCGTCGGTGCGGTGAAGAGGGTGGTGACGCCGTACTCCTCGATGAGGGCGGCCAGCTCCGCCGGGGTGGCCTTCTCGATGAGCAGGGCCGAGGCGCCGGCGCGGAGCGGGAAGACCAGGTCGCCGCCGAGGCCGAAGGTGAACGCGATCGGCGGCGTGCCGGTGAAGACGTCGTAGGGCGAGGGCTGCAGCACCTGCGCGGAGAACGTGTCGGCCATCGCGAGGACGTCGCGGTGGAAGTGCATCGCGCACTTCGGCCGGCCGGTCGTGCCGGAGGTGAAGGCGAGCAGGGCGACGTCGTCGGCCGAGGTCAGTACGTCGTCGAAGTCGGCCGGTCGGGACGCCGCGAGGCCGGTGAGGTCGCCCTCGGCGTCCCCGCCGAAGCACACGACGGGTACGTCGAGACCCTGCATCGCCTCGAGGAAGCGATGGTCGACCAGCGCCAGGTCCGGAGCGGCGATCTCGCTGATCACCCGCAGCTCGTGGGTGCGCAGCAGGGGCATCGTCGCGACGACGACACCCCCAGCCTTGAGCACCGCGAACCAGCAGGCGGCCAGCCACGGGGTGTTCGGTCCGCGGAGCAGCACCCGGTTGCCGGGTACCAGCCTGCGGTCCTCGACGAGCACGTGGGCGATGCGGTTGGCGGCCGCGCGCAGGTCGTCGTACGTCCAGGTGGGCGACCCCTTGGCGTGCAGGCAGGGGCGTGCGCCGCCGCGCTCGGTGATCGTGTCGTCGAGCAGCACCGTCGCGCAGTTGAGCCGATCGGGGTAGTCGGGCACCGGTGGCTCGAAGAGGAACTCGGGCCACTGGTCGGCCGGCGGCAACCGGTCACGGCAGAAGGTGTCGACGTGCGCGGACGGCAGCAGCTCCATGGCAGGCAACCTATGCCCGTTTCGTTACGACGATCAAGAGTGCAACACATGACAAACGGTGCGTCAGCACCGCAGCAGCCAGCTCGTCTCCTCGCCGTACGTCGAGAAGCCCAGCCGCTGCAGGATCGGCCCGGAGGTGTCCACCCGCCCCTTCACCAGCGCCAGCGTCGCTCCCTGCTCCAGCCCCCAGCGCAGCCGCCAGGCCAGCAGCACGCGGTAGATGCCGCGGCCCCGGCTCTCCGCCAGCACGCCTCCGCCCCACAGGCGCAGCACACCGTGGGCCAGGGATGCACCGGCGGTGCCGACGGGTTCGCCGTCGAGATAGGCGACCAGACGGACCTCCTCGCCCCTTCGCCAGGCGGCCGCGCACTCAGCGGCGCGTGCCTGGGCGCCATCGTCCGGCGGGGCGGACCCTCCGAAGACGCCGGTGTCGACGCGGGCGACGTCGCGCAGGGTCGGGACGTCGCCCACCGGCTCGATGCGCAGCCCGCTCACCTCGCTGTCCGGCACGCTCGACGGCCCGATGTCGCGGGCGAGCACGGCCAGCCGTTCGTGGAGGCGCCCGCCGAGGGACTGGAGCTCGTCGCTGAGATCGGGCGGGTGACTGCCCAGCCGCACCCACCAGACCACCTCCGGGCGATCCCATCGGCGGACCTGGTCGGCCACCTCGCGCCACAGCTGCGGCAGCGGTCGTCGGCTCGTGGTCCGCAGGACCTGGGTGTTCTCGGCGAAGTGGTCGGGGAAGCGGACGAGCAGGTAGTCGCCCGTCTCGACGACCTCTGCGTCGGGTGGGTACCAGGTCCACGCCTCGCACGCCGCGGCCACCACTGCAGGATCGGGGGACGACATGGACGCGGAGCCTAGAGCCGGTTTGGTCGCAGCCGCCGGCGTCACCCTATACTCGTGCGGCGTGCCCGGCTGGACGGTCGGGCACTGTGCCGCCTTAGCTCAGTCGGTAGAGCGATTCACTCGTAATGAATAGGTCGTCGGTTCGATTCCGACAGGCGGCTCCACTCCCAGACTGCAGGTCAGCGTCGGTCGGCGCCTGACTGCGCCGAAGCGCAGCGCCAACCACGCCTGCGCCTTGCCCGAGCGACTGCTCCAAACGATGACGCCGCGCCCGTCGCCGACGGCAGCGCTCCTTGGACCTGTCCCACCGACGAGCGGACATGTCAGTGCTCGCCGGTACGGTCTGGCGCATGTCGTTGCCCCTGGCCGGGAGAACCGCGGTCGTCACCGGTGTCAGTCGTAGGCGCGGGATCGGTTTCGCGGTCGCCTCCCGTCTCGCCGCGATGGGTGCCTCGTTGGCGGTGCATCACCACCTCCCCTACGACGTGGCTGAGTACGGATCCGCCGAAGATCTCCGTGACCTGCTCGCGGAGCTCCGCGCGAGCCTCCGCGGGGAGGCCCGACTGTCGGACCTGCCGGGCGACCTCAACGAAGCAGCGGCGGCCGAGGCGCTGATTCCCCGAGCGCGCGACGCGATGGGTCACCTGGACGTCCTGGTCTGCAACCACGCGCACGGCGGCGACGCTGTCAGCCTCGACGATCTGACGGCTGCCTCCCTGGACCGCCACTGGGCCGTGAACGCGCGGGCAACCCTACTGCTCACCAAGGCCTTCGCCGCGCAACACGATGGGCGCAAGGGGGGTCGGGTGATCTGGATGACGTCGGGACAGATGCTCGGGCCGATGGGCGAGAACCTCGCCTACGCCGTCTCCAAGGCTGCCCTGGCCGGAGCCACCTGGTCGGTCGCCGACCACCTGGTCGGGCAAGGGATCCTGCTGAACACGATCAACCCCGGACCTGTCAACACCGGCTACCTCGATGACGCACCGGCCGTCCTCGAGCGGTTCCCGCAACACAGGTTCGGTGAACCCGACGATCCGGCGCGGTTGATCGCCTGGCTCGTCAGTGACGAAGGCGAATGGGTGACCGGTCAGGTGCTCAACTCCGAGGGCGGCTTCCGACGATGACCCGGCCCCGAAACCGACGTGGAGCGCCGCTTGCTGAACAGGCAGGGGCTTCACACCGTGCGCACGCGAGCCAGCCAGTCCTGCAGCAGGCCGGCCAGGAGCTGGGGCTGCTCGTGGGGGAGCGCGTGCCCGGCGCCGTCGAGGACGGCCAGCGTAACCCGCGGGTAGTGCTCGAGCAGGTCCGCGGCTGCCGCGTAGCCGACGACGGAGTCCTGCCGGCCGGCGACGACCAGCGTCGGCCCGTCGTACGCCGACGCGGCGGGGATGTCGAGCCGCCAGTGCCGGCCGATCCGCTGCATCGCGGCCTGGTCGGTGAGCGCGATCGCCGGGGCCACGAAGCGCCGGTAGCGCTCGAGCATCTCGGGTGTCTGCACGACGAAGTAGCCGCGGAACCCCTCATCGCCCAGGCCCTCGCGCGTGACGACCGGGCGGTGCTCCGGGACGTCGCGGACACCCGCCAGCAGCGGACAGACCAGCGCTAGCCCCGAGACCCGGTCCGGCCGGCGGGCCGCGATGGCGTGCGCGTAGTAGGCGCCCGCGGAGTGGCCGACGACAAGGACGGGTGCGGACCCGGCGACCTGGTCGGTGAAGCCGAGCAGCACCTCCAGGACGTCATCGACGGTTCGCAGGGACTCCGGAGCCGGGGTGTGGCCCATGCCCGGCAGGTCGGGATAGATCCGCCGGAGTCCCTCGCGCGCCCCGAGCGCCGGCTCGAAGCAAGCCTCCGCCTCGCGGTGGTCGACGGCGGCCCCGTGCAGCACCAGGACCGGCGTACCTCGGCCGTGCTCCACGTAGTGCACCGGCACCCAGCCGACCGCGACGCAGTGCGTCCGACCGCCCCCCGTCACGTCACCTGCCTTGGGACGACCAACCACATCGCTCAGGCTGGCGCGGTCAGCCAGGGAGTCCGGAGATCGAAGAAGACCGGTTCACCGACCATCAGCGCGTCCATCTCCTTCATCATCCGCTGGGTCTCCGGCGGCGCCTCCTTGCGCTCTCCCTCGCGAGCCGCCCCCTCCGAGGTGAAGTAGATCGCCATCGTCCACTCGCCGCCCTCGTGACCGACCAGGACGGTGCCGAGGATCTCGGGGCGGAAGGTCTGCCAGTCGGTGGGATCGTTCGCCATCAGCTCGCGGACCCGGGCAGGGTCGCTCGACCGGCCCTGCATGACCTGCACGAAGCCGGCCTGTGCCGGGTCACCGGGGGTGTCTGCGTCGACGGAGGTGCTGTTGTGGAAGGTCGGCTCCTCGCTGAACACCTTGGCCGTCTCCTCCCACCAGGCCGCCTGCTCCGGCCGCTCGCTGTTCTGCTGGGCCGCTTCTTCGGACTCGAAGCGCACCACCGCGATCGAACGCCCATCGTCGGTCACTCCGGCTGTGCTGCCGAGCCAGCCCACGGCCCCGGGAGCGATCTCCGCCATCCACCTGTCGAGCTGGGCGCGCAGCCTCGCCGCGTCCGACACCTTGCCCTGGATCACCTGCACGAACATGTCGACCTCCTCGCCGCTGGTCGAACGCCGGTCATCGATGGCATCGACGCTAGGGCCGGACCCGGGCCCACCGGGAGCCACGTTCGGGCGGTTTTCGACGTAGTGCGACGCCGTCAGGGGACGAGCTCGGCGAGGAGTCTTTGGACCCTTCCGCGGATCTCGTCACGGATCAGGCGCACGGCCGGCAGGTCACGGCCGGCGGGATCGTCGATCACCCAGTCCTCGTAACGCTTCCCGGGATGGATCGGACAGGCGTCACCACAGCCCATCGTGATCACGACGTCGGCCTGGCCGACCATCTGGTCGCAGAGCAGCGTCGGCCGTTCGTGAAGGATGTCGATGCCCTCTTCGGCCATGGCGGTCACCGCCGCGGGGTTGACCTGCTCGGCCGGCAAGGAACCGGCGGAGAGCACGTCGATGCGGTCTCCGGCCAGGTGGCGCAGGTAGCCGGCGGCCATCTGGGAGCGGCCCGCGTTGTGCACGCAGACGAACAGCACCGTCGCTCTGGTCGCCTTCGGGGCCGCGGTCATGCCGGCTCCTCGGGCGCGGGATGGAGCAGCAGCACGAGTCCGGCTCCGATGGCGCCACCGACCAGCTGCATCAGCACGAACGCCGCGGCCGAGGCCGGGGCGATGCCGGCGAAGGTCTCCGAGAGCGTGCGCGCGAGGGTGATCGCGGGGTTCGCGAAGCTCGTCGAACTCGTGAACCAGTACGCCGCCGCGATGTAGCCGCCCACGGCGAAGGCCACGGTCTCGATCCGGGGCGAACGCAGTGCTCCGAAGACCACCAGCACCAGTCCCAGGGTCGCCACCACCTCACCGAGGAGCTGACCGGCCCCGCCCCTGACGTGCCCGGCGATGGAGACGGGAGGCAGGCCGAACATCAGGTTCGCGACCACTGCGCCGATCGCGCCGCCGACGAGCTGCGCGGCCACCAGGAGTCCGGCCGTGCTGGTGTCGACCCGGCCCAGCAGCCGCTCCACGAGCGTGACGACAGGGTTGAAGGAGGCCGAGACCGGTTGGAGCGCCAGGATGAGCGCCACGAGCACCGCACCAGTGGCCAGGCTGTTCTCCAGCAGCTGGAGGCCGGTGTGGCCGGGGGAGAGTCGTTGCGCGGCAATGCCCGAGCCGACCACCGCCGCGACCAGGAATGCGGTCCCGAGCAGCTCGGCCGTCACCTTCCGGACCAGCGTCGCGGTCACGCGGTGACGCCGCCGAGCAGCGTGGCCAGATCGCGGAGAGCACCGGCGTTGACCCGGTAGTAGACCCACACCCCTCGCTTGTCGCGGTCGAGCAGCCCCGCCTCGTGCAGCAGCTTGAGGTGGTGACTGATCGTCGGCTGGGCCAGGTCGAACGCCTCGTTGAGGTCACAGACGCAGGCCTCACCGTCGGCGTGCGAGGCGACGAGTGAGAGCAGGCGCAGCCGCACCGGGTCGGCGATCGCCTTCACCAGCGGCGCGATGCGCTCGGCGGCATCGGCGGACAGTGGCTCACGGGTGACCGGTGAGCAACATGCCATCGCCTCGACGGGCGCCAGCGGGAGTGGAGACATTGGCATGCATCTATATTGACAGACTTCGATGTCATGTGTCAGCCTCAGACATCGAAGCTCATCAATGTCTCATCCCTGGAGGTCCCCATGTCCCGCGTGCAGCTCGCCCTCAACGTCGACGACCTCGACGCCGCGATCGCGTTCTACTCCAGGCTCTTCGCGACCGAGCCCGCGAAGGTGCGCCCCGGCTACGCCAACTTCGCGGTGCCCCAGCCTCCGCTGAAGCTGGTCCTGATCGAGAACCCGGGGCAGGGCGGCTCGATCAATCACCTCGGCGTCGAGGTGGCCGACACCGAGGCCGTCGACGTCGAGCAGGCTCGGCTCGCGCGGGCTGGCCTGACATCGGTCGACGAGCGAGACACCACCTGCTGCTACGCCCGGCAGGACAAGTTCTGGGTCGAAGGCGCTCCGAACGGCGAAAGCTGGGAGATCTACACCGTGCTCGCCGACAGCCCGACTGCGGGCGGTCCCACCTCGGCCAGCGGATGCTGTTGTGGTGAGGCTACCGACCGGGCGCTCTGACCGGTTCCTCCGCTGCGGCCGGGTGGCCTCCCGTGGTTCGCCAGGCCAGCACGGCCAGCCAGGTGATCCACGCCAGGGTCAGCAGATAACCGCCCAGGATGGCGAAGGTGTCCGTGCCCGAGAATCCTGCGGTGCCGAGCACCCAGCCCTGCACGAGGTAGGCCAGACCCGACAGCACCATCAACCCGCCCAGGATCCGCGGCAGTCTGGTCGTCACTGCCACGGCGCTGCCGAGCAGGGCCAGGGCCAGGCCGAGCACCAGGCTCTGATAGCTCCTGGTGCCCCACTCCAGCCATCGCACCGTCTCGGCGCTCGCGAAGCGCGTCACCTTCTCCGCGGCCGGCGCGCTCACCCAGGCGTCCACCGCCTGCTTGAGGGCGACGCCGTCGACGGCCTGCAGGACGCCGTAGAGCCCGAGCGCGATCGCCGCGCAGACGGCTCCGAGGCGCGCGGTCCAGGCCGCGCCCACCGCCCGGATGTCCAGGGCGTGGTGCAGCACGAGGAGCCCGGCGACGATCACCGCCATGCCCGCGAACTGGCCGAGATGCACCGCGGTCCAGTCGCCGCTCGCGGCGTAGTCGGCGAACACCACCCGGTGGTTGTTGGCGGGGCCGCCGGTGTGGAGGAGCCCTGCCACCACGTAGAGGACGAATCCCGCGGCGAGCAGGGCCGACGAGAGGCGAAGGGTCTTGCGGTCGGCCATCGCCACCACCCCCGTGAGACGTGGAGCCCGTTGACCCCCACCATCGTCAACGGCAGCTCGGGCGATGTCCAGCGGCCGCTCGATCTCCCGGGTTCCCGACCGGTGAGCTGAGGGCGCTGCCCTCAGGGGAGCGCGTCGACACGCTCCCGCGGCAGCTCCAGCTCCTCGACCCGGGGCTTGCCGAACATCGGCAGTCCCTCGGTCCTGCGGATCAGCCCCCACAGCAGCGGCACGACCACGACCATCGCCAATCCGATGAGCGCGATCAGCTCGGGGTGGGTCTGGTCCTCGCCTGCGCCGAGAGGTGCCCATCCGGACTTGTCGAGCAGCGCGAGCCCCGACATCGTCAGCACGACGACCAGGGCGCGCCGGATCAGCGAGGACGGCACGCGCGGGGCGATGTGCGAGCCGAGGATGCTGCCGGGAACGCTGCCGATGATCAGCGGGATCGTGACGTGCAGGTCGAGGCCGTAGACGAAGATGTTGGAGATCGCCGCAGCCAGCACCAGCGGGACCGCCTGCACCAGGTCGGTGCCGACCAGCTTCACGGCCGAGAGCGTCGGGTAGAGCATCACCAGCGCGATCATGATCACCGATCCCGAGCCCACGGAGGTGATGCCGACGAGCAGGCCTCCCAGGGCGCCGATGAGCAGGGTCGGCACGGGGCGGATGACCGGCTCGGTGACGGCGTGCCCGCCGCGCCGTACTCGGCGCAGCTGGAGGTAGAGCCGCAGCGCGAAGGTCGTCGTGGCCAGCAGCAACGCGAAGCCGATCGCCATCTGGAGCGCCGTGTCGATGCTGGAGTCGGGCACCAGCCACTGCACGAGGTGCGGTCCGAGGAAGGCCATCGGCACCGAGCCGGCCATCAACCAGCCGGCGAGCTTGAGGTTCGGTGATCCGTGGCGCCAGTGCACCAGGGCGCCGCCGGCCTTGTAGACCGCGGAAGCGGTCAGGTCGGCGGTGACCACCGTGGAGGCACCGCCCACACCCAGGAAGATGAGGGCGGGCGTCATCAGCGCGCCCCCGCCCATGCCGGTGATGCCGACGACGATCGCGACCAGGAAGCCGGCGACCGCGGTCTTGACCTCGTCCCCGGTCAGGGTCGGCCAGCCCGTGGCGAGCAGCAGGTGGGTCAGGTCGTGCATGGGTCCTCATCTCCGGCAGGCGGGAAAACCACTGACCGGAGCATATTGACAAAGATAAGTAATCTTGTCCAGTTAGTGCAACGGGCGGCGCGCCCCGTGCGGCCCCATAGCGCGGCTCAGGCGGCCTTGCCGGGTCGGAGCAGCACCTTGGTCCAGCCGTCGAGCCGCTGGTCGAAGTTGCGGTAACCCTCGGCCGCCTCGTCGAGCGCCAGCTCGTGGGAGACGATGAAGTGCGGCTGCGCCACCTTGTCGATGATCAGGTCGCGCAGCATCCGGTTGTAGCGCTTGACCGGGGCCTGGCCGGTGCCCATCCGCTGGCCCTTGGTGAAGAAGGCTCCATAGTCCCAGGCCACCCGGCCCTGGCCGGCCAGGTCGCTGGGGGCGCCGGGGTCCTGCGGCACGTAGACGCCGACGACACCGATGCCGCCGTGCGCCTTGACCACCTGCACCAGGTTGTCGAGCACCATCTCGGGGTGCTCCTCCCCGGTCGGGTCGTGGGCCTGCCAGCCCACCGCCTCGACGCCGCAGTCGGCGCCCAGTCCGCCGGTCGCGTCCAGGATCTGCTGCACCGGGTCTCCGTCGGCGAAGTTGACCGGGGTGGTCTCGATCTGCTGCGCCAGCTGCAGCCGGTCGCGTTCCTTGTCCACCACGAACACCTCACTCGCACCACGGATCCGCGCGCTGTGGGCGGCCATCAGGCCGACAGGGCCGGCGCCGAAGATCGCCACCCGGTCTCCGGGTCGCATGCCGGCCAGCTCGGTGCCGTGCCAGCCGGTGGGGAAGATGTCGGAGAGCATCGTGAAGTCGTTCTCGTGCTCCTCGCCGGGCGGCAGCTCGAGCAGGTTGAAGTCGGCGTACGGCACATGCAGGAACTCCGCCTGTCCACCGTCGTAGGGGCCCATGTTGGCGTAGCCGTAGGCGGCACCCTGCGTGCCCTCCTCGGGGTTGGTCCGCTCGCAGAACGACGTCCAGCCCTCGTTGCAGCTCGGGCAGGTGCCGCAGGCGATGTTGAACGGCACCGAGACCCGGTCACCGGGCGCGATCCGGCCGACGCCGGCGCCGACCTCCTCGACGATCCCCATGTTCTCGTGGCCGAGGACCTTGCCCTCCTCGACCGGCGCGCGGCCCTCGTACATGTGCAGGTCGGACCCGCAGATGTTCGTGGTGGTGATGCGCACGATCGCGTCCAGCGGATGCTGGATCGTCGGGTCCGGCACCTCCTCGACCGCGACCTCTCGAGCACCCTTGTAGACGACTGCCTTCATGTGTTCCTCGCGGTTTCCGGCGCCTGCGGACGCCGTTGCGGAGCAGCGGAGCAAGGGAGGCGGGGTACCCGCCGTCGTAGCGGTGAAACGAAGCCGGCCCGGGCGAGTGCTTCGGGAGGCGTACGACGGGTACGGGCAGCCCGCGATGAAAGCGACACGATCCCTGCCCCGGTCCACGCTCCTGGTCCTCGTCCTCTCCGTCGTGGGCTTCGCGGTGCAGCAGACCGCGGTGGTGCCGGCCATCGAGGACATCCAGAAGGACCTGCACGCCTCCGGCGAGTGGTCGGCCTGGCTGGTCACGGTCTATCTGGTCGTCGCCACCGTCTCGACGCTCGCGATGGGGCGGCTGGCCGACCTGCACGGGAGGCGGCGGATGCTCCTGGTCGGCCTGCTGGTCTTCGCCATCGGCTCGGTGGGGGCGGCGCTGGCGCCCGGCATCGTCGTGCTCATCGTGTGCCGCGCGCTGCAGGGCGTCGGCGGTGCCGTCTACCCCCTCACGCTGTCGATGGCGCGCGACCGGGTGCCCGAGGAGCAGGTGACCACCGCGATCGGGCTGCTCACCGCCGGTTTCGGTGTCGGCACCGCGATCGGCTTCCTCGGCGGTGGACTGCTGACGGCGTACGCCTCCTGGCGCTGGATCTTCGTGCTCGGCGCGGTGCTGGTGGCGACCGGTGCGCTGCTGGTCTGGCGCGGGATCGGCGAGCAGCAGGAGCGAGCGCACGGTGACTTCGACGTGGTCGGCACCGTGGTCCTGGGCGCGGCCGCCATCTCCCTGCTCACCGGCCTCACCCTCGCGGTGGGGCTGGGCTGGTCCTCGCCCGTCACGATCGCCCTGCTGGCACTCGCGGCGGTGGCCGCCGTGGCATGGATCCTCGTGGAGCACCGGGTCGACGATCCACTGGTCGACGTGCACGTCCTGCTCGACCGACGCGTGGCCACCGCCAACCTCGCGACGATCGGGCTGGGGTGGTTGCTGTTCAGCGTCTACCTGCTGGTGCCGGAGTTCATCCGCGCCGACCCCGGTGCGCACGGCTACGGGCTGGGCGCCGGGAGCGCGGTGGTCGGCTATCTGCTGCTGCCGCTGGCGGTTGCGCAGACCGCCGCCTCTGTCGCCGCCGGCTCGGCCGTGCGGCGCCTCGGATCCAGGCCGGTCTATGCGACAGGGCTGGTCGTCCTTGCCGGTGCGAGCGTGCTGCTGGCCCTCGACCGCACCAGCACGCTGCTGACCGTCGGTGGGACGCTGCTCCTCGGCCTGGGCGCGGGCACCGCCTTGCAGGCGG
Source organism: Marmoricola sp. (assembly GCA_036518175.1). Classification (GTDB taxonomy): domain Bacteria; phylum Actinomycetota; class Actinomycetes; order Propionibacteriales; family Nocardioidaceae; genus Marmoricola. The sequence goes on from DATDNR010000050.1 coordinate 18,729, forward strand.
CGAGCGCCACCGCGACCGAAGGCGTGGCACCGGACGTGGCGGCGATCTCCGCCTCGGTCAACAGCACCACCCGTCGCCTCGCCGGCGGCATCGGTGGGCAGGTGAGCACCATGCTGCTGGCCACGCTGGTGGTCGCGGGCGCACCGGCCGTCTCGGCGTACACGACGGCCTATGCGATCGGCGGGGGGCTCTGCCTCCTCGGGGCCGGTGTCGTCGCGCTCGGCTGATCGAGGGCGCTCAGCGGCCGCAGCAAGGGTGCATGGACGGGCCCGGACCGGGTAGGTGTGCGGGGAAGGGCCGCCGGAGCCGGAAGGTGGATGCCGTGGGTGGGGGACTGTTCCTCGTGGTGCTGGGCGCCATCGTCGCCTTCGCCGTCAACGCCGACGTGCCCGGCCTGAACGTGACGGTCACCGGCATCATCCTGATGCTCGCCGGTGCTGTGGTCATCGCGCACGCCCGCCAGCGGGAGAAGGAGCGCGACCTCGAGCGTCACCGCACACTCGACATCGAGCAGGAGGCCGTCGAGGTCGACGGCGGGAGGCGTCCCCGGGTCCTGCACCCCCGGTCCGCCGAGCAGGGCAGTGCGTCACCTCGGCGCCCGCGGCGCGACCGTCAGCCGTAACGTCACGACGGTGCCCTCGCCGACGCCTTCGGCGGACCGGATCGCGTCCTTGATCGGCACCAGGTAGCGGCCGTCCTTGGGCCACAACGACGTCTCCCAGGTGGTCCCACCCAGGCGCACCCGCACCGGCACCATGCCCCAGCCGTAGGTCACCGCGTCGGCGATCGCCCGCAGGTCCTGGCTCTCCTCGTCGGGCACGGTGACGAAGTGGTACGGCGACGGCCCGCGCCAGTGCCAGATCGTCCCCGTGAACTCGAACGCCGGACCGTCCACGGCACCGTCGGGTCCCTCTCCGCGAGCCACGCCAGCAACCCTAGAGCGAGATCGGGAAGGCACCGCGCAGGTCGTCCGGCACCGGTGCCCGCCCGAGAGCCGCCAGCACGGCGGCGCGGTCGTCGAGCCCCCGTGGCAGGTCCTGGTCGGCGAGCGCCTCCAGGGTGCGCCTGGTCAGTGCGAGGCCGACGGATGTCGATGGGTCCGCGACGTCGAGGTCGAGCTGGTGGATCGCCAGCTCGACCACCCATGTGGCCAGGAAGTCGCCGCTGGCCATCACCTTGTCCTGGAAGAGCACCGGGTGGTCCGGCATCCGGTAGAGCGCACCCAGCAGCCGGGCCATCACGTCAGCGAGGTGGCGCGTGGCCGACGACGGCCGACCGTAGGCCGCGGCGGTCCGCCGCAGCCAGAGGATGGGCGGCACCGGATCCGTTTCGGTATCTGTGGCGAAGGAGGCCCAGTAGGAGGCTGCGTCGTGGTCCACCGCGCGGTCGGTCTGCGCCATGCAGCCGCCGAGCACCTCCTCCAGGCCGAGCCGCACGTGCACCAGCACGTCCACCCTGCTCCAGCCGTGGCACAGCGAGGCGCCGAGCAGGGCCAGGTCGTCGAGCCGCTGCGCGGTCTCGAGGAACTCGCGCAACTGCGTGTCGAACAGCTCCACGGCGTCGGCATGGTCGAGGCAGAGGGATCGCACGGCCTCAACCTAGGGCAGCTCCCCAGGGCTGGGCATGACGAAGGGCCCGGGACGGGGATCCCGGGCCCTTCCCAGCTGGGCGGTCAGGCGGTGGCCGGCCTGGCACCCAGTCCGCCGAGCCTCACCTCGGCCTCGTCGGGAACCCGCCGCAGGTGCGCCACGCCCAGCAGGCTGAGCAGCAGCAGCACGGCCGCGCCGGCGAAGGAGACGATCGCGCCGTAGAGGGCGATGGTGCCCATCTGGCCGAACGCGTAGGCGTTGAGCAGCATGCTGCGCAGCGTCTCACCCTTGAACACCGTGGCCACCAGACCGGCGAGCTTCTGGTCGTCGGGGTGGGCCATCGCCTGGGCGCTGAGCTCGGCGTACGTCTTGCCGCCGGTCATCTCCTCGATGTGCACGGCGATGAAGTGGTCGGCGTAGGCCTTGGCCTGGGGGCCGGTGGTCAGCTGCTGGCCGGCGTACCGGTTCAGGTACGGCGCGATCTCCTTCTTCGCCGTCGGCGAGCCGACCAGAGCCGGGTCGCCCTTGGCGGGGAAGTAGATCTTCTGCACGGACAGCTGGCTGGTGACCTGGCCCTGCACGAAGCTGTGTGCCCAGAACAGCAGGCCGCCCGCGACGGCGAGCACGACGGCCAGGGTCACACCGGTGATGGACATGAGTGCATCGAAAGTACGGCGGCGCATTGACTTTTCCTTCTCCCGTGGGGCCCCTTGGCCCCTTCCCTGCTTTCCTTGACATCTCCATGCTGTCGGTTGCCAAGGCCAACAGAGAGGGGCGAAGGTCCCCCGCGAGCAGGCCGTCGGTCGCCTTGCCGGCGGGCCCTGCGGCCCGGCAGCTGCCGGTCAGCCCCAGCCGCCGCCAGCCTCCGAGCCGCCGTCCGGTTCGCCTGAGCCGTGGCCGGTCAGGGCCGCCCCCGCCGGAGTGACGAGGTTCCACCTGCCGCCGAACTCGACCTTGCCCTGGCCGTTGGTGTCACCGGCGGCGTTGTCCTGGGAGAAGTAGTACAGCGGGTGGTGGTGGTAGGTGATCTGGGTGGTGCCGTCGCTGCGCCTCGTGGTGCCGAAGCCTGCCGCCCGGACGCCGCCACCTGCCTTGGGCGTGCCGCTCGACGTGGCCGGCGGCCAGAAGGTCGCACAAGGGCCGGAGCAGGTGGACATGGCGCCCTTGTCCTTGGCGAAGACGTAGAGGGAGTGACCCGAACCATCGACGAGGAAGCTGCCCTCGCTGCCCCTGGTGACCTTCACCGTCGAGGCGGACATCGTCGAGCTCGAGGTGTTGGTCGCGGTGCCGGCGGAGCCGTAGCCGCCACAGGCGGAGAGCGCCAGCGCCGCGGCGGCCAGGGGCACCCCGAACTTGAGCGGAGCCGGAATCGTGCGTGTGGGCATGGGATGTCGTCCTTTCCGACGCGACCTCGGCGGCCGCGGCGTACGTTCGTGATGCGTTGACCATCCCTACGGCGCACCTCCCGCGACGGTTCGACTGCCCAGCGATCGGAGCGGATTGAACCCCCGGCAGCCCCGGGACGTCGTCTCGGGCATGAGAACCACCATCAACGACATCCTGCGAGGGCTCACCGCAGCCGCCGTGCTGCTCTCCGGGGTGGTCCATCTCGACCAGTGGGCGGCCGGCTTCCGCGACGCCGCGGTGATCGGTCCGCTGTTCCTGCTCAACTTCGCCGGTGGACTGGTGCTCGGCATCGGTGTGCTCGTGTGGCGCCACTGGTTGCCGGCGCTGCTGGCCGTCGGGTACGGCGCCGTCACCGTCATCGCCTTCTGGATCGCTGTCGTGCACGGCCTGTTCGGTGTGCACGAGACGCCTGGCGGCTGGGCGGAGGTGCTCGCGCAGTCGGCGGAGTACGCCGCCGTGCTCTTCGGGCTCGGTGCAGCCGTCACTTCGCGGAAGGCCGCGCACAACACCCCGCAGAGTGCTTCCCTCGACGCATGGAGGAGCCAGCAGCCGCCCCGCCAGCGCATGCGCCATCTGTCCTGACGCGCGCGACCGGCAGGGTCATCCCGACGATGCCGCCCTTAGGGGTCGCGTGCTCAGGTGGCTGCCATGGCGACCACCAGAGCACACGACCTCACTAAGCCGCCCCGAGCCGGCCCCTGAACGCTCAGCGGGGTCGCCAGCGCCTCCAGCGCGCGGTCGCCCCGGCGCGGACCTTGTCGCCCCAGTGGAGGGTGACGTCGGCGGTGATCTCGGCCTCGCTCGCCTCGACGACGTGGGCGCGCAGCAGGACCTCCTCGGTCAGCGGGCTCGGCCGCAGGAAGTGCACGTCCAGCCCGGCGGTCACGTAGGGCAGCGCCGCCCCGGCCAGCGGCCGCCAGCCGCTGCGGAAGGCCTCGTGGGTCACCGCGGCGGCGCTGTGGCAGTCGAGCACTGTGGCGATGATGCCGCCGTTGAGGTAGCCGAGGCCGTTGTCGTGCTCCGGCCACGGCAGGAAGCGGGCCACCACCTCGTCGTCCTCGGGGAAGCTGCGCAGCCGCAACCCCTTCTCGTTGGCCGGGCCACAGCCGAAGCACGGCAGGTCGGGGAAGTACCGCTCCTGCAGGCTCTGCTGCTCGGTGCCGTCGGACAATGCACGCCTCCTTCGCCGGCGCACATCGTGCCACTTCCCGACCTGGAGGTCGGTGGTGCCCAAGGACCTCTCCGGAGGCCGGCCGCCGCTTGGTAGCGTCGCGGCCCTGAGCGGCGAGCAGGTCCGTTCGCGGAGGGAGGCGTGGGTGAGCCACGAGTGGGCCGAGCCGGGCGTCTACCCGGTGGCGCCGGGAGTGACCCGGATCCCGCTGCCGCTGCCGATGGACGGGCTGCGCGCCGTCAACGTGTACGTGTTGGAGACCGACCAGGGACTCGTACTGGTCGACGGCGGATGGGCGGTGGCCGAGTCGCGCTCGCTCTTCGAGTCCTCCATCCGGCAGCTGGGTCACCGCCTCACCGACATCCGCCGCTTCCTGGTCACCCACTTGCATCGCGACCACTACACGCAGGCCTACGTGATCAGCCGCGAGATCGGTGCCGAGGTCGTCCTCGGGCTCGGTGAGAAGGCCTCGTTGGAGCTCATGCACGACGAGTCGGTGGACGCCGACCCCAACATCCGCCGCCTCGAGGTGGCCGGCGCTCTGGATCTCGCCGACGGGTGGCGCTCGATCACTCCGGCGCAGCGGCCGCCGCTGGACCACTTCGGCATGCCGGACGGATGGCTGGACCGCGACCTCGTCGTCGACGTGGGGGGCCGGCAGCTCGACGCGGTCGCCACTCCCGGACACACCCAGGGCCACTACGTGTACGCCGACATCGCCGCCGGCCTGCTCTTCGCCGGCGACCACGTGCTGCCCTCGATCACGCCGTCGATCGGCTTCGAGCCGCGATGGGTCCAGCAGCCGCTGCGCGACTTCCTCGACTCGCTGGCCAAGGTGCGCGCGATGCCGGATCTGACGCTGTTGCCTGCCCATGGCCCGGTGACCGGGAGCTCGCACGCCCGTATCGATGAGCTCGTCGCCCACCACGAGGAGCGGCTGGGCCAGTGCGTCAAGGCGGTCGGGGGCGGAGCCGCCACCGCCTGGGAGGTCGCTGGTGAGCTGCCCTGGACGCGTCGGCAACGTCGCCGCGACGAGCTCGACCCGTTCGACGCGGTGCTCGCCGCCTTCGAGACGCTCGCCCACCTCGAGCTGCTGGCCCTGCGCGGTGACCTGGTGCGCGGCGAGGACGGCGCCGTCGCGCTGTTCTCGATCCCGGCGCCCTGACCGGCCGCCGGCGTTCGGGTGGGAGGCTGTGCCGCATGGACCTCAGCCTCAGTGACGAAGAGAAGAGCATCCGCGAGTGGGTGCGCACGTTCGTGACCCGCGAGATCATGCCCCTCGAGCCGACCGTGCTCGAGCGCGAGCGGCGGCACGAGCGCGGACTGCGTCCCGAGGAGCTGCACGAGCTGCAGGAGAAGGCCAGGGCGGCCGGGTTCTTCGGCGTGCAGACGCCGGAGGAGTACGGCGGGATGGCCCTCGGCGCGGTGATGACGGCCCTGATCGAGGCCGAGCTCGGTCGGTCGTTCGTGCAGTTCCGCTTCGCCGGTGATGCCGACAACATTCTCTACTACGCCAACGAGGAGCAGCGGGAGAAGTACCTGCTGCCGACGATCAACGGCGAGCGGCGCAGCTGCTTCGCGATCACCGAGCCCGGGGCCGGGTCGGACGCCCGCTCCATCCGCACCTCCGGCGTGCGGGACGGCGACGAGTGGGTCATCAACGGCGAGAAGACGTTCATCACCGGCGGCAACGAGGCCGACTTCTGCATGGTCTTCGCCGTCACCGACAGGGAGAAGGGCGCCAACGGGGGTGTCACCTGCTTCCTCGTGGACCGCGACGCGGGCTGGACCTCCGCGCCGATCGACACGATGGGGGAGTGGGGGCCGGCGTCGCTGGTGTTCGACGACGTGCGCGTCCCGGACGCCGCCATCCTCGGCGAGGAGGGCCGCGGCTTCGACCTCGCGATGCGGTGGATCGGCCGGGGTCGCTACCTGCTGCCGGCGCGGGCACTCGGGGCGTGCGAGCGTCTGGTCGAGATGGCCATGGAGCACGCCCGCAACCGGGTGACGTTCGGGCAGCCGATCGCGGAACGGCAGGCGATCCAGTGGATGATCGCGGACTCCGCGGTCGAGATCGAGGCGCTGCGCTGGCTGGTGCTGTCCGCGGCGTGGCAGATCGACGCCGGCCTCGACTCCCGACAGGCGCAGTCGATGGCCAAGCTCTACGGAGGCGTGAAGGCGAACGAGATCGTCGACCGGGTGCTGCAGATCCACGGGGGCATGGGCTACACCCGCGAGCTGCCGGTCGAGCGCTGGTACCGCGAGCTGCGCCTGCTGCGGATCTACGAGGGCACCGACGAGATCCAGCGGCGCACCATCGCCCGCAACCTGCTGGCGGGCCACGCCTCGGTGCGCGGCCCGCTGGGCTGAGCCACCGCTGCCGTCGCGCCCGGCGGGGTGGACTAGGGTGGAAGCCGTCCGACAGGGGAGCGCCGCGGCCGATGGCCGTGGGCGCTGAGAGTGCGGGGATCCGCAGACCCTCGAACCTGCTCCGGTTAGCACCGGCGAAGGAAGTCGAAGGAGATGGCAACCATGTCACGTCCGTCCACCCGCTCGCGCCTGCGCGCGCTCGCCGCCGCCGCTGCGCTGCTGCTGGTCGGGGGCCTGGCCGCGGGCTGCGGCGCATCGGCCGCCGGCGGCGGCAGGACCCTGGTCGTGGCCACGCACGACTCGTGGGCGATGTCGAAGAAGGTGATGGCGGACTTCACCAGGAGGACCGGCATCACCGTCCGGATCCAGCCCCAGGGGGACGCCGGCGAGCTGACCAACAAGCTGGTGCTGACCAAGGGGGACCCGGTCGCCGACATGGTCTACGGCATCGACAACACCTTCGCCTCGCGAGCGGTCGACGCCGGGGTGCTGGCGTCGTACACGCCCAGGGACGAGCCGGCCTCCGCCCGACGCTTCGACCTGCCCCGGGGCGGTGGCGCCGGCCGGCTGACCCCGGTCGACTACGGCGACGTGTGCGTCAACGTCGACAACAGCTGGTTCCAGCAGCACCACCTGACGCCGCCGAAGACGCTGCAGGACCTCACCGAGCCGGCCTACAAGGGGCTCTTCGTCACCGAGGGGGCCACCTCGTCCTCACCCGGGATGGCCTTCCTGCTGGCCACCATCGACCGTTTCGGCAACGGCTGGCAGGACTACTGGCGCAAGCTGATGGCCAACGGCACCAAGATCGACGCCGGCTGGTCCGACGCCTGGAACGTCGACTACACCGCGGGTGGCGGGCACGGCGACCGCCCGATCGTGCTCAGCTACGCCTCCTCACCTCCGGACACCGTCGACCCGAAGACCGGGAGGCCCACGACCAGCGCGCTGCTGGACACCTGCTTCCGGCAGGTGGAGTACGCCGGCGTGCTGCAGGGCGCCGGCAACCCCGAGGCAGCGCGGAAGTTCATCGACTTCATGCTGGGCAAGGAGTTCCAGGCCCAGCTTCCGGGGCAGATGTACGTCTACCCGGTGAACACGGCGGTGAAGCTGCCGGCGGACTGGGCCCGGTGGGCGAAGGTCGCACCGCATCCGGCGACGATGCCGCCGCACGAGATCACCGCGCACCGGACCCAGTGGCTGAGCCAGTGGCGCGACGTCACCTCCGGGTGAGCGCGGGCAGCGCGCCATGACGACGGTCCGGGCACGGGTCGGCTACCTGCTGCTGGCGGCGCTGCCGGTCGCCGTCCTCGGGCTGTTCTTCGTCTACCCCGTGGTCGGCATGGTGGCCCGCGGCTTCTGGGCCGGGGGCTCGTTCGACCCGGGGCCGGTCCTGGCCACCTTCGACCGCTCGGTCGTGCACAGCGCCCTGTGGTTCACGCTCTGGTCGGCGGCGGCCGGGACGGCCGGTTCCGTCCTCCTCGGCGTGCCGGTCGCCTGGGCGCTGCACCGGCTGCGGTTCCCCGGACGCGACACCGTCCGCGCCCTGGTGATGGTGCCCTTCGTGCTGCCGACCGTCGTGGTCGGTGTCGCGTTCCGCCAGCTCCTGGCCGCCTCGGGGCCGCTCGGCTTCCTCCACCTCGACGGCAGCGCGACCGCGATCATCGCCGCCCTGGTCTTCTTCAACGTGGCGGTCGTGGTGCGCACGGTCGGGGCGTTCTGGGCCGGGCTCGACCCCCGGCAGGCCCAGGCCGCCGCGGCCCTCGGCGCGACGCCGTGGCAGGTCTTCCGCACCGTCACCCTGCCCGCGCTGGTGCCCGGCATCGTCTCGGCGGCCTCGGTCGTCTTCCTCTTCTGCGCCACCGCCTTCGGGGTCGTGCTGGTCATGGGCGGGCTGCGCTACGCCAACGTGGAGACCGAGATCTACCTGCTCACCACCCAGGAGCTCGACCTCGCCGGCGCGGCGGCGCTCTCGGTGCTGCAGGTGGCGGTCATCACCGTGCTGCTGCTGCTGTCCGCACGCGCCCATCGGGATGCGCCGGCTGCTGTGCGGAGTGTCGAGCGGATGCGACGTCCGCGAGTCGGTGACGCCGCGGCCTTCGCCTGGACCGCACTCGTGCTGGCCTTCCTGATGGCGCCGGTCGCCGACCTGGTGGTCGCCTCGCTGAGGGTCGGTGGCCGCTGGGGGCTCGGCAACTACCGCGCGCTCGGCTCGACCGGGGAGCGCAACGCGCTGCTCGTGCCTGCCTGGGTCGGGCTCCTGAACTCCCTGGAGATCGCCCTGGGTGCCACGGCGATCGCGCTGGTGCTCGGCACGCTGGTGGCCTACCTGGTCTCCCGGCGTCCGCGACGGGTCGGTGCTCGCCGCGTGGTCGGCGTGCTCGACGGCGCCTTCATGCTGCCCCTTGGGGTGTCGGCGGTGACCCTGGGCTTCGGCTTCCTGATCACGCTCGACCATCCGCCGATCGACCTGCGCACGTCACCGGCGCTGATCCCGATCGCCCAGGCGATGGTCGCCCTGCCGCTCGTCGTACGCACGGTCGCGCCGGTGCTCCGCTCGGTCGACCCGCGGCAGCGCCAGGCGGCCAGCTCCCTCGGTGCCGGGCCGCTGCGCGTGCTGCTCGCCGTCGACCTGCCGCACGCCTGGCGCGCCCTGCTCGCGGCGACGGGCTTCACCTTCGCCGTGTCCCTGGGGGAGTTCGGCGCGACCAGCTTCCTCGCCCGCGACGACAACCCCACGCTGCCGGTGGTGATCTACCGGCTCATCGGGCACCCGGGCAACGAGAACTTCGGGATGGCGATGGCGGCGTCGGTGCTCCTTGCCGCGGCCACCATCACGGTGATGCTGCTGGTCGAGCGGTTGCGCGTCGGTTCGATGGGAGCCTTCTGACCATGGCTGCAGACGCCGCGCCGGTCGCGCTCGAGCTGCACCACGTCACGGTGCGCTTCCCGGCACCGGGCACGGAAGCGCGCGAGACGGTGGCGGTCGACGACGTCAGCCTTGCCCTCCCCGAGGGCCAGGTGCTGGCCGTTCTCGGGCCCTCCGGCTGCGGCAAGTCCACGCTGCTGCGGGTGATCGCGGGCCTGGAGGAGCCCGCGTCCGGCCGGGTCTGCTTCGGCGGCCGCGACCTCCGGCAGCTGCCCACCCACAGACGCGGCTTCGCGCTGATGTTCCAGGACGGCCAGCTCTTCCCGCACCAGACCGTCGCGCGCAACGTCGGCTACCCGCTGCGGCTGCGGCGCCGGCCGAGGGCGGAGATCGAGGCACGCACCATCGAGCTGCTCGAGCTGGTCGGGCTTCCGTCGTACGGCGACCGCATGCCGGGCACCCTCTCCGGAGGCGAGCGCCAACGCGTCGCCCTCGCCAGGGCCCTCGCCGTCGACCCGCGCCTGCTGCTGCTGGACGAGCCGCTCAGCGCGCTGGACCGGGGCCTGCGGGAGCGGCTGGCCGGTGAGCTGCACGGCATCCTGGCGGCCGCCGGCACCACCGCGCTGCTCGTCACCCACGACCAGGAGGAGGCGTTCGCGGTCGCCGACCGGATGGCGGTGATGCGCGCCGGCAGGGTGGTGCAGGAGGGCGAGGTCGCCGCGGTGTGGCAGCGGCCCGCGGACGCCTGGACCGCCCGGTTCCTCGGCTATGCCAGCGTCGTGACCGGTGCTGCGGCCGCCGCGCTGCGCCGTGCGGCCGGCCCGGACGCTGCAGGGCAGAGCCTGGCGCTGAGGCGTTCGGCGTTGCGGGTGGACGCTGCCGGGCCGCTGGGTGCGCGCGTGCTCACCGCCCGGGTCACACCGGAGCAGATCCGGCTCACCCTCGACGTCGACGGGGTGGGTGCGCTGGACGCGGTCGCCGAACCGCACGAGGACGTGCCGGTCGGATCCCGCGTGCGCGTCGCGCTGGACCTGTCGAGGACCGCCCCGCTGCCCTCCCCCTGACCGGTCTCGCCTTCTAGCACGGCCGCCGTACCGGCGTGGCCGATCGCCGGAAGCCGCCCCCGGAGGTCTAAGCCGGCCCGCGAGGGCACCTGGCACCTCCTCGACAGTCAGGCGCCCGCGGGAGGGCCGTCACACGACTCACAGGAATGCTCCGGCGTTGACTCCGGCAACGCTTTTCGAGACGGCTTCCACAAACTACATTCGTGTAATTCGTCAACGCGACACGCCGAGAGAAGCCGATTTTTTTGGGAAAACTGTTCCCTTTGTGACGCGTGAGCCCTAACGTGGCGCCGTCCCGAGCCGTGGGGAAGCGGCTCGGGTCCCTAGACGAAAGGCCCCGTAGCGTGCGCACGAGTGTCCGGTCGATGCTGGCGGCGCTGACCGCGGCCACCCTGCTGGTGGCCGGTGTCGGCACCGCCCACGCCGACCCCAAGCACCCCTACCCGAGCAGGGCGCAGGTCGACGCTGCGAAGCAGGCCGTGGCCGCGAAGGCGCGTTCGGTCGCCGAGATCCGCGCCGCGCTCGTGGTGGCCCAGCAACAGGCCAACGCGGCCGACACCGCGGCGGAGATCGCCTCCGAGCGCTACAACGGCGCCGTCTTCGCCCTGCAGAAGGCGCGTCAGGAGGTGACCCACGCGAAGGCCGAGGCGGCCAGGGCGCGGGCCGACGTCGCCGCCCAGCGCAAGCACATCGCACAGCTGGCGACCGCAAGCTACCAGCAGGGCAGCGACCTCAACGCCGTCACCGCGATGCTCGGCGCCGACGGGCCGACCGGCCTGATGGACAAGGTGGGCGTCGTGCAGACGGCCGGTGACTCCATGCAGGCGCGCTACGAGCAGTTCCAGGCGGTCAAGGCGCTCGCCGACGTCTACTCGGCGAAGGCACAGCGGGCCGAGGAGCGCCAACGCCGCCTGGCCGCCCAGGCGCGGCAGGCCCGGGACCGGGCCGGCGCTCTTGCGGCCAGCGCCCAGGCCAAGGCGTCGGAGGTCACCCAGCAGCGCGACTCGCTGATCCAGCAGCTGGCCGCCGCGCAGCACGTGTCCGTCTCGCTGGCCCGACAGCGCCAGGACGCCCTCGAGCGCATCGCCCGGGAGAAGGCCGCTGCCGCGGCTCGCGCCAAGGCGCTCGCCGAACAGCGCGCCGCGGCGGCAGCGGCACGGAAGGCGGCGGCACAGGAGCGGGCCAGGGAAGCCGCGCGGCAGGCGCAGGAGGCCCAGCAGGCCAGCACGAGTACCGACACGACCAGCCCGCCGGTCGTGCCGCCCGCACCGGTGGGCAACCCCAAGGGCCCCCGGAAGCGCATCGTGCGCGCGGCGATCGCGTTCGCCAAGGCCCAGATCGGTAAGCCCTACGAGTGGGGCGCCACGGGACCGGACACCTTCGACTGCTCCGGCCTGATGCTGCGCGCCTGGCAGTCAGCCGGTGTCTACCTGCCGCGCACCGCAGCGGAGCAGTACTGGGCAGGTCGGGCCGTCTCGACGGCGAACCTGCGCCGCGGCGACCTGATCTTCTGGAGCTACGACGGCACTCCCGCCGGCATCCACCACGTGGCGCTCTACATCGGCAACGGCGACTTCATCGAGGCGCCGCACACCGGGGCCTTCGTCCGCTACAACTCGATCTTCAGCGAGTACCCGGACTTCGCGGTCCGCCTGTGAGGGTGTAGCCCTCCGCGTCGAGGGCAGGCGGGGCCACCGGCCGAGGGGGCGGCCGGCGGACCCGCACGGCCAGGTTTTCGCCGCCGTTGCCGATGGCAAATTGAGGCCATGGCCGACTACTCCACCCCGGTCGTCGACGTCCCGGCGCTGACCGCCCTGCTCGACGGCGAGCACGCCGAGATCCGCGACCTGGTGCGCACCAACCTCGCCAGCCACGCCGGGATCCTCCACGAGGAGATCACGCTCGGACGCGACGCCTTCCGTGAGCGGGTCCGCGAGGTGATCGCGGAGATGGCCGCCACCGGCGCCTCCGCTCTGGGCTTTCCCAAGGAGTACGGCGGCGCCGGCAACGTGGGCGGGTCGATCGCGGCGTTCGAGACGCTCGCCTTCGGTGACCTCTCGGTGCTGGTCAAGAGCGGCGTCCAGTTCGGCCTGTTCGCCGGAGCGATCCTGCACCTCGGCACCCAGCGGCACCACGAGCAGTGGCTGCCGCAGGCACTCCGGGCAGAGCTGCTCGGCTGCTTCGCGATGACCGAGACCGGCCACGGCTCGAACGTCCAGGCGTTGGGGACGACCGCGACGTACGACCCCGACAGCGGGCAGTTCGTCCTGCACACCCCTGACGAGAGCTCGCGCAAGGACTACATCGGCAACGCCGCCTGCCACGGCCGGGCCGCGGTCGTCTTCGCCCAGCTCCTGATCGGCGACCGGTCCGAGGGCGTGCACGCCTTCTTCGTGCCGCTCCGCGACGAGCAGGGAAAGGTGCTCGACGGCATCCGGATCGAGGACGACGGCCCCAAGATCGGGCTCAACGGGGTGGACAACGGCCGGATCTGGTTCGACCACGTGCAGGTGCCGCGGGAGAACCTGCTCAACCGGTACGCCGACGTCACCCCCGAGGGGACCTACGAGTCGCCCATCGACAACCCGGACCGCCGCTTCTTCACCATGCTCGGCACCCTGGTCCAGGGCCGGGTCTCCGTGGGCGGTGCGGCGATCAACGCCAGCAAGGTCGCCCTCGCCATCGCCATCGAGCACGCCAACCGGCGCCGGCAGTTCGGCGCGCCGGGCAGCGACCGCGAGGAGCTCCTCCTCGACTACGGCATGCACCAGCGGCGACTGCTGCCCCGGCTGGCCCGCACCTACGCCCTGCACTTCGCGCAGGAGGTGCTGGCCGCCGAGCTGCACGCGTGCTTCACCGACCCCGACACCTGCGACGAGCTGCGCAGGCGCGCGCTGGAGTCACGCGCCGCCGGCACCAAGGCGCTCGGCACCTGGCACGCCAGCGAGACCATCCAGGAGTGCCGCGAGGCATGCGGCGGCGCCGGCTACCTGGCGGCCAACCGCTTCGCCGCCCTGCGCGCCGACACCGACGTCTTCACCACCTTCGAGGGCGACAACCACATCCTGCTGCAGCTGGTCGCCAAGGGCCTGCTCACCGACTACGCCTCCGAGTTCGAGGACCTCGACCAGCTGGGCATGGTGCGGTTCGTCGCCGGCCTGGCCGTCGAGACCGTGGTGGAGAGGACCGCCGCCCACAAGCTGCTGGAACGGATCCGCGACGTGCTCCCCGGCGGCGACAAGTGGGACCAGGAGGCCGGCGTGCTCGACCCGGAGTACCACCTGGCGATGTTCCGGTGGCGCGAGGAGCACATGCTCGGCAGCGTCGCGCGGCGCCTGAAGCGCGGCATCGACGGCGGGATGGAGGCCACCGAGGTGTTCAGCCGCTGTCAGCCACACGTGGTCGGCGCCGCCCGGGCCCACGTCGAGAGGCTGGTGCTCGAAGCATTCATCGCCAAGGTCGCCGCGATGCCCGACGACGACAACAAGATCGCCCTCGGCCACCTGTGCGACCTCTACGCGCTGACCGCCATCGAGGACGACCGCGGCTGGTGGATGGAGCACGGCCGGCTCTCCTCCCAGCGCAGCAAGGAGATCACCCGGACCATCGGCCAGCTGTGCCGCAAGGTGCGCCCGGTCGCCCAGGACCTGGTCGACGCCTTCGGGGTGCCTGTCGAGATGCGCAGCGCCGAGATGCTCGGCTGATCGGCCCGAGATGCTCGCCCGAGCGGCGGGACCGGCCGCCGCGCTCAGTGGTCGCCCTGCTCCTTGAAACGCTCGATGGAGGCCAGCACCTCGTTCTCCGCCTCGTGGCGGCCGACCCACTCGGCGCCCTCGACGGACTTGCCGGGCTCGAGGTCCTTGTAGACCTCGAAGAAGTGCTGGATCTCCAGCCGGTCGAACTTCGACACGTGGTTGATGTCGCGCAGGTGCTCGAGCCGCGGGTCGGTCGACGGCACGCACAGCACCTTGTCGTCGCCGCCCTTCTCGTCGGTCATCCGGAACATCCCGATCGCGCGGCAGTGGATCAGGCACCCGGGGAAGGTCGGCTCCTGGAGGAGCACCAGGGCGTCCAGGGGGTCGCCGTCGAGCCCGAGGGTGCCCTCGATGAAGCCGTAGTCGGCGGGGTACTGCGTGGAGGTGAAGAGGGTCCGGTCCAGCCGGAGCCGCCCGGTCTCGTGGTCGACCTCGTACTTGTTGCGCTGGCCCTTCGGGATCTCCACGAAAACGTCGAACTCCACCGTTCATCCTCTCCAGTGCTTCGCACGGCCTGCCGGTCGCCCGGGCGGGCTGGGGCCGCGTCCTGGCACAGTCTCGCGCACAATGGTCCGGATCCTCACACCGGGAAGGAGCTGCCGTGGCCGAGCGTGAGCAATCCCACCTCGTCCGGCGTCTGCTCGGCTGGGTGCCCGAGCTGCTCGTGCTGCTCCTGCTCGGCCTGGCCGTCGCCGACTACCGGCTCGCGCTCGGCGACCGCTGGTTCGGCCGGCCGCCGGACCCCGAGACCAACCCCGCCCGCGTGCTTCCCCCGGAGGGTCTGGACCTGCCGCGGCTGGCCGCGGCCCGTCCGGTGGCTGCTCCGGTGTCCGGGGCAGTCGCCTCGCCGGCGAAGGTGGCGGCTGCCGTCGCGCCGTACCTCCATGCCCGCCGGCTCGGCAGGCACGTCGTCGTGGAGGTCGCCTCCCTCGACGACGGACAGGTGCTCTACCGGCACGGCAGCGGCGCGGTGATGCCGGCCTCGACCACCAAGCTGCTCACCACCACCGCGGCGCTGGACGTGCTGGGCCCGATGGCGCGTTTCACCACCACCGTGCGGCAGGTGCCCGGCACCCGGCGGGTGGTGCTGGTCGGTGGCGGCGACCCCTTCCTCGCCAGCAGCCCGAAGGCGGCCGTGGACCGCTATCCCGGACGCGCCGACCTCACCACGCTGGCCCGTCGTACGGCGAGCACACTGCTGCGCCAGCACCACCGCCGGGTCGAGCTCGGCTACGACGCCTCGATGTTCACCGGGCCGGCCTTCAACCCCGCCTGGCCGGCCGGCTACCGCGACGTGGTCTCCCCGATCAGCGCGCTGTGGGTCGACGAGGGGCGCGACCCGGCAGGCACCGGCTTCGTCACCGACCCGGCCAGGTCCGCCGCCGACCTGTTCGCCCGCGTCCTCGAGCGCAACGGCATCCGGGTGCTGCACGCCCCTCGGGCCGCGTCGACGCCGCCGGGCTCGGTCGCCATCGCCGAGGTGCGCAGCGCCCCGCTCGGGGAGATCGTCCAACGCATCCTCGCGGTCAGCGACAACATGGGGGCCGAGGTGCTGGCCCGGCACGTGGGCCTGGTGGAGGAGCAGCAGGGCTCCTTCGAGGCGGCCACCCGCTCGGTGCTGGCGGTGCTGCGGCGGCTGGGGGTGGACACCAGCGGCGACCGGCTCCAGGACGGCAGCGGCCTGTCCCGGCGCGACCGGATCCGCCCGGACACCCTCGTCGAGGTGCTGCGTACGGCGTCCTCCCCCCGCCACCCGGAGCTCCGCGAGGTGATCACCGGGCTGCCCGTGGCCGGCTTCAGCGGGTCGCTGACCTACCGCTTCGACGAGGGCGCGGCGGCCGCCCGGGGACGGGTGCGCGCCAAGACCGGCACGCTGACCGGTGTGCACGCCCTCGCCGGCATCGCGACCGACCTCGACGGTGACCAGATGGTCTTCGTCGCCGACGCCGACCGGGTGCCGCGCGCCTGGCAGCTCTGGGCCGAGGACCGGATCGACGAGCTCGCCGGCGCCCTCGGCGCCTGCCACTGCGCCGCCGGTCCGGATGCGTCCGGGCGCTGAGGGCCGCGCGTGGGCGCGGAGACGTAGGGTCGCGGCATGGATGAGCAGCGTCGTTCCCGGATGATCGACTGGGACCTGGCCGTGCGCGTCGGTGCCCGCGTCGTCGGCGAGGGGCCGAGGGTGAGCAGTGCCGAGGCGGCCGACGCCGTTGCCGAGCTCCGCGAGGGGGCGACGCGATCGACGCCCTACGTCCGCGACTACACCGGCCTGCGGGCACCGGACGCGGGGACCGGTGGCCACGAGCGCACGGCGCCCACCCTCGTGGTCGACCGACCGGGTTGGATCCAGGCCAACGCCGACGGCTTCGCCGAGCTGGTGGCGCCGCTGGTCGACCGGCTCCAGGAGCGCAAGGGACCCCCGTCCCCGATGACCGAGGCGGTCGGCTCCCGGGTCACCGGCACCGAGCTGGGCCTCATGCTGGGCTTCCTGGGGTCGAAGGTGTTGGGGCAGTTCGACCCCTTCCACGAGCGCGGCCCGGAGACCGGGCGGCTGCTGCTGGTGGCGCCCAACATCGTGCAGGCCGAGCGCGAGCTGCAGGTCGACGTGCACGACTTCCGGCTCTGGGTCTGCCTGCACGAGGAGACCCACCGGGTGCAGTTCACCGCGGTGCCGTGGATGACCGGCCACCTGCGGGAGCAGATGGCGCAGATCGTCGGCTCGCTGCAGACCGATCCCGCGCAGCTGCTGGGCGAGGTGGCCCGCAAGGTCGGTGACCTCGTCACCGGGCGGGCCCAGGGCAGCCTGGTCGACCTGCTCTCCACCCCGGAGCAGAAGGAGGTCATCGACCGCATCACCGCGGTGATGAGCCTGCTGGAGGGCCACGCCGACGTGGTGATGGACGGGGTGGGGCCCGAGGTGATCCCGACGGTGGCCGAGATCCGGGAGAAGTTCACCAGGCGTCGCAGGGGGGTCGGCACGCTCGACCGGCTGCTGCGCCGACTCCTCGGGCTGGAGCAGAAGATGGCGCAGTACCGCGACGGCGCCGTGTTCGTGCGCTCCTGTCTCGACAAGGTGGGGATGGAGGGCTTCAACGCGGTCTGGGCCGCGCCGGCGAACCTGCCCAGCCTGGCCGAGATCCACGACCCCGACGCCTGGATGGTCCGCGTCCACGGATGAACCCCCGATGACGGGCCCCGATCCGGCGGTGGCCGCGGTGCGGGTCGCCGTACGCCGCGAGCTGGCGGGCCTCGACGGCGACGTCCTGGTCGCCTGCTCGGGCGGCGCCGACTCCCTCGCCCTGCTGACCGGAGCCGTCTTCGAGGCGCGGCAGCAGCCGGTCCGGGTCATCGGCGTCACGGTCGACCACGGGCTGCAGCCCGGCTCCGCCGCCCAGGCCGCCCGCGTCGTCGAGCAGATGGCCGCCCTCGGGGTCGCCGAGACCGCGACGATCCGGGTCACCGTCGACCCCGGGCCCGGCGGCATCGAGGCGGGCGCCCGGGAGGCGAGGTACGCCGCGCTCGGCCAGCTGGCGCAGCACTTCGCAGCGGGCCTGGTGCTGCTCGGCCACACCCTCGACGACCAGGCCGAGACCGTGCTGCTCGGGCTCACCCGCGGCTCGGGAGGACGCGCGCTCGCCGGGATGCGCCGACGCCTGGAGCGCGACGGCACCACGTTCGCACGCCCGCTGCTCGAGCTGACCCGCGCACAGACGGAGGCGGCCTGCCGCGCGGAGGGCCTCACCTGGTGGGAGGACCCGCAGAACGCCGATCCGCGGTTCGTCCGGTCCCGCATCCGCCACTCGGTGATGCCGGTGCTCGAGCGCGAGCTCGGTCCCGGCGTGGCTGCTGCCCTGGCCCGCACCGCCGACGCCGTACGCACCGACGTCGACGAGCTCGACGACCGCGCCGAGGAGTTCCTGGCCGCCCATCCGGGCCGGCTGGGCGTGGCCGAGCTGGCCGACCTCGGCGCCGCGGTGCGACTCAGGGTGCTCCGGATGGCCGCGGTGGCGGCGGGCAGCCCGCCCGGCGAGCTGTTCCGCGCGCACGTGCTGGAGGTCGACCGCCTGGTCGTGGACTACCGCGGCCAGCGCTGGGTGGACCTTCCCGGGCCGGTCCGGGCGCTGCGCACCGACGGCGTGCTGCGCTTCGAGCGCGGGGGAGCCCCCTGAGCCTGCCAAGGGCTGTGGCACGCTTGGGCGCATGGACGCCGCGGACGTCGAGTCTGACCTCGTCGAGATCCTCTTCACCGAGGAGCAGATCCAGGCCCGGCTGGGGGAGCTGGCCAAGGAGATCGAGGCCGACTACGAGGGCAAGGACATCCTCGTCGTCGGCATCCTGCGCGGTGCGGTGATGGTGATGGCCGACCTGGCGCGGTCGCTCAACCGGCACGTCGAGATGGACTGGATGGCGATCTCGTCCTACGGCTCGGGCACCAAGAGCTCCGGCGTCGTACGCATCCTCAAGGACCTCGACACCGACATCAGCGGCCGCCACGTGATCATCGTCGACGAGATCATCGACACCGGGCTGACCCTGTCGTGGCTGACCTCGAACCTCTCCAGCCGTGACCCCGCGAGCGTCGCGATCTGCACCCTGCTGCGCAAGCCGGAGGCCCTGCAGATGCCGGTCGAGGTCAGGTACGTCGGGTGGGACATCCCCAACGAGTTCGTGGTCGGCTACGGCCTCGACTACCAGGAGCGCTACCGCAACCTGCGCGACATCGGCACTCTGGCGCCCCACGTGTACAGCTGACGTTCGCGGTCGGCGAAATCGCCCGGTCCCCGGGATCTGGTGCGTCGGCGCCGAAACTTTGTCGCCGATGCGAGCGTTGCACAGGAGGACGTGTGAATCCGCGGCCCTCGGCATGCGCCGTTCTGGCGCCACCTGAGACAATGGTCGCGGACGTGTACCGTCGGAGGCTCGTGCTGACGGTCGAGTGGCAGGAGGACGGGGTAGCGACCCCGGCAGATGGACGTGAAACGAATTCTCCGCGGACCCTGGCTGTGGCTCGTGGTGGCCGTGATCGGGGCGCTCATCGCCCTGCAGTACCTCGTGCCCAGCGGCGGCTACCAGCAGGTGCAGACCTCCGCGATGGTCCAGCACATCAACAAGGGTGACCTCAAGGACGTCACCTTCGTCGACGGCGGCGACCAGCAGATCCGGGCGACCACCGACTCCGGCCAGAAGATCATGGCGACCTGGCTGACCGGCCAGCAGGTCGGCCTCGTGGACAAGGTCCAGCAGCAGGTCGACAAGGGCAACATCGGCAAGTTCGACGTCAAGGTCGACAAGCCGAGCATCCTCGGGTCGATCCTCGCCACGCTGCTGCCGTTCGCGCTGATCATCCTGCTCTTCCTCTTCCTGATGAACCAGGTGCAGGGCGGCGGCGGCCGGGTGATGCAGTTCGCCAAGTCCAAGGCGAAGCTGATCAGCAAGGACATGCCCAAGACGACCTTCTCCGACGTCGCCGGCTGCGAGGAGGCGATCGAGGAGCTGCAGGAGATCAAGGAGTTCCTGCAGGAGCCGGCGAAGTTCCAGGCCGTCGGCGCCAAGATCCCCAAGGGCGTGCTGCTCTACGGCCAGCCCGGCACCGGCAAGACCCTGCTCGCCCGCGCGGTGGCCGGCGAGGCCGGCGTGCCGTTCTACTCGATCTCGGGCTCCGACTTCGTCGAGATGTTCGTCGGGGTCGGCGCCTCCCGGGTGCGCGACCTGTTCGAGCAGGCCAAGGAGAACGCCCCGGCGATCGTCTTCATCGACGAGATCGACGCCGTCGGCCGGCACCGCGGCGCCGGCATGGGTGGAGGCCACGACGAGCGCGAGCAGACCCTCAACCAGCTGCTCGTCGAGATGGACGGCTTTGACGTGCGCGGCGGGGTCATCCTCATCGCGGCCACCAACCGGCCCGACATCCTCGACCCCGCACTGCTGCGCCCGGGCCGCTTCGACCGGCAGATCAGCGTGGACGCCCCCGACCTCAACGGGCGCGAGAAGATCCTCAAGGTGCACGCGCGCGGCAAGCCGATGGCCCCGGACGTCGACCTGGTCTCGGTGGCCCGTCGTACTCCCGGCTTCACCGGTGCCGACCTGGCCAACGTGCTCAACGAGGCGGCGCTGCTCACGGCGCGCAGCAACGAGAAGCTGATCACCAACACCGCCCTCGACGAGGCCATCGACCGGGTGATCGCCGGCCCACAGAAGCGCACCCGGCTGATGAGCGAGAAGGAGAAGCTCATCACCGCCTACCACGAGGGCGGCCACGCCCTGGTCGCCGCGGCGCTGCCGGGCACCGATCCGGTGCACAAGGTGACGATCCTGCCCCGAGGGCGGGCACTCGGCTACACGATGGTGCTCCCCGACGAGGACAAGTACTCCCAGACCCGCTCGGAGATGCTCGACAAGCTCGCCTACATGCTCGGCGGCCGGGCTGCCGAGGAGATGGTCTTCCACGACCCGACCACCGGTGCGGGCAACGACATCGACAAGGCCACCTCGCTGGCGCGTGCGATGGTCACCCAGTACGGCATGACCGAGCGGCTGGGGGCGATCAAGCTCGGCGAGTCCAACTCCGAGCCGTTCCTGGGTCGCGACCTCGGCCACCAGCGCAACTACTCCGAGGAGGTCGCCGCCGCGGTCGACGAGGAGACCAAGCGGCTGCTGTCGAACGCGCACCAGGAGGCGTTCGACATCCTGGAGGAGAACCGCGACGTGCTCGACGCGCTGGTCCTGGCGCTGATCGAGAAGGAGACGCTGGACAAGGAGGAGGTCGCGGAGATCTTCCGGCCGCTGCGACGCCGCTCCGAGCGCCCCGCGTGGACCGGCTCCCCCGACCGGGTGCCCTCGGAGATCCCGCCGGTCAAGGTGCCGAAGTCGGCGGTCAACGGCAGCCGCCCCGACGAGGAGACCAGCGGCGTCATCCTGACCCCGCCCGGCTCCGGCGGTGACGTGCACGGCGACCCCGGGACGATGCCGCCCGGCACCTCGCCCTCGCCGCCGTCACCGGGAGCCTGAGCCGGTGAGCATCGGCCCGGTGACCCACGCCGGTGCCGCGGTGGGGAAGTTCGACGCGCCGCGGGCGGAGGCGGCCGTCCGCGAGCTGCTGATCGCGATCGGTGAGGATCCCGACCGTGAGGGACTGCGCCAGACACCGGAGCGCGTCGCGCGGGCCTACGCCGAGATGACCGTCGGTCTGCGCCAGCGGGCCGAGGACGTGCTCACCACGACGTTCGACATCGGCCACGACGAGATGGTGCTCGTGCGCGACATCGAGCTGTGGTCGATGTGCGAGCACCACCTGGTGCCGTTCACCGGTGTCTGCCACATCGGCTACATCCCGGCCGAGAGCGGCAAGATCACCGGCCTGTCCAAGCTCGCCCGGCTGGTCGACGTCTACGCCAAGCGGCCCCAGGTGCAGGAGCGGCTCACCACGCAGATCGCCGACTCGCTGATGGAGATCCTCGAGGCCCGGGGGGCGATCGTGGTGATCGAGGCGGAGCACCTGTGCATGACCATGCGCGGAGTGCGCAAGGCGGGCGCCCGGACGGTCACCTCCGCGGTGCGCGGCATCATGCACAGCCCCGCCACCCGGGCAGAGGCGATGGCGCTGATCAACGCCCGCTGAGCTGCCGCAGCACCCGCGGAAGGGGACCGAGCCCGATGACCACGCGCCTGCCCCTCAGGCACGTCGACGGACTGCCTGCGCTGCAACGCACTCTGATCATGGGCGTGGTCAACGTGACCCCGGACTCGTTCTCCGACGGTGGCCGCTACGCGGACACCGAGGCGGCCGTCCGGCACGGTTACGACCTGCGCGCGCAGGGCGCCGACGTCCTCGACATCGGTGGTGAGTCGACCCGGCCGGGGGCGACCCGACCCCTGGTCGCGGAGGAGCTCGACCGCGTGGTGCCGGTCATCCGGGCGCTGGCCGGGGAGGGCATCCCGGTCTCGGTCGACACCATGCGCAGCGAGGTGGCGGCCGCGTCGATCGCCGCCGGGGCCGTCCTGGTCAACGACGTCAGTGGTGGCCTGGCAGACCACGACATCCTGCGGGTGGTCGCCGACGGTGGTGCGGCGTACGTCGTGATGCACTGGCGGGCGCACGCCGACCAGATGCGGCAGCACGCGTCGTACGACGACGTCGTGACGGACGTGGTCGCCGAGCTCGGGGCTCGCATCGATGCCGCGCTGGCCGCCGGCATCGCGCCGGAGCACCTGGTCCTCGATCCGGGCCTCGGCTTCGCGAAGACCGCCGAGCACAACTGGGAGCTGCTCCGGCACCTCGCCGAGCTCGACCGGCTCGGGCTGCCCATCCTGGTCGGCTCCAGCCGCAAGTCGTTCCTCGGCAGCCTGCTCGCCGACTCCTCCGGGCGGCCGCGGCACGTGCTCGACCGTGAGGACGCCAACGTCGCCCTCACCACCATCGCGGCCATGCAGGGAGTCTGGGGCGTGCGGGTGCACGACGTCCGGGCCAGCGCCGATGCCATCGCGGTGGTGACCCGCTGGCGAGGTCTGCCCTGACCAGCGGCATTTCAGGCCCGGGTGGACCACCGGTAGTGTCTTCAGCAGCATGACTGACCAGCTGGCGGTGCGTGGCATCGCGATCCACGGCCACCACGGGGTGTTCGACTTCGAACGACGTGAAGGCCAGACGTTCGTGATCGACCTGCTCCTCGGAGTGGACACACGCGCCGCAGCAACCAGTGACGAGCTGGACGACACCGTCGACTACGGAGCCCTCGTTGAGGCGGTGAAGCTGGCGGTCGAGCAGGACCCGGTCGACCTGATCGAGACCCTGGCGCACCGCATCGCCGATGTGTGCCTCGGCGCCGAGCAGGTGGAGTGGGTGGAAGTGACCGTGCACAAGCCGCACGCCCCGATAGCGGCGACGTTCGACGACGTGGCCCTGACGATCAGACGGAGCCGATCATGACCGAGTCCCCCAACCCGAACATCATCGACGCCGACACCCTGACCGGGGAGATGCATCCGATCCGCCGGGCGGTGCTCTCGATCGGCTCGAACCTCGGGGACCGCCGGCTCAACCTGCAAGGAGCCGTCGACTCGCTGGCCGACACCCCGGAGGTCTGGGTCACCGGCGTCTCTCCGGTCTACGAGACGGTGCCCGTCGACGCTCCGGAGGGAGCCGAGGACTACCTCAACGCGGTGGTGCTGCTCGACACCACCCTCTCGGCACACACGCTGCTCGACCGCGCGCAGGCGATCGAGGCGGCCTACGGCCGGGAGCGCGACGGGTCGCACAACGCCCCGCGCACCCTCGACGTGGACCTGATCGTCGTCGGCGACCGCCGTGCCGACAAGGACGAGCTCCAGCTGCCGCACCCCCGGGCCGGCGAGCGCGCCTTCGTGCTGGTGCCGTGGCACGACCTCGAGCCCGAGGCGGAGATCCCCGGCCTGGGCCCGATCGCGGACCTGATCGACAAGGTCGGCACGGACGGTGTCGCCCGCCGCGACGACATCGAGCTCGAGCTGCAGTGACCCGAGACCTGCCCGACCTCGACGACGGCGGGTCCTCCGGGTCGCCGGAGCCGCCGGAGCAGCCGCCCGGCCACGTCCGGGTCACGGGCCCGGGACCCCTGGTGGGCTTCGGGGTCGTCGGCCTCGTCGGCGGGTGGGCCGTGCGCCCGGTGGCGCTGGGCGTCGGCGCCGCCGAGCCCGACGTGACCTGGCTGGCGATCGGGCTGGTCTTCTTCATGGCGGCCGTCCTCTCCGGGGCCGCCTTCCTCACCTGGCGCACCCTGCACACGCAACGACGCAGGCTGCCACCGCACCGGGCCGTGAACAGGCTGGTGCTCGGCAAGGCCTGCGCGCTGGCCGGTGCGGCGATCGCCGGTGGGTACTTCGGCTACGCACTCGCCCAGCTCGGGGTGACGGCCTCCGACGTCGCCGACACGCGGCTGTGGCACAGCGTCGTCGCGGGTGTCGGCGGGCTGCTGGTGATGACCGCCTCGCTCTTCCTCGAGCGCGCGTGTCGGGTCCATGAGGAGCAGGACTAGCGCCCTAGGCTTTGCCCATGGCAGCTTCCCGCTCCTCTGCCCGCCGTCGTCAACGTAGTGTCCGGGTCACCGTCGCCGTCTCCCTCCTCGGCATCGCCACGGTGGCCGTGCTGGTTGCGCTGCCCACCCAGTCGCCGGTCCTGCTCAGCATCAGCGCGGTCCTCGCGATCGTCCTCGGCTGGGCGGCCGCCCGGATGATGTGGACCGAGGTGCTCCAGTCCCGCCGCGAGCAGGCCACCGACCGTGCCGCCGCGGCGAGCGCCTACAAGTCGCTGTTCGCCCAGCGCGCCGCCGAGCATGCCGAGTTCACCGCGGCGATGACCGAGCGGCTCGCGGAGGCCCGCCTGGAGCAGCGCGAGCTCGAGGGCACCCTGCTGGTCACCGAGAAGCGCGCGATGGAGGCCGAGACCCGGCTCGCCCGCGACTCCCGTCGGCTGGTGGAGACCCAGGAACGCGTCAACGAGCTCGAGCAGGAGCTCGCCGTCCGTCGCGCCGAGGAGGCCGACGCGCTGGCCTGCTGGGAGGGCGAGGGAGGCGAGACCATCTCCGACCTCGTCGAGTGGGACGCCCACGCGGCAGGTCTCGCCGCGGACACCCAGGTCCGCAAGGGCGCCTGAGCGCCTCGTCCTGCCCCGGCCCTCGCGGCCGGTCAGGCGCCCCGCACCGAGGCGCGCAGCATCGCGTGCACGCCGTTGGGCGTGAGCACCCCGAGGAACCGCGCCCGGTCGGTGACCCCGATCATCGGCCGGTCCTCACGCATCATCAGGGCCATCGCCTCCTCCAGCGAGGCCGAGACGTCCACGGTGCCGGCGAGCTCCCCGGCGTTGATGCCCTCCAGGGGCTCGAGCAACGCCGGGTCGATCGGAGTGACCGCGAGCCGCCGGATGCCGCGGCTGCCGCCGACGAACTCGGTGACGAAGTCGTCCGCGGGGTTGCCCAGGACGGTCGCCGGGACGTCGTACTGCGCGAGCCGCCCGCCCTCGGCGAACACCGCGACCCGGTCGCCCATCTTGACCGCCTCGTCGATGTCATGGGTCACCATCAGCACCGTCTTGTGCAGGGCGTGGTGCAGCTTGAGGAACTCGTCCTGGAGCCGGCCGCGCACCACGGGGTCGACCGCCCCGAAGGGCTCGTCCATCAGGAGCACCGGCGGGTCGGCGGCCAGCGCCCGGGCCACGCCGACGCGCTGGCGCTCACCGCCGGAGAGCTGGTGGGGGTAGCGGTCGGCGAACGTGTCCGGCTCCAGGCCGACCAGCTCGAGGAGCTCCAGTCCCCGGCTGCGTGACCGGGCCGCGTCCCAGCCGAGCAGGCGAGGCACCGTGGTCACGTTCGCCAGCACCTTCTGATGCGGGAAGAGACCCACCTGCTGGATGACGTAGCCGATGCCGCGCCGCAGCTCGACAGGGTCGACCCGGGTGACGTCGGCGCCGTCGAGGACGATCCGACCGCTGGTGGGCTCGATGAGCCGGTTGACCATCTTCAGCGTGGTCGACTTGCCGCACCCGGACGGACCGACCAGGCAGACCAGGTTGCCGCGCGGCACCTCCAGGTCGAGGTGGCGTACGGCGACGGTGCCGTCGTCGTACGTCTTGCCGACGCCCTCGAGGCGGATCATCACGTCGTCGACCGGCGCGCGTTCGTCGACGGACACGCTACGGTCGGATGGTGATCGCATGGGCGGCTCCCGCGACGGTGGACAACTGTCTGACGCGCAACGAGTGGATCTGTGGCGCCTACTGGTCCTCCCGTGCCGATGATCTCGTCAACGCGCTGCTCCAGCACCTCGGGATCGTCGTGGCCTCGGTCCTGCTCGGGCTGGTCGTGGCGTTCCCGCTGGCGCTGCTGGCACGACGCTACCGGAGGGTCGAGGGTTGGGTGGTGGGCGCGACGACCGCGGTCTACACGATCCCGTCGCTCGCACTCTTCTCGCTGCTGGTCCCGCTGACCGGCCTGGGGGTCGAGACGGTGGTGCTCGGCCTCGGGCTCTACTCGCTGACGATCCTGGTGCGCGGCATGCTCGACGGCCTGCGCGGGGTGCCGCGTGAGGTGCGCGAGTCCGCTGCCGGCATGGGGTACGGCGCCGCCCGGATGCTGTTCCGCGTCGAGCTGCCGCTGGCGGTCCCCACGATCATGGGGGCACTGCGCGTCGCGACGGTCTCCACCGTCGCCCTGACCACCGTCGGGGCGATCCTCGACGAGGGCGGGCTGGGCGACCTGCTCGTCGAGGGGCAGCTGAGTGACTTCAAGGCGCAGGTGCTGGCCACCAGCCTGCTCTGCGTGCTGCTGGCGATCGTGCTCGACCTGGTGCTGGTGGTGGCGCAGCGCTCGATGACCCCCTGGACGAGGCGGCGTCGGGCATGAACGGGGTGCTGTCCTGGCTGACAGACCCGGCGAACTGGCAGGGTGCCGACGGGGTGCCGACGCTGCTGCTGCAGCACAGCCTGCTCACCGTCGCCGCCCTCGTGATCGCGGCGGTGCTGGGCCTGCCGGTCGCCGTCTGGATGGGGCATCGCCGTCGCGGCGGCACGCTGGTGGTCAACCTCGCGAACGTCGGGCGGGCGGTGCCGGTCATCGCGCTCCTGTCCCTGCTGGCGCTCGGCTTCGTCGGCAGTGCGGACTTCGGCCCCTTCGGCCGGGCCGGCCTGGCCACCCTGATCACGCTCGCCCTCTTCGCGCTGCCGCCGATCGTCACGGGTGCCTACGTCGGCATGGCCGGCGTGGACCCCGAGGTCGTCGAGGCGGCGCGCGGGATGGGCATGTCGGAGGTGCGCCTGGTGCGCACCGTCGAGCTGCCGCTGGCGATGCCGCTGATCGTCTCCGGCCTCCGGCTCGCGCTGGTGCAGGTCTGGGCGACCGCGACGGTGGCCGCGATCGTCGCCGGGCCGGGGCTCGGACGCATCATCACGCACGGCTACGACGCCGACAGCCCCTCCGAGGTGATCGCCGGCTCGCTCATCGTCGCGGTGATCGCCCTGCTGCTCGAGGTGTCCATGGTGCTGCTGCAGCGTGCGGTGGATCCGCTGCCCGCCGCGAGCCGTTAGAGTCTCAGTGTGCGGGCTTCCGCCCGCCGGACACGCGTGGGTACCCCCACGGGACACAGAAGGCGGTGCGTCAGATGACCAGGTCCCTTCCCCAGCGAATCCTCCTCGGGCTGCTCGCGCTCCCGCTGCTGCTCGTCGCCGCCTGCGGGGGCGGGTTCAACAGCGGTGGCGGCAACGGCAGCACGGTCGTGATCGTCGGCCAGAAGTTCACCGAGGCCGACATCATGACGCAGCTCTACAAGCAGCTGCTCGACAAGGCGGGCTTCCAGACCGAGGTGAAGAACCTCGGCACCCGCGACGTCTACCTCGGGCCACTCGAGAAGGGTGACGTCCAGGTGTCGGCGGACTACCTGTCCTCGATGACCGACGCGCTGAACAAGAACATCAACGGGGAGAACGCGCCGTCGGTCGCCTCTCCCGACATGCAGGCGACGCTGGCCAAGCTCAAGCAGCTGGGCCAGAAGGTCGGCCTCACCCCGTTGCAGCCGGCGAAGGCCGAGGACGCCAACGCCTACGCCGTCACCAAGCAGTTCGCCAGCAAGCACCAGCTCAGCACGCTGAGCGACCTCGGCAGGCTCGGACAGCCGGTCGCCCTCGGCGCCGCCTCGGACTGCCCGCAGCGGTCGGACTGCAAGCTCGGCCTGCAGAAGGTGTACGGCATCAAGATCAGCAAGGTGGAGCCGCTGGGCTTCGACAGCCCGGAGACCAAGTCGGCGCTGTCCAAGGGCGAGATCCAGCTCGGCCAGGTGGCCACCACGGACGCCACCCTCCAGGGGCTCGGCCTGGTGATCCTCACCGACGACAAGAACTGGCAGAACGCCGAGAACCTGGTGCCGATGGTGAACAGCAAGTGGCTGAACAAGAACCCCAAGGCCGCTGACGCGCTCAACAAGCTGTCGGGAGTGCTCACCACCGACGACCTGAAGGCGATGAACGCCAAGGTCGACGCGCAGCGGATCGAGGCCTCCACGGTCGCGCACGACTACCTGAAGCAGAAGGGCCTGATCTGAGGCGGCACCTCGCGCGCCGGTCCGTCGCCGGCATCGCCGGATGTGACCGAGGACACCTGCTCCAGCCGTTCGCTCGCGGATAGCGGGGCGTACTGTCGTCGTTGCATCTGTGAGTAGTCCGGTACCCCTGGTGGACTGGAACGAAAGGCGATGAGTCCTGATGGCCCGAATCGGGGTGGTCGGCGCCGGCCGGGTCGGCGCCGTGCTCAGTGCGGCCCTCCTGGCCGCCGGTCACGCGGTCGTGGCGGCGGCGGGCGAGTCCTCGGCGTCGCGCCGGCGCATCGAGACCCTGCTGCCCGGGGTGCCGGTGCGCAAGCCGACCGACGTCGCGCGTGCGTGCGACCTGCTGCTGCTGACCGTGCCCGACGACATGCTCGAGAACGTCGTCAACATGCTCACCGGCGCCGGCGCGATCCGGCCGGGACAGTACGTCGTGCACACCTCCGGCCGGCACGGCCTGGCCGTGCTGGACACCGCGGCCAACGCCGGTGCCCGCCCGGTGGCGATGCACCCGGCGATGACCTTCACCGGCACCGCGGTGGACCTCGAACGGCTGTCCGGGTGCGTCTTCGGCATCACCGCTCGTGGGGAGGACCGGACCTTCGCCGAGTCCCTGGTCGCGGACCTCGCCGGCGTGCCGATGTGGGTCGACGAGAGCCGGCGCGCGCTCTACCACGCCGGGCTCGCCCACGGCGCCAACCACCTGGTCACCCTGGTCGCCCAGGCGATGGACCTGCTGGCCGCGGCGGGGGCCGACGACCCGGCCGCGACGCTGCGACCGCTCCTGGGCGCCGCCCTCGACAACGCCCTCGCGTACGGCGACGCGGCCCTCACCGGTCCGATCGTGCGCGGCGACGTGAACACCGTGCGAGCGCACCTGCAGGACATCGCCGCGACCGCGCCGGACACCTTGTCGTCGTACGTCGCGATGGCGCGGGCCACCGCCGACCGGGCCGTGCTCGACGGCCGCCTGCTGCCGATCCGCGCCGCCCGGCTGGTCGCGCTGCTCGACGAGGCCGGCGCCGCGGTCGAGGCGCCGGGCATCGACCGCGCCACCGGCGACCCGGGCGCGACCCGGACCCATCCGTGACCCGGAACCACCCGTGACCGGGCCGCTGCTGACCAGCACTCGCGCCGAGCTGCACGAGGCTCTCGGCAGGGCCGCCGGCGACGCAGGACCAGTGGGCTTCGTCGCGACCATGGGGGCCCTGCACGACGGGCACGCCGCACTGATCAGGCGTGCGCGCGAGGAGATCGGTGCTGACGGCAGGCTGGTCGTGTCGATCTTCGTCAACCCGCTGCAGTTCGGCCCCGGCGAGGACCTCGACCGCTATCCGCGCACGCTCGAGGCCGACCTGCAGGTCTGCCGGAGCGGGGGCGTGGACACCGTCTTCGCGCCCGGCGTCGCCGAGGTCTACCCCGACGGCGACCCGCAGGTGACCGTCGAGCCGGGTCCCCTGGGCAGCATCCTGGAGGGCGAGATCCGCCCCATGCACTTCCGCGGCGTGCTCACCGTGGTGGCCAAGCTCTTCGGACTGGTCCGCCCCGACGTCGCCGTCTTCGGAGAGAAGGACTACCAGCAGCTCGTGCTGGTGCGGCGCATGGTCGCGGACCTCTGCCTGGGCATCCGTGTGGTGGGGGCCGAGACCGTCCGGGAGGCTGACGGGCTCGCGCGCTCGAGCCGCAACCGCTACCTCGACCCTGCCGAGCGCGAGCAGGCCGCCGGGCTCTCCCGGGCACTGCGAGCAGGCCGGCGCGACGCGGCGCGCGGACCGGAGTCAGCACTCGGGGCCGCCCGCGCGGAGCTCCGGCGCTTGCACGGGGTCGACCTCGACTACCTCACCGTCACCGATCCCTGGCTCGGGCCGGCGCCTGCGACGGGCCAGGGTCGCATGCTCATCGCGGCCCGGGTGGGCAGCACCCGGCTGATCGACAACGTGCCACTCCTGCTCGGGACCCCGGAAGGCGGCCGGTGATCCTGCTCTGTGCCGACATCGGCAACTCCCACACCACGCTGGGCCTGCTCGACGCCGGCGAGGTGCTCGACCACTGGCGGGTGGCCACCGACGAGCGTCGCACCGCCGATGAGTGGGCGGTGCTGCTGCGCGGACTGCTCCGGGAGAGCCCGGCGCTGCGGGCCGGCGACGACCGGGTCGACGGCGTGGCGGTCTGTGCCACCGTGCCCGGGGTGCTGCACGAGTGGCGGGAGATGCTCGATCGCGACTTCGGCAGCGTGCCGCACGTCGTGGTGGAGCCCGGCGTCCGCACCGGTGTGCCGGTCCTCATGGACAACCCGCGAGAGGTCGGCGCGGACCGGATCGTCAACGCCCTCGCCGCGGCACGCCTCTACGACGGCCCCTCCATCGTGGTCGACTTCGGCACCGCCACCACCTTCGACGTCGTCAGCACTCGGGGCGAGTACGTCGGCGGTGCGATCTCCCCCGGCATCGACATCTCCCTCGAGGCCCTCGGCCGGCGCGGAGCACAGCTGCGCAAGGTCGAGCTGCTGCGCCCGCGCTCGGTGATCGCCAAGAACACCGTGGAGGCGCTGCAGTCGGGGCTGGTGTTCGGGGTCGCCAGCCAGGTCGACGGCATCGTCGCGCGCATGGTGCGGGAGCTCGGCGTACCGGTGGACGACGTCAACGTGGTCGCCACGGGCGGCCTCGCCCCGATCGTGGTGGAGGAGTGCGCGTCGTTCACCGACCACCAGCCGTGGCTGACCCTGCTCGGCCTCGAGATGGTCTTCCTCCGCAATGCCTGACCGTGACCGCGTGGCGCGGGTCTCGTCACCGTTTTCTCAGGTTCGACCCTGTAGGCTGCGTCGCCGTGACTGGATCGAATCGCAAGGACCTCGCGGCCATCGACCGTGAGCGTGCCGCCGCCGTGGCCGCCTTCGACGAGCGCTACGGCGCGGACCTCCGGTTCGCCCCGATCCTCGTGGTGATCCCGGCCTTCAACGAGGAGGACAGTCTCGGCCAGGTGCTCGAGGCCATCGCCCCGGAGGTGCACGGCCTCGCCGTCGACGTCGTCGTGGTCGACGACGGCAGCAGCGACGGCACGTCGGCAGTGGCGGAGAAGTACGACCACGTCCGCGTGGCCCGGCTGGCCAACAACAGCGGACAGGGGGCGGCCTTCCGCGTGGGTTACCAGCTCGCGGCCGACCACGGCGCCGACTACGTCGTCACGCTGGACGCCGACATGCAGTGGGACCCACGGGAGATGCCCACCGTCACCGAGCCGCTCCTGGCCGGAGAGGCCGACTTCGTGCTCGGCTCGCGGGTGCTCGGAGCCGCGGAGACCGATGACGCGATCCGTCACGCGGGCGTGCGACTCTACGGACGGATGGTGTCCTTGCTCACGGGAGTGACGGTTACCGACACCTCCAGCGGGTATCGTGCTTTCAGGACCGAAGTTGGGGTGCGCGTGCCGCAGACGCAGCCCCAGTACCAGAGTTCGGAACTGCTGATCGGAGCCATCTACCAGGGCTACCGCATCGCAGAGAGGCCGATCACCATGCACAAGCGCTTCGCCGGAGTGAGCAAGAAGGGACACAACCTTCGCTACGGCGCCCGGTACGGACGGGTGATTGTCACCACCTGGTGGCGTGAGCGCTCACGCGCGCGCCACGAGGGCCGACGGGCAGGCCGGTGAGCACGACGGCTCCCCGGACCGGAGGCTCGCGCGACGGCACGACCGGCCCCCCGGGGCACGGTCGCTGGGAGGAGCGCGCCCACCGGCTGCACGTCAGGGTCGTGGCCCTGCGCGCGCTGCTGGCGCGGTGGGAGGCACGCGCCCCCAAGATGGTCGCGATCGCCCGGGCGCTGTTCTACCCCTGCGCGCTGGCGCTGGTCGCCTACATGGGCTACAAGGCCGCCCGCGCCACCGACTTCTCCACCCTGCACTGGTGGCCGCTTGCTGCCGCCTACCTGGTGGCGCTCGTGTGGTGGCTCTCCCTGGCAGGAGGGTGGGCCTCGCTCGTCGCCGACCGTAGCGCGGTGGTGCCGTGGTGCCAGACCCAGGTCGCCCGTTACGTGCCCGGCGGCTTCTGGGCGGTGGTCGCGCGCGCCACCACCGTGCAGGGCCGCATCCGCGACAAGCTCACTGCCGTCACCGCGGAGAACACCATCCTCCTCTGCGTCTCGATGGCCATCGGCGCGCTGTGGGCCTGCCTGCACGACTGGCGGTGGTTGCCGGTCATCCCCGTGGCGCTGGCCCCGCTGCTGGTGTCCCGGTGGCTCGAGAAGCGCACCCGGATCAGCCGGCGCCAGGTGAGCCGGACCGCGGGCGTCTACGCGATCGGCTACATCGCCTACGGCGTCGTCGGGCTGCTCGTGCAGGTGGCCGTCTCCGGCAGCGAGAACGTCGCCAACCCCCTCTACGTCGCGGGTGCCGCCTGCGTGGCCTGGGCCGTCGGCCTCGTGGTGGTGTTCGCCCCCGGTGGCGTGGGCGTCCGCGAGCTGGTCTACATCTGGATGCTGGCCAGCCTGCTCCCCACCGCGCAGCTCGAGGCCGCGGCGGTGGCCTCCAGGCTGGTCACCGTGGCCGCCGAGCTGACCGTGCTCGCCGTGGTGACACGCCCGGGAGCCCGCAGGGCCCGGGCCGAACGCGACGCAGCGACAACCGCCGCCTCGGACGACGCCGAGGCGGCCGGAGCGCGCGGCTCCGGCGACTGATCACCCGGCCACAGCGCTGGCACCCGCACCGACTATCCTCCCCAAGGTCCATAGCGAAAGGTTCATCATGAAGGTTCTCGTGCTCGGCGGTGACGGCTTCTGTGGCTGGCCGACCTCGTTGCACCTGTCCGCGGAGGGGCACGACGTCTTCATCGTCGACAACTTCGCCCGGCGCAAGGCGGACATCGAGCTCGAGGCGTCGTCGCTGACGCCGATCGCCCCCATGGGCACCCGGCTGGCTGCCTGGAACCTGCTGACCCAGAAGCAGATCGGCTTCGAGAGCTTCGACGTGGCGGCGAACTACCACCGGCTGCTCACGCTGATCAAGGAGTGGCAGCCCGATGCCGTCGTGCACTTCGCCGAGCAGCGGGCGGCGCCGTACTCCATGAAGTCCTCGTGGCACAAGCGCTACACCGTGGGCAACAACCTCAACGCCACCAACAACCTCCTCGCGGCGATCGTGGAGGCCGGGTCGGACGCCCACGTCGTGCACCTGGGCACCATGGGCGTCTACGGCTACGGCACCGCGGGCATGAAGATCCCCGAGGGATACCTGCGCATCCAGGTGCCGACCGACGACGGGCAGGTCGTCGAGACCGAGATCCTCTACCCGCCCAACCCCGGGTCGATCTACCACCTGACCAAGACCCAGGACCAGCTCCTCTTCGCCTACTACAACAAAAACGACGGCGTGAGGGTCACCGACCTGCACCAGGGCATCGTCTGGGGCACGCAGACCCGCGAGACCCGGCTCGACGACCGGCTGATCAACCGGTTCGACTACGACGGTGACTACGGCACCGTGCTCAACCGCTTCCTGATGCAGGCCGCGGTGAAGTACCCGCTGACCGTCCACGGCAGCGGTGGCCAGACCCGGGCGTTCATCCACATCCAGGACACCGTGCGGTGCATCCAGCTGGCCGTCGAGAACCCGCCCGCCGACGGTGACCGGGTGCGCGTCTTCAACCAGATGACCGAGACCCACCGGGTCATCGACCTGGCCCAGATGGTGGCCCGGCTCACCAAGGCCGACATCGACCACCTGGAGAACCCGCGCAACGAGGCCGACGAGAACGAGCTGTTCGTGGAGAACCGCCAGCTGCTCGAGCTCGGCCTCGACCCGATCACGCTGGAGGAGGGCCTGCTCTCGGAGGTCACCGAGATCGCGGAGAAGTACGCCGACCGTGCCGACCTCTCCAAGATCCCGTGCCGGTCCCTGTGGCGCCCGAAGCGGTGATCCCGGCCCTGCCGGAGACCACGGCGCAGCGCGTCTGGTGGTGAGCGTCGAGCCGGTGCGCACCCGCCGCCGACCGTGGTGGCGCGCCCACGGGCTGTTCCTCCTTGCCCTGGTGGCGGCGGTCGCCGTCCGCGTGACCGTGATGGTCGCCTACCGGCCGGTGCTGCTCTTCCCGGACAGCTTCGGCTACCTGCGGCACACGATCCCGTTCCGGCTGATGTGGCAACGCCCCGCCGGCTACCAGGCGCTGCTCTGGCCACTCGTGCACCTGCCGCACTGGCGCTACCTGGTCCCGGCGCTGCAGCACCTCATGGGTCTGGGCCTCGCGATCGCCTGCTACGCCTTCCTGGTGCGCCGGGGTCTGCCCCGCTGGGGGGCGACGCTTGCCGTGCTGCCGCTGCTCTTCGATCCGCTGCAGCTCGTGCTCGAGCACTACCTGCTCTCCGACACGCTGTTCGAGCTGCTGCTGGTGGGCGCCTGCCTCCTGCTGCTGTGGCACCCGCGCCCCGGCTACTGGGCGATGGCGCTGGCGGGCCTGGCGATGGCCGGCGCGACGCTCACCCGCGGTGCCGGGACACTGATCATCCTGGTCTTCGTCATCGCCCTGCTGTGCCTGCGCGTGGGCTGGCGCCGGATGGTCACCTTCCTGGTGGCCGCGATCATCCCCCTCGGCGTGTACTCCGTGGCCTACCACCAGCAGTACGGCAGCTACGCCATCACCTCCGCGGGGCCACGGTTCCTCTACGCGCGCCTCGCCACGATCGTGCGCTGCCACCCGCTGCAGCTGCCGAGCTACGAGCGTCCGCTGTGCCCTCAGGGCCCGCCTCGTGACCGAGAAGTGATCAACTGGTACATCTGGGGACATCAGCGGGCGCCCCAGTGGCAGGTGCCGCCCCCGCCGGGGATGACCCAGCTGCAGATGGTGAAGGACTACGACAAGCGCGTGGTGCGGCAGCAGCCCCTGGTCTTCACCCGCTCCGTGATCACCCACTTCGCCATGGGCTTCGCGCCGAGCCGAGCGGTGCACATCGGGGGGAACCCGTCCGAGCACTGGCTCTTCGAGGACCACTACTGGGTGCTCGACAGGCTGATCAAGAACGGCTTCCAGCCACCGTCGGCGAGAGCGGGCACCAGCTCCAACCATGCCGCTGCCACGTTCATGACCCGCTACCGGACCCACCTGTGGACCCCCGGTCCGCTGCTGGCACTGCTGGGGCTGGTGGGACTGGTCGCCGCCTTCGGCGTCGGCCGCTCCCGATGGTCGGGGGACCGCGTGGCGATCGGCCTGCTGCTGGGCGCGTGCCTCGTGCCGCTGGCCACCGGTGCCGCCGTGTCCGGGTTCTCCTGGCGCTACCAGATGCCGCAGCTCCCGATGCTGCCGCTGGCCGGCGCCCTGGGCATCGCCGCCCTCGTCCGCGGGCGGGCACCGGGACGGACGGTGGACACGCCGTTGCGGCTGCTCGACTCGACCGCTGCGGCGCTCGCGCGGCTGCCCATGCCCGCAGGGCTGAGGAGCGGCCTGGAGCGGGGCTGCGAGCGCGGCGTCGTGCAGTGGCTGCTCGCCCTTCTGGCGGGCGTCGCCGCGGGGGTCGTCTCGGGCCTCGTCGTGGTGCGCTCGGGGTGGGCGGATCCGGCCCACTGCGCGGGCGGTGGCCTCGTCGTGGGGGTGGTGGTCACGGTGCTCCTCCTGGTCTCCCGGGCGCATGCCGCCCGTCCGCTGCCGGACACCGCGCCGAGCAGTGAACAGCCCGAGCCGGCGGCCCGGTAGAACCCGCCGCGCTCAGTAGCCTCGAGACATGCCAGCCACCGGCGCCCGACCCGTGCGCCTCCGGCGCGCGGACCTGCCGTTCGTGGTGCTGCTGCTGGCCGCAGCGGCCCTGCGGGCGCTGGTGATGGTGGCCTACCGACCGATGCTGCTCTTCTCCGACAGCTTCGGCTACCTCAAGCACACCCACACGCTGCACTTCAGCGTGATCCGCCCGGCCGGCTACCTGATCTTCGTGTGGCCCGAGGTGAACCTGCTGCACTCCCAAGCCGCGATCGGGGTCGTCCAGGACCTCCTCGGCCTGGGCATCGCGGTCGCCTGCTACGCGTTCGCGCTGCGTCGGGGGCTGCCGCGCTGGGTCGCCGTCCTTGTGACCGTCCCGGTGCTCTTCGACCCCCTTCAGCTGGTGCTGGAGCACTACGTCCTCTCCGACGTGCTCTTCGAGGCGCTGCTCGCGGCCGCCTGCCTGGTGCTGCTGTGGAGCCCGCGCCCGACGCTGCTCGCGGTGGTGGGCGCCGGGCTGCTGGTGGCGGCATGCACGCTGAGCCGCGGCGCCGGCACCCTGCTCCTGGGCGCGTTCGTGGTGGCGCTGGTCTGCCTGCGGGTCTCGTGGCGGAAGGCGGTGGCCTTCCTGCTCGCCGGGCTGGTGCCGCTGGCGGCCTACGCCGTCGCCTTCCACGCGCAGTACCACAGGTACGCGCTCGAGCTCGCCGGGCCACGTTTCCTCTACGCCCGCCTCGCTCCGCAGGTGCACTGCGACCAGGTGGACCTCCCGTCGTACGAGGTCCCGTTGTGCCCGAGCGCCCCGGTCGGGCACCGGTGGCCGATCGACTGGTACATGTGGCACGGCCACCGGGCGCCCCAGTGGCACGTGTCTGCGCCGCCGGGCATGTCGAGGCTGGCCATGATCAAGGACTTCGACGAGCGCGTGCTGCGTGCCGAGCCGGTGGCGTACGCGGCGTCGGTGCTGAGGCAGTTCGCGCTGGGCTTCAGCCCCTCGCGGCGGACCCACATCTACGGGAGCCCGCCGGGGCGCTGGCTCTTCCAGGACCACTACTGGGGGCTGCGCCGGCTGCACGCCCACCACCTGTTGCCGCGCGGGTCCAACGGCGGCACCAGCAGCAGCCCGCGGGCCGCCCGCCTGCTGCAGCTCTACCGCAGCTGGTTCTGGATCCCCGGCCCGCTGCTGGCTCTCCTGCTCCTGGTCAGCCTCGCTGCGGCCTTCGGCGTGGGCAGGGCACGCCGCTCGGGCGACAGGGTGGCGGTGGGCCTGCTGGCCGCGGCGACGGTGCTGCCGCTGCTCACCGCCGTCGCGCTGCCGGGGTTCTCCTGGCGCTACCAGCTCCCGCAGCTGGCGCTGCTCCCCGTGGCCGGCGCCCTCGGGCTCGCGGCGCTGGTGCGGGGAGCGGCCCCGGGGCGCGTCCTCGACCCTCCCGTGCGGGTGCTCGACCGGCTCACGGCCGGGTTGGCGCGGTGGCCGATGCCTGACCGCGTCGCGGCCGTGGCCGCGGCGGCACAGCAGCGGGGCCGGCTGCAGGTGCTCGCCGCCGTGGTGCTGGGACTGCTGGCCGGCAGCGTCTGCGGGATCGCGGGGCGGCTGTCGGGCTGGGTGGCGTCGCCCACGGCTGCGGTGGGCGCCGCGGTGGTGGCCGTCTGCGTCACGGTGATGCTGCTCGTCTCGCGAGCCCGGGCCGCGCGCGACGCCGCTGCGGGCGCTGACCTGCCCCCGGTCGCCGGGCCGGTGCCCGCCGGCCACCGATAGCCTCGTGGGCATGAGTGAGGTGCCCGACCCGGTCCCGGGAGCAGCCGTCGACGACCTGCCCGAGCAGATGCAGGTACGCCGCGAGAAGCGGCAGCGCCTCCTCGACGAGAAGAAGCAGCCCTACCCGGTGCACGTCGAGCGCACCCACACGGTCCGGGAGATCCGCGAGAAGTACGACCCGGCCCTCGAGTCCGGCGAGCTCGACCCTGACCACCGCACCGGGGAGGAGGTGGCCATCGCGGGCCGGGTGATCTTCCTGCGCAACACCGGCAAACTGTGCTTCGTCCGGCTGCGCGAGGGGGACGGGTCGGAGATCCAGGTGATGCTGTCGCTCGCCGAGGTGGGTGAGGAGTCGCTGGCCGAGTTCAAGGCGCTGGTCGACCTCGGCGACCTGATCGCCGTGCGTGGCGAGGTGGTCACCAGCCGGCGCGGCGAGCTCTCGGTGATGGCGCGGGCGTGGACGATGGC
>DATDNR010000051.1:0-3078 GCA_036518175.1 Marmoricola sp.
CAGGCTCGCCGCGCCGACCACGAAGACCAGCACCTCGAGACTGCGACGGCGGATGGCGACGCCCACGCCAGAAACCTACCGGGGCTCGGGCTGCAAGAGGGCGCGGATGTGATGGCTGAGTCTCACTACCTTCCGCAGGCCGCGCAGGCCTCCCGACCTGCGTTCCGCAGTGAGACTCGGTCTCATCCCAGCAGGCCGTCGAGCTCGGCGACGAAGTCGGCGCGCATCTGGCGCACGTCGGGCACCAGGCCGGTGTCTGCGCAGAAGCCGACGACGACGTCGCCGGCGTAGCTGAAGATCGCCACGCCGAGGGCCAGGTCGCCGGACGTGGGTCCCCAGCCGATCGAGCCGAGCAGCCGCCGTCCGGCGAGCACGACGGGCTGGGTCGGCCCCGGCACGTTGGTCATCACCGCGGTGCCCTTGGAGGCGAAGACGTCGATGGCCAGCTGCTCGATCGCGGCCGGTGCCGAGCCGATGAGTTGCAGGATGCCGTAGGAGACCGGCCCCTCGGGCGAGCGCTTGATCGCCCGCATCCGCCTGCTCATCTCGCGCAGCCGTTCCTCCCGGTCGGCCACCGTCACCGGCAGGTTGAGGTAGACCAGCCCGAACCGGTTGCCCAGGTCGGCCGGAAGTGGCCGGTCGAGCGGGCGGAGGTTGAACGGCACGATCGCGCGCAGGTCGTGCACCGCGCTGTGCCGGCGGACGAGGTAGCTGCGCAGGCCGCCGGCGACAGCGGCGAGCAGCACGTCGTTGACGCTGGCGCCGGTCTTGTGGCCGAGGTCCTTGACCCGGCGCAGCGGGACCGGATCGGTCCACGCGGCGGCCTTGGTCACCTCGACGTGGCCGCGCAGCACGGTCTGGCGGTCGGGCGGCAGCAGCACCAGCTTGCCCAGCGCCACCGCGTCGTCGGCCGCCGTGGCCGCGGCATGCAGCGGCGGCCGCGGGTCGGCGAGCTGGAGCAGCCGTTGCGGGTGCAGCAGCGTCTCGATCGCCTCGTGCGCCATCCGGGGCAGCGCCCGGGCCGTGCCCGCACGGTGACGCGGCGATGCGAGTGGCGGCTGGTCGCCCGCGGTCGCGTCGGTCAGCGACAGCAGCACCCGCACGAGCGCCAAGCCGTCGGCGACGGCGTGGTGCATCCGGTAGACGACCGCACCCCCGCCGGCGTAGTTCTCCACCACGTGCAGCAGCCACAGCGGCCGGTGCGGGTCGAGCGGCACGCTGACCTGGGCGCCGACGAAGTCCTCCAGCTCCCGCCGACCGGCCGGCGCGGGCAGCCGCACGCCCCGGATGTGGTCGTCGAGGTCGAGGTCCGGCACGTCCTCCCACCACAGCCCGTGGTCCTCGACGACCCGCTGGCCGAACCGCGGGAACCTCGCCAGCATCCGCGCCCGCACCAGGTCGCGCAGCGCCCCGGCGTCGACCGGCCCGTCCAGCCACATCACCGAGGTGACCACCATCAGGTTGCTCGGCCGGTCCATTCGCAGCCACGCCGCGTCCGCCGCAGACATCCGGTGCCGGGTGCCGGGGGCCGGCTCGGCGAGGCCGGCGTTCACGCCCCCACCTGGTGGGCGGCGCCGAGCAGCTCGGCGAACCCCATCTCGAGCCCGCGCACGAACGCGTCGACGTCCGGCACGGTGTCGCGGTCGGCGGTGACGCCGAGGGAGAGCCGGCCGTCGTACGTCGTGACCGCGATGCCGATGCGCAACCGGTCGGCGATCGGCACGTAGGGGTAGTGCATCAGCATCCGGCGGCCGCAGAGCCACAGCCGGTACGGCGGACCCGGCACGTTGGTGGTCACCGTCGTCAGGTTCTGGTGCGGCGTCCGGAAGGCCACGTGCAGGAAGGCCGCGAGCGCCGGCGGCGGCAGCGCCTCGGCCAGTCCGGTGACCAGCTCGCCGGCCTGCGCCTCGTGGGCGTCCTTGAGCGCCCGCATCCGCAGGGTGGTCTCGGTGAGCCGGTCGACCGGCTCGGCCACCTCGACGGGCAGCCCGGCCAGGATGGCCGAGACGCGGTTGTCGAGGTGGCCGTGCTCGTCGGCATGGCGCACCGAGACCGGCACCAGGCAGCGCACCATGTCGGTGCGCGGCTCCTCGCCGCGGGACTGCAGCAGCGTGCGGAAGGCGCCGCCGACCACGGCGAGCACGACGTCGTTGATCGTGGTGCCGTAGCGCGCCCGCACCGCCGCCACGTCGTCGAGCGGCACGCTGGTCCAGCGGTAGCGGCGAGCCCGCCCGGTGGGCCCGACCAGCGAGGAGCCGGCGATGGGTCGGGCGGCGGTGCCGAAGCCGAGCAGGCCACGGCCGGTGCGCAGCGCCGAGCCGGCGGTCGCGGGCGCGTGACGCAGCGCCTGCCACGCCCCGGACATCGAGCCGACGGCGCGGGGCAGGCGTACGGCGTTGTCGCGCAGCGCGTCACCGACCAGCCGCACCGGACCCGGCTGCGGGCGCGGCGCCCAGGTGTCCGGCATCGGCCCGGCTCCGGCCGCGCGCAGTCGTCGAGCACGGTGGTGAGCAGGTCGGTGCCGGCGATCCCGTCGACCATGCTGTGGTGCACCTTGGTGACCAGCGCCCAGCGCCGGTGCGCCAGCCGTTCGATGACCCAGTCCTCCCACAGCGGGATCGAGCGGTCCATCGGCTGGGACATCAGCCGGTCCATCAGGTCCTGCAGCTCCGCAGTGCCGCCGGGGGCGGGCAGGGCCGCGCGGTGCAGGTGCCGGTCGAGGTCGAAGGCGGGGTCGTCGACCCACACCGGCCGGCCGATGTCGAACGGCACCGCGCACAGCCGCTGCCGGTAGCGCGGCACCAGCGGCAACTTCGCCGCGATCGCCCGGCGCACCCGGTCATGGGGAGGCGCCGGGCCGGCGAAGAGGGCCAGGCTGGCGATGTGCAGCGAGGTCTCGGCGGTCTCCAGGTGCAGGAACGCCGAGTCCAGCGCGCTCAGCCTGTCCATGCCTCCATCCCTCCGCCGGCCGATGGGGGCGGTCAGGGGCTTTGGTCACGTCCGGCGGGTCGGCACGGCCCGCGCGGTGGTCAACCCGGTGGTCAGCCCGGTGGTCGGCCCGGTGGTCAGCCCGGTGGT
>DATDNR010000052.1:0-3988 GCA_036518175.1 Marmoricola sp.
GGTGCTGGCCCGGTTCGACGCCCAGGCCGAGGAGACGCTGCGCGCGCTGCGGGCGGCCGACCCGGCCACACCGGTGCCGGTGCCGCACGACGCGCCGTGGTTCCCGCAGGACGTGGAGCACTGGTCGGTGCGCTGGGTCGCCCTGCACCTCGTCGAGGAGCTGGCCCGGCACGCAGGCCACGCCGACATCATCCGCGAGGCCCTCGACGGGGCGACGATGTACGAGCTGGTCGCCGCCCGTGAGGGCTGGCCGGAGACGCCGTGGCTCAAGCCGTGGAAGCCCGCCGCCTGAACACCCCCGGTTCGTGTGCTCAGGTGGTCGCCATAGCGGCCAGCTGAGCACACGACCATGCCATGCGCGCGGGAGTACCCTCGCGAGCATGAGCATTCCGGTCGATCCGGCGGAGCTGGCCGGCGCGCTGGCCGACTACTCCTTCGGCTACCTGCTGACCGTCTCGACCGAGGGCCGCGTCAAGGCGGTCACCGTGGAGCCGACGGCCACCGCGACCGAGCTGGTCATCGACGCTGTCAGCAGGGGGTCGGCGCGCAACATCGCCTCCAACCCGCAGGTCAGCGTGGTGCTGCCACCACGGCAGCACCACGGTTTCACCCTGATCGTCGACGGCTCGGCGAGCGTGGTCGGTGACACGATCCGGGTGGCGCCGCAGACCGCCGTCTTGCACCGCCCCGCCTCGCACGCGGACGGCCCCGTCCCGGCCGCCTCGGCGGACGCGTGCGGCAACGACTGCCGCCCCGTCGCGGCCGCCGAGACCGGCGGCGACTACGAGTACGACCTGGCGCACGAGTTCACCGGCGCCGCCCCGCAGCGGCCCGACGCCGGCCCGGTGTTCCCGGCCCGGCCGGACGCCGTCACCGAGCAGGGCGGCGACCTGTCCTACGACCTGGCCCACGACGTCCCGCGCGGAAGCTGAGCCACCGCGGCACGGCGGGTCTCAGTCCGGCGTCTGCGTCGACTCGTGCCGCGTCGCCTCGGGGTCCTCGGTGCGCTCCGCGGACTCCTCGAGGATCTCGCGCGCCTGGGCCTCCGGGTCGTCACTGCCGGCGGTGTCCTCCTCCGGCAGCAGCTCCGCGCGGCTCGCGACCTTCTCCTGCTGCGGGTCCTCGCCCGGGTCCCGGTCGGGTGTCTCGGTCATTCCCCGACCGTACCCGCCGGCCCCTGGCTCTCCAGGTAGCGCTCGACCCGCCGGTCGGGGACCAGCCACGCCAGCGCGACGGCGACGTACAGCACCTCGCCGAGCCACGGCTCGACGTAGGCCAGTGCGATGCCGAGCAGGTAGAACGCCGGCGAGATCTTGCCCTTCAGGTCCCGGCCCAGCACCGCCCGCAGCCGCTCCCCCACCGAGGGCAGCCGGAAGATCGTCCACTGCACGAGGTAGTACGCCACCGCCGCGCACAGCAGGTT
This sequence comes from Marmoricola sp., assembly GCA_036518175.1. Lineage (GTDB taxonomy): Bacteria > Actinomycetota > Actinomycetes > Propionibacteriales > Nocardioidaceae > Marmoricola. The sequence goes on from DATDNR010000052.1 coordinate 1,424, forward strand.
GAGGCCGTAGACCACGGTCGGCACCAGGGCGACGCCGGAGTCGTCGAGCCAGGCTGTGCTGAACGGGAACAGCGAGAGCCAGAAGAGCAGGTGCAGGTTCGCCCAGAGTACGGCGCCGTCGACCCGGTCGGCGACCTGGAAGAGGTGGTGGTGGTTGCTCCAGTAGATGCCGACGTAGACGAAGCTGAGCAGGTAGGTCAGGAACCCGAGCCCGGAGCCGGCGAGGTCCGCCCAACCGAAGCCGTCGGGCACCTTCAGCTCCAGCACCATCACCGTGATGATGACCGCGAGCACCCCGTCGCTGAAGGCCTGCAGCCGGCCGCTCTCCATGGCGGTGAACCTACCGAAGGCGGCCGGTCAGCGGCGCCTCCAGCAGTGCGTGTGCCAGTGCCGCCGCTCGTCGACGCCGCTGCCGGAGAAGCTGGTCAGCAGCGAGGGCACCACCGGCCAGGCCACCACGTGCGGGGTGGCGGGCCGGATCTGCTGCTGGCAGCCGGGACAGCGGTAGGACTTCGTCGACGCCGAGCCGGTCACCTTGCGGACCTCGTACTCCTCACCGCGCCACTTCTCGATGCGGGTCGCCATGGCACCTCCCGACACGTGGGCTCGCGCCTCGGATCATCCCAGATCACCCGGACACGGCAGCGGGCGCGGGTCGATGGCCACACTTTCTTTCTTACGGGCGTGCTCCAGGGGTTGGCGTGTCGCCCGGTTCAGAGCAGGATGAATCACCCAAACCGTGATATGTCGGGCCCCTTGTTCGGGGGCGGCGCCTCGTGCCGAGCATGGCGACGGGCAGTTGGCGCCTGGGTCCGCGATGCCTGATTGGGAGGCATGGAACCGTGGACGAAGCCCTGTCCTGTTCATCGCTGCCGTGCAGGGAGGCGGCGGCGTACCTCGCGCGTGTGTCGTACGACGGCGTGCCGTCGCTGGTGAAGCGACTGTGCCCGCAGCACCTGGCCGAGCTGATGCACCGCCAGGAGGTCGTCGCGGAGCTGACGGTCGGCACCGTGCTCGCGCTCGCCGAGGCCGTCGTCGGCTGAGGCGGGGCCCGGCGGCCATGGCGGTCGCCGGGCCCGCGGCGCCGCCCCTCAGTGGGAGTAGTCGCGGAAGCCGCGCTTGGTCTTGCGACCCAGGTAGCCCGCAGTGACCAGGTGCTCCAGCAGCGGCGCCGGGGCGAAGCCCGGCTCGCGGAACTCCAGGTAGAGCTCACGCTCGATGGCGAGCGAGACGTCGTTGCCGACGACGTCGAGCAGCTCGAACGGACCCATCGGCAGCGCGCAGCCCTGCTTCATTGCGGTGTCGATGTCGTCGGCGGTGGCGTAGTGCGCCTCGAGCATCTTGATCGCGTCGTTGAGGTAGGGGAACAGCAGCGCGTTGACGATGAAGCCCGCCCGGTCGGCGCACGAGACCGCCACCTTGCCGACCCGCGCGCAGAGGGCCCGCGTCGTCTCGGCCACCTCGTCGGAGGTGGACACCGTGGAGACCACCTCGACGAGTCTCATCACCGGGGCCGGGTTGAAGAAGTGCATCCCGATGACGTCCTGCGGCCGCCTGGTCGCCTGCGCCAGCTCGATGACCGGCAGCGAGGAGGTGGTGGTGGCCAGGATCGCTCCGGGCTTGCAGATCTCGTCGAGGTTCTCGAACAGGGTGGCTTTGACCCGCAGGTCCTCGGCGATCGCCTCCACGACGATGTCCACCCCGGCGAGGTCGTCGAGCGCGGTGCTGCCGGTCAGCCGGGAGAGCACCTCCGGCCGGGCCGACTCCTCGAGCTTGCCCCGCTGGATCGCCTTGTCCAGCGAGCGTTCGATGGTGGCGCGCACGCCGTCGACCTTGGCCGGGGTCCGACCGACGTAGAGGACGTCGTACCCGGCCTTGGCGAAGACCTCGACGATGCCGGTGGCCATGGTGCCGGTGCCGACCACTCCGACCGTGCGGATGTCGTGGCGCAGCCTCGGCTTGTCGTCCTCCGACGGGGTGAGCGCGTCGGGGACGACGACCGGGCTGTCGGGCGCCTCGTAGGTGTAGAAGCCGCGGCCGGTCTTGCGGCCCAGCATGCCGGCGGTGACCATCTGCTTCAGCAGCGGGCACGGTGCGTGCAGCCGGTCGCGGCCCTGCCGGTACATCGTCTCCAGGATCTCGTACGCCGTGTCGAGGCCGATCAGGTCCAGCAGCGCGAGCGGGCCCATTGGGTAGCCGCAGCCGAAGCGCATCGCGGCGTCGAGGTCCTCGCGGGTGGCGAACTTGCCCTCGTACATCGCCACGGCGTGGTTGAGGTAGCCGAAGAGCAGCGTGTTCGCGATGAAGCCGGCCTTGTCGCCGCAGACCACCGGGTTCTTGCCGAGCTTCTCCACCAGCGCCTTGACGTCCTCGAGCACGTCGGGGTCGGTCACCACGGTGCGCACCACCTCGACGAGACCCTGCACCGGAGCGGGGTTGAAGAAGTGCACGCCGACGACCCGTCCCGGGTGGGCGTTGGCCGTGGAGATCTCGGTCACCGACAGCGAGGAGGTGTTGGTGGCCAGGATGGCCTCGGCCGGGACGATCGCCTCGAGCCTGCGGACG
>DATDNR010000053.1:0-49826 GCA_036518175.1 Marmoricola sp.
CTCCCGCCTCAAGCTCGGCATGCTGATCGCCGGGGACTTCCCGCCCCAGGCCGCGGTGCGCGACGTGCACTACAACAGCGAGCTGATCGTCGCCGCGGCGCGCGAGCTCGGCATCGCCTCCCCGCTGCTGGACGCGTCGAACGCCCTCTTCGCCGAGGCCGAGCGGCGGGGCCACGGCGAGGAGGACATGGCCGCGGTCGTCCACGCGCTCGACGCGACCACGCCAGTGCCGCGGATCGGTGCTACCGGCTGACACCGAACCTCGGCACTGGCGCGTCGGCCGGGGTCAGGCGGCCCGCACCCGCGCCTGCCGGGCCCTGCGGCCACCGGTGCTCATCCGGAGCAGCTTGGCCAGCTGCTGCGGGGCGTTGCGGGGCGTGGTCTCGGCCAGCCAGCCGTTGGGCAGCGACAGCCGGAAGACCTTGTGCCAGGCAGACGCCACCTGCCGGGGCAGCGGCGCGGAGTGGTAGTTGAGGTCGTACTTGTCGAAGAGTGCCTTGACCCTCGGCGCGATCTCGGCGTAGCGGTTGCTCGGCAGGTCGGGGAAGAGGTGGTGCTCGATCTGGTGGGAGAGGTTGCCGGTCATCAGGTGCATCGCCCTGGAGCCGGAGATGTTCGCCGAGCCGAGCATCTGCCGCACGTACCACTCGCCGCGCGACTCCTTCTCCGGGATCGCGGCTTTCTCGAAGGTCTCCACGCCCTCGGGGAAGTGGCCGCACATGATCACCGAGTGGCTCCACAGGTTGCGCACCAGGTTGGCGGTGAAGTTGGCCGCGAGCGTGGGCAGGAACGACGGCCCGGAGAACAACGGGTGCAGCAGGTAGTCCTTCGTCGCCTGGCGGCGGATCTTGCGCAGGGTCTGGCGCGTCGCCTGCCGGAACGACTCCGGCCGCCGCTCCCGGGGCAGCCGCAGGTTGCGGCCCAGCTCGAGGTCGTAGGCCGCGATGCCGTACTCGAAGAAGCAGGCGTTGACGAAGTTCCACAGCGGCTGCAGCAGGTAGACCGGGTGCCAGCGCTGGTCCTCGTCGACGCGCATGATGCCGTAGCCGAGGTCGTTGTCCTTGCCGACGATGTTCGTGTAGGTGTGGTGCACCTGGTTGTGGGAGTGCTTCCAGCCCGACGCCGGTGAGGCGTTGTCCCACTCCCACGTCGTGGAGTGGATCTTCGGGTCACGCATCCAGTCCCACTGGCCGTGCATGACGTTGTGGCCGATCTCCATGTTCTCGAGGATCTTGGCGATCGCCAGGCCGGTCGTCCCCACCAGCCAGGCCGGCGGGAAGACGCTGGCGAGCAGCACCGCGCGGGAGCCGAGCTCGAGCGAGCGCTGGGCCTTGACCACCGTGCGGATGTAGGCGGCGTCGCCGGCCCCGCGGCTGTCGAGCACGTCCTGGCGGATCGCGTCGAGCTCGACGCCGATCTGCTCGACGTCCTCGGGGGTCAGGTGGGCGGTCGGGTTCTCGGGCTTGCGGGTGATGGCGGTCATGGCAGCTCCCGGTCCGGTTGGTCTTTGAGAAGGTCAGTGGTCGATGCGGCACTCGCCGGCCGCGGCGGAGATGCAGGTCTGCACGGGCACGCCCGCGGCGTCGGTCTCTCCCGGGACGGCGACGGTGAGCTCGCCGTTGCGCAGGTCGCGGACGGCTCCCGCCTTGAGGGGTACGACGCACCCGAAGCAGATGCCCATCCGGCAGCCGCTCGGCATCAGCACCCCGGCCGCCTCCGCGGCGTCCAGGATCGGTGTCGCGCCGTCCGCGGCCACCGTGACGTCGCTGCGGTCGAAGGCGACCGTGCCGCCCTCGCCCGCCTCGACCAGCGCGGGCCGGAACTGCTCGGTGAACAGCTCCAGGTCGCGGGCCGCGTGGTGGGCCTGCAGCGCCTCGAGCAGCCCGGCCGGGCCACAGGCGAAGGTCTTGCGGGCCGCGATGTCGGGCACCAGCTCCTCGAGCCGGTCGACGTCGAGCACGCCGTGCACGTCGTCGTACCGCGTCACCAGGTCGATCGCCCCGGCGTCGCCCAGCGCCACGAGGTCGTCGCGGAAGATCGACTGGGGCTCGCTGGGCGCGACGTGCACGACCACGATGTCGAAGGCCGCGCTGCGGCGCGGCTGCAGCACGCCGGCCTCGGTCACCGGGAAGAGGTTGCGCAGCATCCCGATCACCGGGGTGATGCCCGACCCGGCCGTGACGAAGAGCAGCTTGCCGCCGTCGGGAGGCAGCACGAACTCCCCGGCCGCCTGTTCCAGGTGCACCAGGGTGCCGGGCCGGGCCTCCCGGACCAGGTGGCTGCTGACCAGGCCGCCCGGCACCGCCTTGACCGTGATCGAGATCCGGCCGTCGGCGCGGGGCCCGTGGGTGAGGGAGTAGGCGCGCCACTGCCGCACCCCGTCGACGTCCACGCCGATGCGGAGGTACTGGCCGGGCACGTGGCCGGCCCAGTCGGCACCCGGGCGGATCACCAGCGTCGCCGCATCGGCGGTCTCCGGGTGCACCTCCTCGATCCGGCCGCGCAGGGCGGCGCCGCGGCGCAGCGGCGCGAACAGGTCGAGGTAGTCCGCCGGCACGAGCGGGGTCGTCAGGGCCTGCGTCAGCGAGCCGAGCCGTTCGCGAAGTGCCATGTCTCCATGGTCACTGGCGCACCGGGGTAAGGTCATGACGGCAGGACGTGAATCCTGCCCGCGTGTTTGTTCGCAGGAGACAAAAGTGACCGCATCCCCCGACGAGGGTGAGCTGCGCCTCGCGCCCGAGGTGGTCGAGGCGCTGCGCGGCGGGCTCGACGAGGTCTCCCGGGAGGCGGTGGCCTCGATCATCGCCGAGGTGCCCAGCTACTCCCGCGCACTGGTGGGGCCGATGGGGCAGAACATCCGTGACGCGGTGAGCCTGGCGCTGGGCGTCTTCCTCGACCTCGCGGCCCGGGGCGGCGGCGCGCCGCGCGGCACCCCGATGGAGCCGGCGCTCGCCGGTGCCTACGACCTCGGCCGGGGCGAGGCCCGGTCGGGCAGGAGCATGGACGCCCTGCTGGCGGCGTACCGGGTGGGCGCGCGGGTCTCCTGGCGGGGGCTCTCCGCGCGCGCCGTGGCAGCGGGGCAGCCGGCCGGTGACGTGGCGCGGTTCGCGGAGATGGTCTTCGCCTACATCGACCAGCTCTCCGCGGCGAGCGTCGCCGGGCACGCCGACGAGCTCGAGACCGCCGGGCGGGTGCGGCAGCGGCTGCTCACCCGGCTGGCCGAGCGGCTGCTCGCTGGTGCCCCCGCGGACGCCGTGGTCGCGGCCGCCGAGCGGGCCGACTGGCCGGTGCCCGGGACGCTCACCGCGGTGCTGCTGCCGGCGGCCCGGACCCGGGGCGCCCTCGAGCTGCTGCCTCAGGGCACCATCGCCACCACGGAGTCCGACGACGACGAGCGGGCGGTGCTGCTGGTGCCCGACGCGCACCGGGCCGCGCTGCTGCAGGCGCTGGTCCGCAGGCACGCCGTGGTGGGCCCGACGACGGACTGGCTGGCGGTCGCCGCCTCCCATGCCCGCGCCCGCCGTGCCCTGGCCGCCCGGCTGCCGGGCGACCCGGTCGACACCGAGGCACACCTGGTGCCGCTGGTGCTCGGCGCCGACCCCGACGCGCTCGCCGACCTGCGCGCCCGCGTGCTGGCACCCCTGGAGGGCATGCGGGCCTCGACCCGCGAGAAGCTCGAGGAGACGTTGCGGGCCTGGCTGCTGCACCAGGGTCGCCGCGACGACGTGGCGTCCTCGCTCTTCGTGCACCCGCAGACCGTGCGCTACCGGATGGGGCAGCTCCGCGAGGCCTTCGGCGACCGGCTCGAGGATCCCGACGAGGTGCTGGCCCTGACGGTGGCGCTCGGTGGCCCCTCTGCATCAACGGCCGCGGGGTCGGGTACCCCCGTCCGATCGAGAGCAGAGGAGAGGCGATGACGGGAGTGTTGCGCCGCGGCCTGATCGCGGGAGCAGTCGGCACCACGGTGCTCAATGCGGTGAGCTGGATCGACATGGCGATCCGCGGGCGTCCCTCGAGCGACGTGCCGCAGCGCACGGTCGAGGCCGGCCTGGACGCCCTCGGACTGGAGGTGCCCGGTCACAAGAGTGAGCGGCAGCACCGCGGCGAGGCCTTCGGCGCGCTGGCCGGCATCGGCGCGGGTCTGGGCGTCGCTGTCGCGGCCAGCAGCGCGCGGGCGCTCGGCGTCCGGCTGCCGGGGCCGCTGGGCGCCACCGCGACCGGCCTGGGGGCGATGGCGGTCACCGACCTGTCCGCGCAGGGACTCGGCACCACCGACCTGGGCTCGTGGGCCCCGGGTGACTGGGCCGGCGACCTGGTCCCGCACCTGGCCTACGGCTTCACCACCAGCGCGGTGCTCCGCGGCCTGGAGAAGCGTGACCCCGAGGCGGAGTCGGTGCGCAAGCGACCCTCGTTCGGCCTGCTCGCCCGGTCGCTGCTGCTCGGCATGGCCGCCGGTGGCCGCAGTTCGCTGGGGGTCGCCGTTCCGACGCTGACCTCGCGGCGGGCCGGCGGGTTCACCAAGGCCGTGGCCGCGCTGTCCATCGCCGGGGAGGCCGGAGCCGACAAGACGCCGGTCGTGCCGAGCCGTCTCGAGCCGCCGGCGCTGCAGGTGCGCGTCGGGTCGGGCGCGGTCGGAGCCGCTGCCCTCGCCTCGCGCGACGGCGCCTCGACCGGCCTGCCCATGCTGGCCGGCGCGGTCGGTGCGGCGGCCGGGTCGATGCTCGGGTCGGCATGGCGGGAGAGCACCGGCCTGCGCGGCTGGCAGGCCGGGCTGGTCGAGGACGGCGCCTCCCTCGCGCTCGCCGCCGTGGCCTGCCGCGGGTAATCGCCTGGGGCACGTAGCGGCGCGAGCGGCCTGTCCTGACTACAGCTTGATGTCGACGCCGGTCAGCTCGACGCTGCGCTCCCAGAGCCGGCGGGCGAGCTCGTCGTCGCGCGCCAGCGCGCTCAGCCGCGCCGGGGCGACCGGACCCCGGCTCTCCCGCAGGTGCCGGGGACCCCAGTAGGTGCCGGGCTCGGCCTCGGTCGCGGCGTAGAGGATCGGCAGCGCGCCGGCATCGGCGGACTGGAACATCACCCGCATGACGTACGGCGCCAGCACGTTGACCGGCTTGAACCGACCGATGCCGTCCGGGGAGGCGACGAGGTTGGTCGCCGCGACGCCGGGGTGCGCGGCCGTCGAGACCAGCGGGGAGCCGGCCTCGGTGGCCAGCCGGTGCAGCTCGCGGAAGAACAGCAGGTTGGCCAGCTTGGTGTTGCCGTAGGCGCGCTCGGCGAAGTAGCCCTGCCGGGGGTTGCCCTCGACCACCGACGCCCGGCCGCGGTGGTGCGCGATCGAGGCGACCGAGACCACCCGGGGCGCCGGGGCGTCGAGCAGCGCGGGCAGCAGCAGGCCGGTCAGCGCGAAGTGACCGAGGTGGTTGGTGCCGAACTGCAGCTCGAAGCCGTCCTCGGTGGCCCGCCACGTCGGCGGCCACATCACCCCGGCGTTGTTGACGAGCAGGTCGAGCGGCCCCTGCCAGCGCTCGGCGAAGGCGTGCACCGACGCGAGCGAGGCCAGGTCCAGCGGCTCGACACGCGTCGTACCCCGCATCTCCAGGGCCGCGTCACGGCCGCGCTCGACACTGCGGCACGCCAGCACCACGCTTGCCCCCCGGGCGGCGAGCTCGCGGGCGACCGAACGACCGATCCCCGAGTTCGCCCCGGTGACCACGGCGCTCCGCCCGGTCAGGTCGGGCAGGTCGGCAGCGGTCCAGCTCATCGGTCTCCTCTGGTCTGGTCGTCGCGGCGCAGCTCACCGGAGCCGCCCCGGCGCAGCGCCCGGCTGATCACCAGCCGCTGGATCTGGTTGGTGCCCTCGAAGATCTGGGTCACCTTCGCCTCACGCATGAAGCGCTCGACCGGGAAGTCGCGGGTGTAGCCGTAGCCGCCGAGCACCTGCACCGCGTCGGTGGTCACCTTCATCGCGGTGTCGGTGGCGGTCAGCTTCGCGATCGACGCCTCGCGCGAGTAGGGCAACCCGCGGTCGCGGAGCCGGGCGGCGTGCAGCATCGTGGCGCGAGCCGACTGCACCGCGGCGTCCATGTCGGCCAGCAGGAAGGCCAGCCCCTGGTGGTCGATGATCGGCGTGCCGAAGGTCTCCCGCTCCCGTGCGTAGGCCACGGCGTGGTCGAGCGCCGCCTGCCCGAGGCCGACGGCGACCGCGGCGATGCCCAGCCGGCCCGAGTCCAGACCGGCGAGCGCGATCCGCAGCCCGTCACCCTCCTCCCCGAGCCGCCGCTCGACGGGCACGCGGACCCGGTCGAAGCGCATCGTGGAGGTGCGCGACGCGGTCAGTCCCATCTTGCGCTCGGGCGGGTCGGCGGTGAGCCCCTCGCTGTCGGCGGGCACGAGGAAGCAGGAGATGCCGTTGCGGTCGTCGGAGGTGCGCGCCATCACCTTGTAGAAGTCGGCCTCGCCGCCGTGGGTGGTCCACGCCTTGGCGCCGGTGATGACGTACTCATCGCCGTTGCGCACCGCCCGGGTGGTCATCGCGGCGGGATCGGAGCCGGCGTGCGGCTCGGAGAGGCAGTAGGCGCCCAACAGCTCGCCGCCGAGCATCTCGGGGAGCCAGCGCTGCTTCTGCTCCTCGGTCCCGCGGGTGGCGAGGCCGAAGCACGACAGGGCGTGCACCGACGTGCCGACGCCGACGCTGGCCCAGGCGGTCGCGATCTCCTCGACCACCTGGAGATAGACCTCGTAGGGCTGGCCGCCGCCGCCGTACTCCTCGGGATAGGGCAGCCCGAGCAGCCCCGCCCGGCCGAGCGTGCGGAAGGCCTCGCGCGGGAACGTCGCGGTGGCCTCGGCGTCGGCGGCCTGCGGCAGCAGCTCGTTGGTCGCGATGTCCCTGACCAGGGCGAGCAGGTCGACGGCCTCCTCGGAGGGCAGCAACCGGGTGGCGGGCATTCAGTCGTCCTTCTCGGTGGTGAAGACGGCGGCACCGATGATGCCGGCCCGGTTGTGCAGCTTCGCCGGGACGATCTCGGTGCCGATGTCGATGAGGTGCAGGAACTTGTCGGAGTCCTTGCTCACCCCACCGCCCACGACGAAGAGGTCGGGCGTGAAGAGCTTCTCCAGGGTGCGGTAGTAGACGGTGAGCCGCTTGGCCCACTGGGAGTAGGTCAGGCCCTCCTTGTCCTTGACCGAGGACGCCGCGCGCTTCTCGGCGTCGTGCCCGTCGATCTCGATGTGGCCGAGCTCGGTGTTGGGCACCAGCACGCCGCGGTAGAGCAGCGCGCTGCCGATGCCGGTGCCGAGCGTGGTGACGATGACCAGCCCCGGGTGGTCCTTGGCGGCGCCGTACCTCAGCTCCGCGACACCGGCGGCGTCGGCGTCGTTGACCACGTGCACCTCGCGGTGCAGGCGGGTGCTGAGCAGCGCGTCGACGTCGACACCGATCCAGGACCGGTCGATGTTGGCGGCCGAGAGCGCCTCGCCGTGACGGATCACCCCCGGCACGGTGACACCGACGGCGGTGTCGTCCTCCTCGAAGCGGGAGACCAGCTCGGCCATCACCTCGGCGACGGCCTCCGGCGTGGAGGGCATCGGGGTGGGGATCCGCTGCCGCTTCGCCGCGAACTCGCCCTTCTCCAGGTCCACCGGAGCGGCCTTGATGCCGCTGCCGCCGAAGTCGATGCCGATCGGGTTGTGCATGACGAGCAACTTAGCGGGCCTGCGAGCGATCCGGCGGACCGCCGCCTGCTGGCACGAAGACGCCCGGCGTCCTACGCTGGTCCGAGCATGGTGCGCATCACGAAACGGGTTGCATAATGCGCAACAAACTGGTCGCGGAGACGATGATCCGCCTGCTGGGCAACGCCCGCTACGAAGTGCTGCCGACGGCCACGGCCGAGGCCAAGGTGCTCGAGCACGTGCCGGTGGAGCGCGCCCTCACGATCACGGCGTCCTCCAGCAAGGGACTGGAGGCGACCCTCGACCTCGCCGAGCGGCTGTGCGGGCACGGCTACCCGGTGGTGCCGCACCTGGCTGCCCGGATGATCCACGGCCAGACCGAGCTGGCCGAGATCTGCGAGCGCCTCACCGGCAAGGGCATCCGCAGCATCTTCGTGCCCGGCGGCGACGCCGACCCGGCGGGGGACTACCACGACGCCTTCGCGCTGCTGGAGGACCTGAACGCCCTGGGCAACCCGTTCGAGCACGTCGGCATCACCGGCTACCCCGAGACCCACCCGACGATCAGCGACGACCTCACCGTGCAGTCGATGTGGGACAAGCGCCGGCACGCCACCCACATCGTCAGCAACCTCACCTTCGACCCGCGGGCGGTGAAGGCGTGGATCGTCCGGATGCGGGCCCGCGGCATCACCATGCCGTTGCTGCTGGGGGTCCCCGGACCCGTGGAGCGGACCAAGCTGCTCAACATGGCCACGAAGATCGGCGTCGGGGAGTCCACCCGCTTCCTCAACAAGCACCGCGGCACGTTCCTGCGGCTGGCGGCGCCGGGCGGGTTCACCGGCGAGCGGTTCCTGGAGCAGTGCGCGCCCGCGCTCGCACCTCCCCAGGCCCGGGTCGAGGGACTGCACGTCTTCACCTTCAACCAGATCGCCGAGACCGAGTCCTGGCGCACCGGCCTCATCCAGCAGCTGCGTCGCTGACCAGCCGGGCCAGGGCATCGGCCAGCCCGGCCTGCCCGGTCGGGAGCACCTGCAGGGGCAGGCCGAGCCGGCTCGCCGCTGTGCGCGCGAGGCGACCGAGCTCCGGGTCGTCCGCGGCCTGGGCCAGCCAGACCACCCGGCTGTAGGAGCCGAAGTAGTCCGCACGCAGCTGCGGCCACCGGTCCAGGCCCAGCTCCCGCTCGACGGTCCGGTCGAAGGAGCGCACCAGGAAGTCGGTGAGCAGGTAGGTGCCGGGCTCCTCGTCGAGGAGAGCGGTGATGGTGGCCGCGCCGGCGTACACGTCGTAGCAGTGCAGCCCCGGCAGGCGCTCCACGGCGAGCTCGGCGCAGACCGCGTCGAGGGCGCCGTAGGTACCGCAGTCGGCGTAGCCGACCACCACGCGGTCGTAGCGCGGGCGCAGCTGCTCGACCAGACGCCGCACCTCCGGCGCGATCTGCCGGGGGCGGTTGTGCAGCAGCGGTGGCAGGGGGTGCACGTCCAGCGACCACCCGGCGGCCGCGGCGATCGCCGCTGCCGGCTGCGCCAGGGCACCGCAGGCGACCAGTGCGACCCGGGTGCGGCCTGCAGGCATGGCGTCGGTGCCGCGGTCAGCCGCCGAAGGCGAGCTGCTCGACGAAGCGGTCGTTGAAGTCGGCACGCTCGGAGAGCTCGACATACCTCACCTCCTCCAGCAGCGCCGAGGCCCCGGTGCGCTCCCGGATGGACAGCAGGGCCATCTTCGCGCCCTCGCCCGCGACGTTGCCGGCCGAGACGATGCGCAGCACAGGCAGCTTCGGGACCAGCCCGATGCGCACCGCGGCCGCGGGGGAGAGGTAGCTGCCGAAGGATCCGGCCAGCAGCACCTGCTGCACCTCGCGCGGCTCGAGGCCGAGCTCGTCGAGCAGCAGCGACCACCCGGTGGCGATCGCGGCCTTGGCGAACTGCAGCTCGCGCACGTCGCGCTGGGAGAGCACCACGCAGTCCGCCGGGTCGGCCGGGCCCACCCCGGGCGGACGGTGCAGCACGAACACGCGCTCGTCGCCGATGCGGGTGAGCCGGTCGGCGAGCGCCGGTGCGCGTACGGCGGCCTCCTCCTCGGGCACGAAACGGCCGGAGGCGTCGAGCAGGCCGATCCGCACCAGCTCGGCGACCGCGTCGACCAGACCGGACCCGCAGAGGCCGCGCGGCTCGGTGTCGCCGATCACCTGCAGCTGCACCGGTCCGGCACCCTCGGTGCTGCCGTCGAGCTTGACCACCTCGATGGCGCCGCTGGCGGCCCGCATGCCGCACCGGATCGCACCGCCCTCGAAGGCGGGTCCGGCCGGGGCGGCGGTCGCCAGGATCGTGTCGCCGTCACTGAGCACGATCTCGCAGTTCGTGCCCACGTCGACGAAGAGCCGCACCCGCTTGTCCCGGTCCATGCCGGTGGCCAGCATCCCGGCCACGATGTCGCCGCCGACGTAGGCGCCCAGGGCCGGGAAGAGCAGGGCCCGGGCACGGGGGTGCAGCGCCAGGCCCAGGTCGGCGGCCAGCACGGCGGGCGGCTGGTGGGTCGCCATCACGAAGGGCGCCACTCCCAAGGGCTCGGGATCCAGGCCCAGCGCCAGCGCGGTCATCGTCGCGTTGCCGGCCAGCGCCACCTCGTAGACGCCGGCCGGGTCGACGCCGCCCTCGCGGCAGACCTGGTCGGCCAGGGCGGCCAGGGTCTCGCCCGCCGCCTGCTGCAGCCGGCCCAGCGCGCGGTCGTCGAGCATGGTCGCGCTGATCCGGCTGATCACGTCGCCGCCGAAGGGCTGCTGCCGGTTGAGCATGGAGGCCACCGTTACCGGGGTCCCGGTGGCGAGGTCGAGCAGCGTCGCGACGACGGTCGTGGTGCCGAGGTCGAAGGCGATGGCGTGCCGGGTGGCGGTGGTGTCCCCGGGCTCGACGTCGACCAGCGTCTCGTCGACCACGACCGCGGTCACCTTGTAGTCGGCCTGGCGCAGCACGGTCGGCAGCCGGCGGAGGGCGTGCAGGTCGGGCACCGGCTCCAGGTCGTCGATCGCGTCGAGCAGCCGGACGAGGTCGGGGCGCTGGTCGGCCAGCGTCGGCTCCGCCAGCTCGACGTAGCGCTTCTGCACCGCCGGTCTCAGGATCACCTGGCGCCCGACGCCGACGGTGGCCGCCTTGGGCCGGGTGGTCAGGGGCGGGACCCGCACCGCGAGGTCGCGGGTGGCGTTGAGCAGGCAGGCCAGGCGCCAGCCCTGGTCGAGCTGGTCGTCGGTGAAGGTCCGCCGGTCGTGCGGGGTGACCGGGGCCCGGCCGTCGACCTGGACCCGGCACTTGTGGCAGGTGCCGTGCCCACCGCAGGTGGAGTCGATGGCGATGCCATTCCACGAGGCGGAGTCGAAGACGGTGACCCCTGGTGGCACCCGCACTCCCCGCTCGGTCGCCGGGCCGTCCTTGTCCTCGACGGTGAAGGACAGCTGCACCCGTCCGGTGCCGTCGTGCGGGGACGGTTCGGCGCCGGGCGGCTCGAGCAGGGCCTCCCGGCGGACGGCGTCGAGCGAGAACTCCGGCCCGGCACTCATCAGCGATCCAGCCGTGGACCGGTCATGCGGTCCGGGCCTGACGGGCGCGGTGGGCGGCGATCCAGGCCATCCCCCACTCGTCGTGGCCGAGGAGCAGGTCGGCCGCCTTCACGGCGTCGACGATCTGCGGCGTGCGGGTGTCCATGATCGCGCTGGTGAGCCCGGCCTGCATGGCCATCGGCAGGAACGCCGCTCCGAGCGCGTGCCGGTCGGGCATGCCGAAGGAGACGTTCGAGGCACCGCAGGTCATGTTCACGCCGAAGTCGTGGCGGATCCGCTGCATCGTCTCCAGGGTGGTGCGGACGACGGAGGTGTCGGCGCCGATCGGCATCGCCAGCGGGTCGACCACGATGTCGGCGGCAGCGATGCCGTACTCGGTCGTGGCGACCTCGATCACCCGGGCGGTCAGCGCCAACCGCTTGTCGGCCTCCATCGGGATCTCGTCGGCGTCGTTGGGCAGCGCGATCACTGCGGCGTCGTACTTCTTCACCAGGGGGAGGATCTGCTGCATCCGCTCGTCCTCGGCGGTGACCGAATTGACCAGCGCCCGCCCCTGGTAGGCCGCGAGCCCGGCCTCGAGGGCCTCCACCACCGAGGAGTCGATGCACAGCGGCAGGTCGGTGAGCTCCTGGATCATCCGGACCGCGCGCTCGAGCAGCTCGGCCTCGTCGGTGAGCGGCACGCCCATGTTGACGTCGAGGACGTCCGCGCCGCCCTCCACCTGGGCCTGCACGTCGCGCTCGATCGCCGAGAGGTCGCCGGCGCGCAGCTGCTCCTGGAAGATCCGGCGCCCGGTCGGGTTGATCCGCTCGCCGATCAGGCAGAAGCGCCGACCGTGGCCGATCACCACCTCGCGGCCGGCCGACCGGAGCACGGTCTCCTGCGGCTCGGCGGCCCCGGTGCCGGAGAAGGGCGAGCTCATGCGGGCACCCTCGCGCGCCGCTCCTCCAGCAGGGCCTTCGCGCGCTTGACGGTGGCGGAGGCATCGGCCGCGTAGCCGTCGGCACCGACCGCGTCGGCGTACTCCTGGGTGACCGGGGCGCCGCCGACCATGACGATCACGGAGTCGCGCAGGCCGGCCTTCTGCAGGGCGTTCATGTTGGCCTTGAACATGGGCATCGTCGTGGTCAGGAACGCCGAGAACCCGACGATGTCGGGCTGGTGCTCCTCGATGGCGGCGACGAACCTCTCCGGGGCCACCTGCACGCCGAGGTCGATCACCTCGAACCCGGCGCCCTCGAGCATGATGTTCACGAGGTTCTTGCCGATGTCGTGCACGTCGCCCTTGACCGTGCCCATCAGGAAGCGACCGACGGTCTGCACGCCGGTGTCGGCGAGCAGCGGTCGGAGGACCTCCATGGCACCGGCCATCGCCTTGCCCGCGATCAGCATCTCCGGCACGAAGAAGTCGCCGCGCTCGAAGCGGGCACCGACCTCCTCCAGCGACGGGATCAGCGCGTCGAAGAGCAGGGTCTGCGGGTCCATGTCGAGGCCGAGCCCCTCATGGGTGAGCTCGAGCACCCGTGGTGCGTTGCCGACGAGGGTCTCGTCGTACAGCCCCTGCAGGATCTCCTCGGGAGTCATGGCGCTATGCCACCCCTTCCTTTGGTTTGCGCCGGTGCAGCAGCTCCGACAGCTGCTCGGCGTGGTCGGCCAACAACCCCCCGAACTCGGCGATCCGCTTCTCCAGCCGCGGGGTCGGCCCGGAGACGCCGAGGGCGGCGACGACCTCACCGCCGGCGCCGCGCACGGGTACGGCGACACCGCACAGGCCGATCTCCAGCTCGTCGACGGTGACCGCCCAGCCGCGCCGCAGCACCTGGCCGAGCTGCCGGGCGAGCTCGTCCCGGTCGGCGATGCTGTGCGGGGTCAGCTGATCGAGCCGGCGCTGGGGCAGGGGCAGGCAGCGATGGGCGTAGAGCACCTTGCCCAGCGCCGAGCAGTGCGCGGGGACCTCCACCTCGGTCCAGTCGCGGGTGCCGAGCATGTACTGCGAGTCCACCTGGCCGACCTGGACCACCCGGTCGCCGCGGGTCACGGCGAGGTTGACCGTCTCGAGGGTGGCGGCGCCGACCTTCTCCATCGTCGGGCGGGCCAGCCGGACCAGCTCGTCCCACGGGTCGTGGCGGGCGGCGTAGAGCCAGAACAGCGGACCGGCGACGTAGCAGCCGTTGTCGTCGCGCTCGAGCAGCTCGGTGCGCTCCAGGGCGGTCAGCAGCCGTGAGGTCGTCGACTTGGCCAGGCCGCACTCCTCGTGCAGGTCGGCGAACGACAGCGGTTCGTCGGCCTGCACCACGGTGGCCACGAGGTTGGCAGCCCGGTCGACTGCCTGGGTGCCTCGAGCCGGCTCGGTCACGCATCCTCCTTGGTTCCATGATGTGGAACTGCCGCCCACATGATGAGGCTAGGATGCCCGGAGAGCACGGGTCAAGCACGTCCGCCGATCGTCGGCCGAGGAGGATCGATGTTCCGCAACCAGATGCCGCGCTACGAGGTGCTGTCGGCCGACGCGATGGCCACGCTGGACGCGGGCTGGCGCCGCCTGGTCACCGAGATCGGCGTGGAGTTCGTCAGCGACCGGGCCCTCGCGCTGTTCCGCGACGCGGGCCAGACGGTCGAGGACCGCACCGTCCGCCTCGACCCCGACTTCGTGCTCGAGCAGGTGGCCAAGGCCCCGCGCGAGTTCGACGTGCAGGCGCGCAACCACGACCACGACGTGCACATCGGCGGCGACGCGATGGCGTTCGGTGCGGTCTACGGGCCGCCGTTCGTCCGCGAGGGCTCGATGCGCCGCGACGCGACGATGTCCGACTTCGAGAACTTCGCCCGCCTGGCCCAGTCCTTCGGCGTCCTCGACTCCGCCGGCGGCGTGGTCTGCGAGCCCAACGACGTGCCGCTGGACAGCAGGCACCTGGACATGACCTATGCGCTGCAGACGCTGACCGACAAGGTCTACATGGGCAACGTGGTCTCGGGCACCAACGCGGCCGACACCCTCGCGATGACCGAGATCCTCTTCGGCTCCCGCGAGGCGATCGAGCAGACCCCGGCCACCATCTCGCTGATCAACTGCAACTCCCCGCTGCGCTGGGACGAGCGCATGCTCGAGGCGCAGTTCGAGTACTCCGCGGCCAACCAGGCGGTGGTGCTCACGCCCTTCCTGCTGATGGGCGCGATGTCCCCGGTGACCGTCCCGGCGGCGCTGGTGCAGCAGATCGCCGAGGCGCTCTCCGGGGTGGCGCTGTCCCAGCTGATCCGTCCCGGGTCACCGGTGATCTTCGGATCCTTCCTCTCCAACATCGACATGCAGTCCGGCTCGCCGACCTTCGGCACCCCGGAGTCGGGCATCGGGCTGCTGTGCACCGGGCAGATCGCGCGGCACTTCGGCCTGCCCTTCCGCACCGGGGGAGGGCTCACCTCCTCCCAGGTGCCGGACGCCCAGGCCGGCTACGAGGCCCTGATGACGATGCTGCCGACCTTCCTCGCCGGCGCGAACTGGGTGATGCACTCGGCCGGATGGCTCGAGGGCGGCCTGGTCGCGGGCTACGAGAAGTTCGTGATGGACGTCGAGCTGGTGCAGATGCTGCAGGCCGAGTTCACCCCGCTGGAGATCGACGAGGCGTCGCTGGCCTTCGACGCCCACCAGGAGGTCGGACACGGCGGGCACTTCCTCGGAGCGATGCACACGCTGGAGCGCTTCCGCACCTGCTTCTACCGACCGATGCTCTCCTCCTCGGAGAACTTCGAGCGCTGGTCGAAGAACGGCGGCAAGGACACCGCCGAGCGGGCCGGTGAGCTCTACCGGCAGAGGCTGGCCGACTTCGAGGCACCGCCGCTGGACGACGCCGTCCGGCAGGAGCTCGCGGAGTACGTGACCCGCCGGAGGGCCGAGCTCGGGGACTGAGCCCGGCGACCGACCAGGAGGAACCGCATGATCCTGCCGCCCTCGCCGAACGCCGGGGGACCGGCCGGCGACTTCGTGCTGACGATCGTCTGTCCGGACCGCCCCGGGATCGTGCACGCGGTCACCGGCTTCCTGGTGCGCCACGGGGGCAACATCATCGAGAGCCAGCAGTTCGACGACCGGCTGGTCGACCGCTTCTTCATGCGCATCGACTTCGTGGTCGACGACCCGCGGGTGACCGCGGCGGGCCTGCGCGAGGACTTCGCCGACGTGGCGGCGCAGTACGCGATGGACTACCAGCTGTGGGACGCCAAGGCGCCGTACCGCACGCTGATCATGGTCTCCCGGCACCTGCACTGCCTCAACGACCTGCTCTTCCGCTACAGCACCCGGTCGTTGCAGGTCGACATCCCGGTGGTCGTCTCCAACCACCTCGACGCCGAGCCGCTGGTGAAGTCCCACGGCATCGACTTCGTGCACCTGCCCGTCACCCCCGACACCAAGGCCCGTGCCGAGGCCCGGCTGCTGGAGCTGGTCCGCGAGCACGGCATCCACCTGGTCGTGCTGGCGCGCTACATGCAGGTGCTCAGCGACGACCTGTGCCGGGAGCTGTCCGGACGGGTGATCAACATCCACCACTCGTTCCTGCCCAGCTTCAAGGGCGCGCGGCCCTACCGCCAGGCGCACGAGCGCGGGGTCAAGCTCGTCGGTGCGACCGCCCACTACGTCACCGCCGACCTCGACGAGGGCCCGATCATCGAGCAGGACGTGATCCGCGTGGACCACGCCCACACCGAGGAGCAGCTCGTCGCGGCGGGCCGGGACGTCGAGTCCCAGGTGCTGTCGCGCGCCGTACGCTGGCACAGCGAGTCGCGGGTGCTGCTCAACGGCCACCGCACGGTGGTCTTCCGCTGAGGGGTCTTCCGCTGATCGCCGGTTGCGCTGCTTGCGGCCTGGTACCGCGATGCGCAACAGCTGCGTTACTGTCCTGCCATGCCCGAGGCCCGCTCCGTCGATGCCGTGCAGTCGGTCGACCGGGCGCTGAGCATCCTCGAGGAGCTGGCCCGCGCGGGTGAGGCCGGGGTCACCGACATCGCGGCCGCCCTCGGGGTGCACAAGAGCACCGCCTTCCGGCTCGTGGCCACGCTCGAGGCACACGAGCTCGTCGAGCAGACGGGTGAGCGTGGCAAGTACCGGCTCGGGGTCGGGGTGCTGCGCCTGGCCGGGGCCACCAGCGCGCGCCTCGACGTGGTGCAGGAGGCCCGTCAGATCTGCCGGCAGCTCGCGGCGGACACCGGGGAGACCGTGAACATCGCGGTGCTGTCGGGCAACTCGGCGCTCTACCTCGATCAGGTCGCCGGCTCCTCGGCGCTGCAGTCCCACAACTGGGTCGGCCAGCACATCCCGCTGCACGCCACCAGCAACGGCAAGGTGCTGCTCAGCGAGCTCGAGAACAAGCGGCTCGAGGAGCTGCTCGGGGCGCTCCCGGGCTACACCGACCGCACGATCACCCGCAAGGCGTCGCTGCGCTCGGAGCTGGCCAAGGTGCGCGAGCAGGGCTACGCCATCGCCGTGGACGAGCTCGAGGTCGGGCTCACCGCCGCCGCGGCGCCGGTCCGCAACGCCCATGGTGACGTCATCGCCTCGATGAGCGTCTCCGGGGCGACCTTCCGCTTCGACGAGGAGCGGCTCAAGCTCGCCGTCGAGGAGCTGGTCAGCGCCGCCCGCGAGGTCTCCTTCCGGCTGGGCTGGACCGGTCGCGATTAGGTGACGGTCGGGCCGCAAGGCCTTGACGTACCACCCGCACGAGACCATTCTCAAAGCGAAAGCAGTTGCGCGTGAGGCACCGAGTTGCGCTATGCGCAACGGAGAGGCGGCGTCATCGTGGCGGAGATCTATGTCGACGGCACGTGGCGGGAGGCGCTCGGGGAGGCTCGCCGGGTGATCCGCTGCCCGGCGGACGGCGCGCTGGTCGCGGAGATCGACGAGGGCGGGGCCGCGGACACCGAGCTGGCGATCGCGGCGGCGTACGACGCCTTCCACCACGGACCCTGGCCGCACACCGCCGCTCGGGAGCGGGGGGACCTGCTGCTGCGGCTGGCCGACCTGCTCGAGCGCGACCGGGCGCTGATCGCGCGCGCGGAGTCCCTCGACACCGGCAAGCGGCTCGTGGAGTCGGAGTACGACGTCGACGACGTCGTCCGCGTCTTCCGCCACTACGGGCACGTCGCGGGTGAGGACGCCGGCCGGGTCGTCGACACCGGTGACCCGGGCGTGGTGAGCCGGGTCGTGCACGAGCCGGTCGGCGTGTGCGGGCTGATCACGCCGTGGAACTACCCGTTGCTGCAGGCGTCCTGGAAGGTCGCCCCGTGCCTGGCCGCCGGCAACACCTTCGTGCTGAAGCCGAGCGAGCTGACCCCGCACAGCGCGATCCACCTGATGCGCCTGCTCGCCGACGCCGGGCTGCCCCCCGGCGTCGGCAACCTCGTGGTCGGCGCCGGGCCGGACGCGGGCGCACCGCTCTCCGCCGACCCGCGGGTGGACCTCGTCTCCTTCACCGGTGGCGTCGCCACCGGTCGACGGATCATGGCGGCCGCCTCGACGACGGTGAAGCGCATCGCCCTGGAGCTGGGTGGCAAGAACCCCAACATCGTCTTCGCCGACGCCGACCGTGAGGTGGCCCTCGACCACGCGCTCACCGCGGTGTTCCTGCACTCCGGGCAGGTCTGCTCGGCGGGTGCGCGACTGGTGCTCGAGGAGTCCATCCACGACGAGTTCGTGGACGCGGTCGTCGAGCGGGCCGGACGGATCCGGCTCGGTGGGCCCTTTGACGAGAAGGCGGAGACCGGGCCGCTGACCAGTGCCCAGCACCTGGAGAAGGTGGAGAAGTACGTCGCCGCGGGCATCGCCGAAGGGGCACTGCTGCGCTGCGGCGGTCGTCGTCCGGAGGACCCCGCGCTCGCCGACGGCTTCTACTACCTCCCCACGGTCCTGGACCGGTGCACCAGCGCGATGTCGGTGACCCAGGAGGAGTCCTTCGGGCCGGTGCTCACCGTGGAGACCTTCACCGGCGAGGACCAGGCCGTCGCCATCGCCAACGACAGCAGCTACGGGCTCGCCGGCGCGGTGTGGACCCAGGACGCCGGCAAGGCGCAGCGCGTGGCCGGACGGCTGCGCATGGGGACGGTGTGGATCAACGACTACCACCCGTACGTGCCGCAGGCCGAGTGGGGCGGCTACAAGCAGTCGGGGATCGGCCGGGAGTTGGGCCGGGCCGGGCTCGAGGAGTACCAGGAGACCAAGCACATCTGGCACAACATCGATCCCCGGGCGCAGCACTGGTTCGGCGGGCACGAGGGGTGAGGCGGGGATGGCCAGCGAGCACTACGACTTCGTGATCGTCGGCGGCGGCTCCGCGGGCTGCGCGCTGGCCAACCGGCTCAGTGCCGATCCTGGGACCTCGGTGCTGCTCCTCGAGGCCGGAAGGTCCGACTTCCGCGCCGACCCCTTCATCCACATGCCGGCGGCGCTGACCATCCCGATCGGCAACCCGCTCTACGACTGGCGCTACGAGTCGGACCCGGAGCCGGCGATGAACGGCCGTCGCGTCTACCACGCCCGCGGCAAGGTGCTCGGCGGGTCCAGCAGCATCAACGGGATGATCTTCCAGCGCGGCAACCCGCTGGACTACGAGCGGTGGGCGCGCGATCCCGGCCTGGAGGGCTGGGACTACCTGCACTGCCTGCCCTACTTCAAGCGGATGGAGACCTGCCTGGCCGGGGCCGACGCCTGGCGCGGCGGCAGCGGCCCGCTCAAGCTCGAGCGCGGGCCGGCCGACAACCCGCTCTTCGGCGCGTTCTTCGAGGCCGTGCAGCAGGCCGGCTACCCGTTGACCGACGACGTCAACGGCTACCGCCAGGAGGGTTTCGCGAAGTTCGACCGCAACGTCTACCGCGGTCGCCGGCTCTCCGCGGCACGCGCCTACCTGCACCCGGTGATGGGCCGGAAGAACCTGCGCGTCGAGACCCTGGCCTTCGTCACCGGACTGCAGTTCAGCGGCCGGCGCGCGACCGGCGTCGACTACCTGCGCGCGGGCCGGCTGCGCCGCAGCGTCCGGGCCGGCGAGGTGGTGCTCTGCGGCGGCGCGATCAACACCCCGCAGCTGCTGCAGCTCTCCGGCATCGGCAACCCCGCAGACCTGCAGGCACTGGGCATCGAGGTCGTCGCCGACCTGCCCGCCGTGGGCCAGAACCTGCAGGACCACCTCGAGGTCTACGTCCAGTACGCCTCCAAGCTGCCGGTCTCGATCGCCCCCGGACTGCGGATGCGGGCCCGGCCGCGGATCGGCTACGAGTGGCTGGTGCACCGCCGCGGCCTCGGCGCCACCAACCACTTCGAGGGTGGCGGCTTCGTGCGCGGCAACGACGCGGTCGACTACCCGAACCTGATGTTCCACTTCCTGCCGATCGCGATCCGCTACGACGGCTCGCTCCCGGCCGAGGGCCACGGCTACCAGGTGCACGTGGGCCCGATGTACGCCGACACCCGTGGCCACGTGAAAATCCGCTCCACCGACCCGCATGAGCACCCGTCGCTGCTGTTCAACTACCTCTCCACTCCCAACGACCGCAAGGAGTGGGTCGAGGCCCTGCGGGTGTCGCGGAGCATCCTCAACCAGCCGGCCTTCGAGCCCTTCAACGCCGGAGAGATCTCTCCGGGCCCCGATGTGCAGACCGACGAGGAGATCCTCGCCTGGGTGGCCCGCGACGCGGAGACGGCGCTGCATCCGTCGTGCACCGCGCGGATGGGCGTCGGCGACAACGCCGTCGTACACCCCGGCTCCATGCAGGTGCACGGGGTGGAGGGCGTGCGCGTGGTGGACGCCTCGGTCTTCCCCTACATCCCCAACGGCAACATCTACGCCCCCGTGATGATGGTCGCGGAGAAGGCGGCAGACCTCATCCTCGGCAACACTCCGCTGGCCGCGGCCGCGGTGCCCTTCTACCGCCACCGCGACCAGATGCCGCTCTACCCGCCCGGCGACCCCCGCAACGAGACCGCGCGGCCGCAGGAACGCCAGAAAGAAGGCACGGCATGACCGCTCCCACCATGGAACCCCACCACGTCACCGCCGAGGCCGACGGCAGGCCGGCAGTGCAGGTGGACTCGCTGTGGAAGATCTTCGGCAACCGCTCGGACAAGATCATCGGCACCCCGGACGCCGACCTCTCCCGCAAGGAGCTGCAGGAGAAGACCGGCTGCGTGATGGCGGTCAAGGACGTCTCCTTCCAGGTCGCACCCGGCGAGGTGTTCGTCGTGATGGGCCTCTCCGGCTCCGGCAAGTCGACGCTGGTGCGGCTGCTCACCCGGCTCATCGAGCCCACCGCCGGCACCGTGCAGATGAACGGCAAGGACATCATGGCGGCCGATGACGGCGAGCTGCGTGAGCTGCGCCGCAAGCACTGCGCGATGGTCTTCCAGCACTTCGGGCTGCTGCCGCACCGCACCGTGCGCGACAACGTGGCCTTCGGCCTCGAGGTCCGCGGCGTCGGCAAGGCCGAACGTCGCAACAAGGCACAGCAGATGGTGGACCTCGTCGGCCTCTCCGGCTACGAGAACGCCTTCCCCGACCAGCTCTCCGGCGGCATGCAGCAGCGCGTCGGGCTGGCGAGGGCGCTCGCCGGCGACCCCGACCTGCTGCTGTTCGACGAGCCCTTCTCGGCACTGGACCCGCTGATCCGGCGGGACATGCAGAACGAGGTCATCCGGCTGCACCACGAGGTGGGCAAGACGATGATCTTCATCACCCACGACCTCGCCGAGGCGCTGAAGCTCGGCGACCGGATCCTGATCATGCGTGACGGCGAGGTCGTCCAGGTCGGCTCTCCCGACGAGGTGGTCGGCGCGCCCGCGGACGACTACGTCAAGGACTTCGTCTCCGACGTGCCGAAGTCCCACGTGCTGACGCTGCGCTGGGTGATGCGGCCGGCACGCGACGGGATGGCGGCCGGCAGCCCCGTGCTGCCCGCCGACACCGTGGTGCGCGAGGCCGCCCGCGCCGTGCTCGCCGCGGAGGGGCCGGTGCGGGTGGTCGACGCGGACAAGGTCGTGGGCATCGTCGACGACGAGGACATCCTGCGGGTGGTGGTGGCGGAGGAGACCCCGTCGTGACCACGACCCTCGCGCCGCAGGCGCCCCCGAAGGAAGAACAGCCGCACGTCGTCGAACCCGGCAAGCGGCACACCGGGCTGTGGCTGCTCGTCATCGCCGTCGTCTGGGGTGTGGGCTACGCGCTGTTCCAGGGGCAGGACACCCTTGCGCGGCCGTTCGCCCAGCTCAACGACCTCGACCGCTGGTTCAACCACATCCGCGACATGATCCAGGCGGCCGGGCCGACGAACTGGTTCTTCCACGGGGTCATCGGGAACCTGTCGAACTTCATCAACTCGGTCTTCACCCAGCTGCAGTACCTGTTGTCGACACCGGCCCCGGGCCGGCCCGTGCCACAGATCGGCTGGCTCGGCGTGGTGGCCATCTTCGGCTGGATCGCCTACGCCGTGGCCGGCCTGCGGGCGACCCTGCTCGTGATCGCCGGAACGCTGCTCTTCGGGATCTTCGGCTTCTGGGCCGACGCGGTCGACACCGTCATCGTCACCGTGATGTCGGTGTTCGTCAGCATCGTGATCGGCATCCCGCTCGGGATCGCGATGGCCCGGCGGCGCTGGGTGTCCAACGCGATCACCCCGGTGCTCGACGTGATGCAGACGATGCCGGCCTTCGCCTACATCCCGTTCTTCTTCGTGATCTTCGGTCCCGGTCCGACCTGCGCGATCGTGCTGACCGTCGTCTACGCGATCCCCCCGCTGATCAGGATCACCGAGCACGGGCTCCGCTCCGTGTCGCCCACCACCGTCGAGGCCGCCGGTTCGATGGGGGTGACCCGCGGGCAGCTGCTGCGCAAGGTGCAGCTGCCGATGGCCCGGCGCACCATCGTCGTCGGCGTCAACCAGTGCACGCTGGCGGCCCTGTCGATGGCCGTGATCGCCGCGCTGATCGACGGACCGGGGCTGGGCCAGGACGTCATCGCGGGCCTGACCAACCTCAACGTCGGCCAGGGCGCGGTTCCCGGACTGCTCATCGTGGTGATCGCGATCGTGCTGGACCGGACCACGACCGCTGCGAGCGAACGCTCCGAGCTCCGCAACCGGGGCCAGCTGGGGCTGAGCGCGAAGGCGAACCGGTGGGTGCTCGGCGCGGGGCTGCTCGTCGTCGCCGTGGCGGTCTACCTCTCGCACTTCTACATCCAGGCCGCCCAGTTCCCGGCCTCGCTCAACATCGGGCCGGAGCTGGTCAGCGGCATCAACACGGTGACCGACTCGGTGGTGAACTCCATCGAAGGCATCACCACCGCGTTCAAGAACGTGATCACCTACGGCTTCCTCAACCCGTTGCAGAACCTGATCGCCAACTCGCCCTGGTGGCTGATGGCCCCGGTGCTGCTGGCCATCTCCTTCGTGCTCGGTGGCCTGCGGCCCCTCCTGGTCACGCTGGCGTGCGAGGCGGTCTTCCTCGGTGTCGGTCTCTGGAACGACACGATGATCACCCTGACCACCACGCTGGTGGCGACCGTGCTGGTGATGGTCTTCGCCATCCTCATCGGCGTGTGGATCGGCCGCAGCCGGCGCGCTGATGCGGTGATCCGGCCCATCCTGGACGGCTTCCAGACCATCCCGCCGTTCGTCTACCTCGTGCCGGCGCTCGCCCTCTTCGGTGCCACCCGCTTCACCGCCATCGTCGCGGGCGTGGCGTACGCCGCCCCCATCGCGATCAAGCTGGTGGCCGACGGCATCCGGGGCGTGTCCGCGACGACCGTGGAAGCGGCGCAGGCCAGCGGCATCACCACGGGCCAGATGATCCGCAAGGTGCAACTGCCGATGTCGCGATCGTCGATCGCGCTGTCGACCAACCAGGGTCTGCTCTACGTGCTGTCCATGGTCGTCATCGGCGGCATGGTCGGGGCAGGCAGCCTCGGCTACCTGGTCGTCTCGGGCTTCTCGCAGGAGAACCTCTTCGGCAAGGGCCTGGCCGCCGGGATCGCCATCACCGCCCTCGGCATCATGCTGGACCGGACGGCCCGAGCCAGCGCGACACGTCAGGCGCTCTAGGAGATGAGCAGCCCGCCCGCCCAGACAGCCCGCCACCCGGCGGGGGAACGCAAGGAGACTCGCATGGCACGACCACTCCGGCTGGTCCGCTGGATCAGCGTCGCCGCGGCACTCGCACTCGGGCTCGGTGCGTGCGGTGGGAACATCCAGACCACGAAGACCGCGAGCGGCAAGACGTGTGGCGACTTCCGCATCGCGATGAACGCGTGGACCGGTTACTACGCCGACGCCTACGTGGTCGGCCAGCTGGCCAAGAAGAAGCTCGGCTGCAACGTCACCTACGTCAAGCTCGCGGAGCAGCCGAGCTGGAACGCGATGGCCAACGGCACCGTGGACACCATCCTCGAGAACTGGGGGCACGAGGACCTCGTGAAGAAGTACATCAACCAGCAGCACGTGGTGCAGGACGCCGGGCTGACGGGCAACCAGGGCATCATCGGCTGGTACGTGCCGCCGTGGATGGTGCAGAAGTACCCCGGGATCACCAACTGGAAGAACCTGAACAAGTACGCCCACCTCTTCAAGACCTCCGAGTCCGGCGGCAAGGGCCAGCTGCTCGACGGTGACCCGTCGTACGTCACCAACGACCAGGCGCTGGTCACGAACCTGCACCTGAACTACAAGGTGGTCGTCGGCGGCAGTGAGGCCGCGCTGATCCAGAGCTTCCGCAGCGCGCAGAAGAACCACACCGCGCTGCTCGCCTACTTCTACCAGCCGCAGTGGTTCTTCTCCGAGGTCAAGCTGGTGCGGGTGCACCTGCCGAAGTACTCGCCGAACCCGAAGGTGTGCCCGACGGCCCCGTCGCAGATCAGGTGCGACTACCCGCCGTACCACCTGAACAAGCTGGTGTCGGTGAAGTTCGCCAAGTCGGGCTCGCCGGCCTACACGCTGGTGAAGAACTTCCACTGGACCAACGACGACCAGAACAAGGTGGCCGAGTACATCGCCAAGGACGGCATGAGCGGGCCCGCCGCGGCGAACAAGTGGATCGCGGCCAACCCGGGCCTGGTCAAGCAGTGGATGCAGGGCACCTGATGCGATGACTGCACAGGAGGTAGGCCGGGAGACGAGCAGGCCCACCGACCGGGCCGCGGCGGCCACCGTGCTCGACGCGATCGGGGACACGCCCCTGATCGAGGTGGACGGCATCTGGGTCAAGCTGGAGTACCTGAACCCCTCGGGCTCGATCAAGGCACGCATCGCGCGCTACATCATCGAGCGTGCCGAGCGCGAGGGGCTGCTCCGGCCCGGCGACACCATCGTCGAGGCCTCCAGCGGCAACACCGGCAACGCGATGAGCATGGTCGCGGCGGTCAAGGGCTACCGCATGCTGGTGGTGATGCCGGACGGGATGAGCCGTGAGCGCACGGCCATCTCGAGGGCCTTCGGCGCGGAGGTGCTGACCGTCGGGGACTTCCACGTGACCGACGCGTTGGCGGCCGTGCGCGAGCTCGGTGCGCGGCCCGGCTACTTCTGCCCGGCACAGTTCGACAGCGACTGGAACGTCGAGGAGAACCAGACCTGGCTGGGTCCGGAGATCCTCGCCCAGCTGCCCGAGGGGGTGCTTCCCGATGCCGTCGTCGGTGGCGTCGGCACCGGGGGCACCATCATCGGCGTCGGTCGGGCCTTCAAGGAGGCCAACCCCGCCTGCCAGGTGGTCGCGCTGGAGCCGGAGGAGTCCTGCACGATCCTGTGCGGAGAGATCGGCAAGCACCTCATCGAGGGCATCAGCGACGGGTTCGTGCCCGGCATCTTCGAGCGGCACGGGCACGAGGTGGACCGGCTGGTCTCGGTCGACTCGGAGACCGCCGTCGAGCAGATGCGCCGGCTCGCTCGCGAGCACGGCCTCTTCGTCGGTCCCAGCTCCGGTGCCCACCTGGTGGCCGCCCGCCGGCTGCGCGAGGAGCCGGGCGTGGAGACGGTGGTGACCTTCTTCTGCGACGAGGGGGAGAAGTACCTCTCGGAGTACTTCACCGACCACGACCAGCCGCCCACTTCGCGCGGTGCCCTTGACACCGACCCCGCCGGCGACAGAACCTGAGGGCACTGTTCCTTATCACGCACTAGGTTGCGTCATACGCAACTCGGCTCATCTTCGAGGGGTGGCTCATGGCAGAGGTCCCGGCAAGCGCTCGGGTCGTGGTGGTCGGTGCCGGCATCGTCGGCAACAGCCTCGTGCACCACCTGGCCAGGCTCGGCTGGCGCGACATCGTGCAGCTGGACAAGGGTCCGCTGCCCAACCCGGGCGGCTCGACCGGGCACGCGTCGAACTTCATCTTCCCGGTGGACCACTCGCGCGAGATCACCGACCTGACGCTCGACTCGATGCGGCAGTACAAGGAGATGGGCGTCTTCACCGAGTCCGGTGGCTACGAGATCGCGCGCACCGAGGCACGGATGGAGGAGCTGCGGCGGCGGATGTCCTCCGCACGCGCCTGGGGCATCGAGGCCGAGCTCGTCGGTGTCGAGCACGTGCAGGAGAAGGTGCCCTTCATCGAGACCGACGAGATCCTCGGGGCGTTCTGGACCCCGTCGGTGGGGGTGGTCGACTCGCTGCGGGCCGGCACGATCATGCGCGAGCGTGCGATGGAGCTGCACGCACTCACCGTGGTGCCGAACGTGGAGGTCACCGGGATCGATGTCGAGGCCGGCCGGATCGCCCGCGTGCACACCACCGCGGGGCAGATCGAGACCGACACGGTGGTGGTCGCCTGCGGCGTGTGGAGCCCTCGCATCGCCCGGATGGCCGGCGCCCACATCCCGTTGACGCCCGCGGTGCACCAGATGATCTCCGTGGGCCCGATCCCGCAGCTGGCCGAGCGCGAGGGCGAGATCTCCTTCCCGATCGTCCGCGACATGGACACCTTCTGCTACGAGCGGCAGCACGGCGCGGACATGGAGGTCGGGTCCTACGCCCACCGCGCGATCCTCCACGAGCCCGACGAGATCCCCTCGCTGGAGCAGGCGAAGCTGTCGCCGACCGAGCTGCCCTTTACCGAGGACGACTTCGACCCCCAGCTGGAGCAGGCCTACGAGCTGATGCCCGAGGCGCTCGGGGCCGAGGGCGCCGAGATCCGCTACGCCATCAACGGCCTGCTGTCGCTGACCCCGGACGGTGCCCCGATCCTCGGGGAGTCCCCCGAGACGCGCGGCCTCTGGTCGGCCGCGGCGGTGTGGATCAAGGAGGGTCCGGGAGTGGGCCGCGCGGTCGCGGAGTGGATGACCACCGGCAGCCCGGAGATCGACCTGCACCACAGCGACATCGCCCGCTTCTACCCCCACCAGCGCACCCGCGAGCACATCCGGGCGCGCACCTCCGAGAGCTTCAACAAGACCTACGGCATCGTGCACCCCGGGGAGCAGTGGGAGTCCGAGCGCGGCAAGCGGCTCGCGCCGATGTACTGGCAGCAGAAGCAGGCCGGCGCCTTCTTCTACGAGACCGCCGGCTGGGAGCGCCCGCACTGGTACGACGCCAACGAGGCGCTGCTGGGCGAGTACGGCGACCGGGTGATGCCCCGCGAGCACGAGTGGGACAGCCGCTGGTGGTCACCGATCATCAACGCCGAGCACCTTGCGATGCGCGAGCGCGCGGCGATCATCGACCTGACCGCGTTCGCGATCTTCGACATCGTCGGTCCCGGGGCCAGGGACGCGGTCCAGCGGATCGTGGTGGCGCAGGCCGACGTGGCCCCGGGCAAGGTCATCTACACCCCGGTGCTCGACGACCAGGGCGGCTTCCGGGCCGACCTGACGGTGATGCGCCTCGGGGTCGACCACTACCGGGTGGTCACCGGTGGCGCCCACGGCATGGCCGACCGCAAGTGGTTCAGCGACCACCTGCCCGGCGACGGGAGCGCGCAGCTGGTGGACGTGACCTCGGCGTACTCCACCATCGGGCTGTGGGGGCCGCGTGCCCGCGACGTCCTCGGCCGCCTCACCGACGACGACATCAGCCACGAGGGCTTCGGCTTCCTCACCTGCCGCGAGCTGGAGATCGGCAACCTGGGTGTGCTGGCCTCGCGGATCTCCTACGTCGGTGAGCTCGGCTGGGAGCTCTACGTGCCGATGGAGCAGGGTGCCCGGCTGTGGGAGCTGCTGCACCAGGCGGGTCGCGAGCACGGCGTGGTGGCCGCCGGGATCGGCGTCTACGGCACCACCGGCCGGCTGGAGAAGGGCTACCGCGCCTACGGTGCCGAGCTCGACGGGGAGCGGACCATCGTCGAGGCGGGCATGCAGCGGCCGAAGGTCAAGGTGGCCGACTTCGTCGGACGTGAGGCCTACGTCAAGCAGCGTGAGGAGGAGCCCCAGACGGTGCTCTGCACGATGACCGTCGACGACCACACCTCGGCGAGCGGCACCAGGCGCTACATGCTCGGCGGCGAGCCGATCCTGACCCGGGACGGTGCCCCGCTGACCGACGGCCACGGCCACCACCCGTACGTCACCAGCGCCGGCTCGGCGCCGTCCCTGGGCAAGCACGTGCTGATGGCCTACCTGCCACCGGACCAGGCGGTCGTGGGCAACAGGCTCGCGGTCTCCTACATGGAGGAGCTGTACCCCGTGACGGTCGGCTCCGCCGACGCCACCCCGCTGCTCGACCCGGGCAACGAGCGCATCAAGGGGGCTTGAGGTGACCGAGACCCCAGGGGCCGGCCTGCAGGTGCTGGTCTGCATCAAGCGCGTCCCGGACTCCTCGAGCCAGATCCTGCTCACCGAGGACGCGCAGGCCGTCGACGGCCGGCACGTCGGCTTCACGGTGAGCCCGCACGAGGAGTGCGCCGTCGAGCTCGCGATCCGGCTGGCCGATGCGACCGGGGGGCGCGTGACCGTGCTGACCGTCGGCCCGCCCGAGGCCGTCGACCAGCTCCGCAACGCGCTGGCCCTCGGCTGCGGTGCCGCCGTGCACGTGGAGGCCGATCCCGCCCGGCTGGGGCCGGCCGACGTCGCTCGCGAGATCGCCGCCGTCGTGCAGGAGCACCAGCAGGCGGGCACGTCGTACGACCTGGTGCTGCTGGGCAACGACGCCGCGGACAGCGGGGACTTCCAGGTGGGCATCCGGCTCGCCTACGCGCTGGGCCGACCGGTGGTCAACGGCACCTCGACCCTCGAGGTCGCCGACGGCGTGCTCACCGCCCACGTCGACGGCCCGGCCGGGGCCGAGACCTACTCGGTGCCGCTCCCGGCCGTGGCCACCGTGCTCGAGGGCGGTGTCGAACCGCGGTATCCCACCATCAAGGGGCGGATGGCCGCCAAGAAGGTGGCAGTCGAGCAGCGCGCCCCGGTGACCGAGCCGCAGGGCCCGCGACGCGTGCGCCTGCTGCTGCCACCGCCGTCCCCGAGCACCGTGGAGGTGCTCGGCGAGGGCTCGGCCGCCGCGTCCGCCGTGGTCGACCTGTTCGAGAAGCTGGGGGTGGGTCGATGATCCTGCTCTTCCTCGAGACCGACGCCGAGGGCGTCACCGAGATCTCGCTGGAGACGGTCGCCTTCGCCCGCTCGCTCTCCGCGGCCGGCGGCGGCATCGCCATCCGTGCTGCGGTCATCGGCCAGCTGCCCGACGGGGTGCGCGAGGAGCTGGGCGCACACGGCGTCAACGAGGTCTTCCACGTCAGCGGGGACGCCTTCGACTCCTACGCCGGCGCCGCCTGGGCCGCTGCCCTCCAGGAGCTCCGGGAGCGCACCGGCTCCGTCGTGGTCGCCGCTGCCGGCAGCCCCCGGGGCAACGAGGTGATCGCCCACCTCGCGGCCCGGCTCGACGTGCCGATGGCGGCGAACGTGATCTCCTTCGCCGGCCTGGCCCCCTTCGTGGTGACCCGCCAGGTGGTCGGCGGGGCGGCGCTGGAGGAGATGCGTCTCGACGTACGCCCCGCCCTCTTCACCGTCGCGGGACACGCGTGGACGGCCGAGCGCGCGCCGGAGCCGGTCGCGACCGCCTGGCAGGAGGTCACTCCCGAGGTGGCGCCCGCCGACCTGGTCGCCCGCGTGGTCGCCGTGGGGGCCAAGGAGGAGGACCGTTCCGATGCCCTCAAGAGCGCCCGGGTCGTCGTCGGCGCCGGGCGGGGGGCGGGCGGGCCGGACGGGTTCGACGCGGTCATCGAGCTCGCCCGGCTGCTGGGCGGAGCCCTGGGCGTCTCCCGGGTGGTGACCAGCCTGGGCTGGCGGCCCCACCACGAGCAGGTGGGACAGACCGGCAGCCGGATCGCGCCGGAGCTCTACATCCCCTGTGGCATCAGCGGGGCGATCCAGCACTGGGCGGGCTGCGCGAGCTCGAAGACCATCCTGGCGATCAACACCGACCCCGAGGCGCCGATGGTGACCAAGGCCGACTATGCCGTCATCGGGGACATGCACGAGGTCGTGCCCGCCGTCGTCGAGGAGCTGCACCGCCGCCGCGGCTGAGCAGCGATATCCCCGTGGTGCTCTTCGTGCTCGCCCTCTGGTGGGGTACGGCGACGTTCCGTCGCGAGAACGCCTAGGTGCGCCCGGCCGGATCCGCCGGGGCCGGGGCGCGTGCTGGCATCACGCCTGTGCGGAGTTGATGCGCCGCGAGCAGGTGAGAACCTGCCCGAACCCCGCCTGTGCGGGATCGGTGCAGTCGGGGAGCAGCCGGCGCCACGGCGGTCCGGGTTGGCCCCGAGAAGCTATTCCGCCCGCGCGCCCGGCTGACTAGCGTGCGAAGTTGCCATGCCGCGCCAAGGTCACCTCCCGGGGCAGGACGTCAGCACGCCGCCGACGTCGCGGCAGGAGCTGCCCTCGGCCCACCGGCGCAACCCGGCACTCGGGTTTCCCTCGCTCCGACCACGGGGTCCGGCGCGCCACGTCGCCGTGGCGGTGCCCCTGGTGGTGGCGCTGCTGATCATCCTGGTCGGCGGCTATGGCGAGCACTGGACCTGGACGGGCTACATCCATCAGGGGAAGCCCCTCACCCTGTGGGACTGGCTGAGTGTGTCGCTGCTCCCGCTGACGCTGGCCCTCACCCCCGTGTGGCTGAAGAGCCGCACGCGTCACCCGCGGACGTGGCGGGCTGCCGCCCTGGCGTCCCTGGGCGTGCTGCTGGTGCTGCTGGTCGGCGGTTACCTCCGCAGGTGGCAGTGGACCGGTTTCACCGGCAACAACCTGTGGGACTGGGTCAGCCTGTTCTTCGTGCCCTTCCTGCTCCCGTTCGCCTTCCACTTCCTGGCCGCCGACGACTCCCGCCGGGAGGCGGAGGTCACGGCCGCGGAGGACGGCGGGCCGGGCGCCCCCACCACGGGCAGGACAGAGCGCGTTGCGCCCTGGCTCGGTGCGGCTGCGCTGACCCTGGGCGTGCTGCTCGCCCTGGGCATGGTCGCGGCCGGCCAGCCGGCCTCCCAGGCGCACGCACCCGCCGCCGCGCTGTCGTCGGCGGTGACGATCCGGACCGCCTCGGTGACGGTGGACAGCCGGAGCCAGCACTGGACCGACACACATCTCGACCTCCGCCGAGGTGACCGCGTCGAGGTCACCGCTTCAGGGCGCGTGCTTCCCAGTCCTCGATCCGGTTACCACTTCGTCTCACCGGCCGGGCTGGAGCCGCCGCACCCCGGGCAGCGGAGCATCGACGAGGCCATTCCGCACGCTGCCCTGATCGCGACCATCGCCGCTCACCAGCCGGCGCCTCTGCACTCCATCAGGCCCCGGCTCGTCCTGCCCGTCGGCGCGCACCGCACGTTCACCGTGTTGACTGCCGGGAGGCTCTACCTCGGACTCAACGACAAGGTCACGGTCGACAACACGGGCTGGTACCAGGCGAACGTCACCGTGCTCGAGCACGGCGCAGCACCCGGGGTGAAGCGGGTCAGGTCCTCCCGAGCGTCCGGCTGACGTCGCCGGACCGGCCGGTCAGGCCGGGCGTCGAGCGCGGGCGAACTGCCATCCCGCGGTGGCGAAGGACGCGAGGGTCAGGACGCCCCCGACGATGCAGACACCCGTGGTCAGGTCACCGAGCTCGTCGAGGAGTCCGATGCTGATGACCGAGCCACCCACCCACACGTAGATGCAGCAGACGAAGGCGGCCGAGACCTCAGCGCGCCGGTGTCCGGGAGCAGTGCGGTTCAACTCGTCCTGGGCGTGCAGGAACGCCTGTCCGTGCCCGAGACCGGTCAGCACCGCCCCGAGCAGCACGGTCACGAGTGAGTGGGTGACCGAGGAGACGATGAGCAGCACCAGTCCCGAGCCGAGGAGCCCCAGCCCGACGGCCTGCACCCGCCGGCCGTGGCCACCGTGCGTGCGCGTCCAGACCTGGGCGAACGCGGAGGCGAAGCAGGCGAGGGCCGAGTTGGCGCCCAGGACGGCGAGGTCGTCGGTGGAGAGGAGCTGGGCGACGAACGAGGGCACCACCGAGAGGTAGAGCGCGAGAGCGGCCCAGACCACACCGGCGGTGACGCCCAGCCGGAGGAAGTCGGCCCGGATGTCCGCCCCCACGCGGGGCCACTGGATCCGCCAGGGCTCCGCACCGTGCGGGCTGTCGGGCAGGGCACAGACGAAGCCGGCGGCGACCACGGTGCCGACGAGGCCCACGAGGTAGCTCAGGTGCAGCGGCTCGGGCGCCCACTGGGCAAGGCAGCCGGAGATCACCGGACCGAGGCCGCTGCCGACCGCCTGCGCGAGACCGGCGAGCATCGCCGGGCGCCGGGTCGCGCGCTCCGGGTCGATCTCGACCAGTGCCGCCGTGGCCGGACCACTGATCAGGCCCACCGCCACGCCCTGCAGCGCGCGCGCTGCGTACAACCAGCCGGTCGACGGCGCCAGGGCGAAGACCACCAGGGCAGCACAGGCGACGACCATGCCGGCGAGGATCACCGGGCGTCGACCGAACCGGTCGGCGATCCGGCCGCAGAGCAGCAAGGTGGCGACCAGGGTGACGGCGTACACGGCGAAGACCGTCGTCAGCACGACGCCACCGAAGCCGAACTCGCGGGCGTAGACCGCATAGAGCGGCGCAGCGAGGTTGACGCCGGCCATCACCCAGAGCCAGCCCAGGAACACCGTCAGCAGCGGGCGGACGTGCGCTGCTTCAGGACCGCGTCGCCGACGGCTGACCGACACCGGTCGACCATATCCGCCGCGGTCGCCACACTGGGGTGATGCGCACCGGTACGCCGCTCGCAGACGTGATGCTGACGCTCGGAGCGGACGACCTCCCGTCGTTGCGGGCGTTCTATCGTCGCGTCGGCCTGCCCCAGGTCATCGACGAGGACGACTTCGCCGCCTTCGAGCTCCGCGGTGTGGTCCTGGCGCTCTTCCCGGTCGACAAGCTGGCCAGGGACGGCGGCACGGTGCCGGCAACCGGCGACCACGGCATCCGGTTCAGCATCGGCATCATGGTCGACACCCCGGACGAGGTGGACGAGCTGACCGAGAGGATGCGCGGAGCCGGCGCCGAGGTGACCAAGGAGCCCGTCGACGCCGAGTTCTTCACCGGTCGATCGGCCTACCTGCACGACCTTGAGGACAACTACTTCGAGATCACCTGGGCCGACCCGACGAACCCCATCACTGCCCGACGGGTGCGGAACCGGGGACCTCGCGGTCAGGACGGCTGAGACGTCCGGCGCCGCGCGATGAGGGCCACCGCGGCCCGCCAACCGAGCATGGTCACTGCCAGGAAGAGCACGGCGACGACGAGGAAGGCGACGGCGATGCCACGGCCCGAAGCGACCCGCAGGACCATGCCGAGGGCGTAGGTGACAGCCGTGATGACCACGCCTTCGGGCCAGATGCGTCGCGTCCGTCCACCACGTGCGTACAGCCACGCGTGCGCCAGGACGGCGGAGACGGCGTACGGCCAGGCGATCGAGAGGACCACCCAGCCCGCGGCGCCCGGCTCGTGCGAGGCCCGCCCACCGAGCGCGAAGGCCGCGACGCACACCAGGTCGGCCAGCAGCGGTGGCAGCCGGCGAAGGGCGGCGTACGACGAGGGCCCGCGCATGGTCCTAGCCCGCCAGCACCGCGACGACCGCACGGCCGTCACCCCAGTCGGCGGCCAGCCGCGTGCGGGCGCGGGGCGTGTCGCCGAGGACGCGGATGACCTGCACCTCGGCCGTGTCCGGGACCTCCGACCGGGCGGCTGCGTCGGACTCCGACTCGCGGCGCACCCGGATCCGGGAGTCGCGCCGCTCCAGCATCCTGTCCCCGTCCCACATCTCCAGCACGGCCTGCTCCTGCTCACCCCGGAGAGCTCGACGGAAGCAGGCGACGGCCACCGGGTCCCGGGTGCCGTCGTAGACCCACCTGGTGCCCAGCACCGAGTGCTCGGTCGTGCCGACCAGCTCCACCTCCTCGTCGAAGGCAGCGGCGCGGTAGGTGAGCGGCAGGTGCAGCAGGAGCTCACCCCGCCGGACGAGGAACGCCTCCACCCCGACCTCACCGGCCGGGTCGTCGAACCGGTAGCTGCCCAGCAGCTCGACGTCCCCGCGACCGCCCCACGGTTGCCGGTCCAGCCAGGCCTCGAGGAGCTCCTGCTTGCTGGGGGTCAGCGTGGCCTGGTGGATGATCGCCATGCCCGCGACCCTAACCAGCGCCGCGCCCGGTAGCCTCGCCGCCATGCGCGCTGCCCAGGTGACCAGCCTCGCCGGCCCGTCGGCGGTCGAGATCGTCGACGTCCCGGAGCCGTCGACGCAGGGACCGTTCGGACCCCAGGTGCTCGTCGAGGTGCACGCGGTCGGCATCTCCTTCCCCGACCTGCTGCTCAGCAGGGGCGAGTACCAGCTCAAGCCCGACCTGCCGTTCACGCTCGGGGTGGACTTCGCGGGCGTCGTCCGGGAGGCTCCGGCCGAGTCCGACCACGAGCCCGGGGACCGCGTCGCCTGCGTGCTGCCCCACGGCGGTGCGGCCGAGGTGGTCGCGGTCGGTGCCGACAGCGTCTTCCCGTTGCCGGACTCGCTCAGCTTCGAGCAGGGCGCCGCGATGCCGATGAACTACCTCACCGCGCAGTTCGCGCTGGCTGACCGGGCGGACCTGCGCGAGGGCGAGACCGTGCTGGTGCACGGTGCCGCCGGCGGTGTCGGCAGCGCCAGCATCCAGGTAGCGAAGGGGTACGGCGCGCGCACGATCGCGGTCGTCTCCTCCCAGGAGAAGGCCACGCTCGCCCGCCGGGCCGGAGCCGACGAGACCGTGCTGGTCGACGGCTTCCTCACCGCCGTGCGGGAGCTCACCGGCGGCACCGGCGTCGACGTGGTGGTCGACGTCGTCGGGGGTGACCTGATGACCGACTCGCTGCGCTGCCTGGCGCCGCTCGGGCGGCTGCTGGTGGTGGGCTTCACCGGGGGCAGCATCCCGCAGGTCAAGGTCAACCGGCTGCTGCTGAACAACATCGACGTCCGCGGCGTCGGCTGGGGTGCCTACGCGATGGCTCGTCCGGGCTTCATGCGGCGGCAGTGGGAGGAGCTGCAGCCGATGATGGAGGCGGGCACCATCGCCCCGCCGATCGGCGCCACCTACCCGCTGGAGGAGATGGGCCGGGCGCTGCAGGAGATGCAGGAGCGCCGGACGCTCGGCAAGACCGTGCTCACCCTGCGCTAGAGGTCGAGTCGGGCGCCGCCAGCCGGTGGTGACCGACGCGTA
Source organism: Marmoricola sp. (assembly GCA_036518175.1). GTDB lineage: Bacteria > Actinomycetota > Actinomycetes > Propionibacteriales > Nocardioidaceae > Marmoricola. Next base: position 34,874 of record DATDNR010000053.1, read on the forward strand.
CGACGCGGCCTTCCGCGATCGCCTCCTTCACCGCCGGCCGGAACCGTCCCGGCCCCCAGAAGCGGGCGCCGACCAGCTCGCGCAGCCGGTCGTCCTCGAGCGGGCCCTCCTCGCGCACGGCGTTCTCGATCATCAGGATCTCGTGGTCGAGCGCCTCCTCCTGGGCGTGCGCGTCCGGCGCGCTCAGCTGCCAGGGCACGCCCCGGGGCAGCCCCGGACGGAACCTGCCCCGGCCTCGCCGCCGCCGCTCCACCCGGCGGGCGATGCGCTCCTCCCGTTCGCGGGCTTCCTGCTGTGGGTCGTTCTCCATGCCGTCGTCCATCTGCGGGTTGTCAGACATCGGTGGCAGCACCTCCCTGGGCAGCGCTCCGTCCGGCCGGTCCGGCCTGCTCCTGCTCCTCGGCCTCCTCGACGGTCATCGGCTTGGCGATGTCCTCCAGGCTGGCCTGTTCGGCCTTGACGCCGAAGAAGATCTCCACGATGCCGCCCACGGCCATGACCGCGGCGCCGATGTAGAAGGCCACCGCGACCAGCTCGTGGCTGCCGGAGTCGATCCAGTGGCCGAAGAGCAGCGGCCCGGTGATGCCGCCGGCGGCGGTGCCGATGGCGTAGAAGAACGCGATCGCCAGGGCCCGGGTCTCCATCGGGAAAATCTCGCTGACCGTCAGGTAGGCAGCGCTCGCGCCGGCGGAGGCGAAGAAGAACGCCACCACCAGGACCGCCAGGAACAGCCACGGACCACCGACCTGGTGGACGAACACCTGCGCCAGCGCCACCGTGACGAGAGCCGACGCGAGGTAGGTGCCGGCGATCATCGGGATCCGGCCGACCGTGTCGAAGAGCCGGCCGAGGAGCACCGGACCGGCGAAGTTGCCGAGTGCCCAGATGATGATGAAGACCGGCACGAAGCTGTCGGAGACCTTGTAGAAGCCCGTGTAGAGCGTGCCGAGGTCGAAGGTCACCCCGTTGTAGAGGAAGGCCTGCCCGATGAAGAGCGCGAGGCCGAGGATGGAGCGCTTCGGGTAGACGGTGAAGGCGACCTTGGCGATCTCCCGGAACGGGATCGCCTTGCGCTGCCGCACCTTCAGCTCGGTGTCCGGTCTGGAGAGCTGTTGCCCGGTCTCGGTCTCCACCGCGGACTCGATGTCGTCGACGATCCGCTCGGCCTCGTCCTCACGACCGTGGATGAACAGCCAGCGCGGGCTCTCCGGCACGTGCCGTCGCACGACCAGGATCGTCACGCCGAGCACGGCACCCAGCAGGAAGGCCAGCCGCCAGGCCCAGTCACCGGCGATGACGTTGAGCAGCAGCAGGGCCAGTGCCGAGCCGGCCGCGGAGCCGATCCAGTAGGACCCGTTGATCGCGAGGTCCACGCGACCACGTGCGCGTGCCGGGATCAGCTCGTCGATGGCGGAGTTGATCGCGGCGTACTCGCCGCCGATGCCGGCGCCGGTGAAGAACCGCGCGGCGTAGAACCACCAGACGCTCATCGACGCCCCGGTGGCGACGGTGGCCAGGATGTAGAGGCCCAGCGTCAGCAGGAACAGCTTCTTCCGGCCGAAGCGGTCGGTCAGCTGGCCGAAGAAGAGAGCCCCGATGCAGGCGCCGGCGACGTAGATGCTGGCCGCGGTGCCGATCTGGGCGGCACTGATGTCGATGCCGCCCTTCTCGGTCATCCGGGCCGCGACCGAGCCGACCATGGTCACCTCGAGGCCGTCGAGGATCCACACGCTGCCGAGGCCGACCACCACCATCCAGTGGAACTTCGCCCAGGGCAGGCGGTCGAGCCGCGCGGGGATCCTGGTGGTGATGGTGCCCGTCTGTACGTCGCTGCTCACGGCCGGATCGCCTCCCCGCATCGGTGACACCGCTGAAGGTGCCCGGCACAGCGGCTGTTCAATCCTTGTGACGGTCGCGAGCCCAGCGCCACAACCGCAGCGGGAACAGCCCCAGCAGGGGTGCCCGCCGCCCCAGGTCCTCCTGGTCGCGGCGGTCGAAGGCGGCGGCGTACCGGCGGGCGTCGTCGGCCGAGGCGTACTCCTTCGCCCCCCGGGCGCCGCACCCGCGCTCGCACTCCCAGACCATCACGTGACCCTCGGCGTGGAAGCCGTAGCGGTGGCCGAGGACACGACAGGTCAGCATGAAGGGGGACGCTACCCCCTGCACTGGCTAGGGTGGCGAGCGTGACGATTCTGGACGACGCCCGTGAGGGCATGGACAACGACATCCGGCCGCAGGACGACCTCTTCGGCCACGTCAACGGCAGCTGGCTGGCGACCGTCGAGATCCCGGCGGACCGGTCCAGCTGGGGACCCTTCGTGACGCTCGCCGACCAGGCCGAGCAGCAGGTCCGCGAGATCGTCGAGGAGTTCGCGGAGAAGGTGTCGGCCGGTGACACCGCGGACCTCGAGGAGGACGCGGTCAAGATCGGTCGCCTCTACAACAGCTTCATGGACGAGGCCCGCGCCGAGGAGCTCGGCCACACGCCGGTGCAGCCGGTGCTCGATGCGATCGACGCGCTCACCGGCACCGAGGAGATCGCCGGCTTCCTCGGGGACTTCGAGCGCCGCGGCGGCGGTGGCTTCTTCGGCTCCTACGTCAACACCGACGACCGCGACTCCGACCGCTACATCGTCAACGTGACCCAGGGCGGCATCGGGCTGCCCGACGAGTCCTACTACCGCGACGACAAGTACGCCGAGATCCGCGCGAAGTACGTCGACTACCTCGAGCGCATCCTCGGCCTCGCGCAGCGTCCCGACCCCCGGGGCACCGCCGAGCGGGTGCTGGCGCTGGAGACGCGGCTCGCGCAGGGGCACTGGGAGCGCGCGAAGACCCGCGACGTCATCAAGACCTACAACCTCAAGACCTACGACGAGCTCCGCGCGCTGCTGCCGTCCTTCGACTGGGAGGCGTTCGTCACCGGCCTCGGTGGTGGTGCCGGGAGCCGCGGTCCGGCGCTCCTCGACGAGGTGATCGTTCGTGAGCCGTCCTACCTCGAGCACCTCGAGACGGTGCTCACCGACATCCCGCTGGCGGACTGGCAGGCGTTCCTGGCGGTGCGGGCGATCCGGGGCGCGGCGCCGTACCTGTCGTCGGCCTTCGTCGAGGCCAACTTCGACTTCTACGGCCGCACCCTGGCCGGCACGCCGGAGCTGCGCGCCCGCTGGAAGCGTGGCGTCTCGCTGGTCGAGGGAGCGCTCGGCGAGGCGGTGGGCCGGGAGTACGTCGCCCGGCACTTCCCGCCGCGCTCGAAGCAGCTGATGGACGACCTCGTCGCCAACCTGATCGAGGCCTACCGGCAGAGCATCTCCCGGCTCGACTGGATGACCGAGGAGACCAAGCAGCGGGCGTTCTCGAAGCTGGAGACCTTCCGCCCCAAGATCGGCTACCCCGACAAGTGGCGCGACTACTCCGCGCTGCAGATCGGGGACGACCTCCTCGACAACGTGGTCGCCGCGTCGGTCTTCGAGACCGACCGTGAGCTGCGCAAGCTGGGGTCGCCGGTCGACCGCGACGAGTGGTTCATGCTGCCCGAGACGGTCAACGCCTACTACAACCCCGGCACCAACGAGATCTGCTTCCCCGCCGGGATCCTGCAGCGGCCGTTCTTCGACGCCGACGCGGACGCCGCGGAGAACTACGGCGGCATCGGCGCGGTGATCGGCCACGAGATCGGGCACGGCTTCGACGATCAGGGCTCGCAGTACGACGGGGCGGGCAACCTCAACGACTGGTGGACCGCCGACGACAAGGCGGCCTTCGAGGCCAAGGCCAAGGCGCTGATCGAGCAGTACGACGGCTTCGAGCCGCGTGACCTCCCCGGCGAGCACGTCAACGGCGCGCTCACCGTCGGGGAGAACATCGGGGACCTCGGCGGCCTGACCATCGCCCACCTGGCCTACACGATCTCGCTCGGTGAGGACACCACGCCCGCCGGCGAGCCGGGCCCGGACGGGCTGACCGGCTACCAGCGGTTGTTCTACAACTGGGCGCACTGCTGGCGCACCAAGCGGCGCAAGGAGCTCGCGCTGCAGTACCTCGCCACCGACCCGCACAGTCCGGCGGAGTTCCGGGCGAACATCGTGCGCAACCTCGACGAGTTCCACCAGGCCTTCGGCACCGTCCCCGGCGACGGCCTCTGGCTCGAGCCGGAGAAGCGCGTCCGGATCTGGTAGCCGAGCGGTGAGCAGCAGCGGGCGGCGGGCGCTGGTCATGGCGCTCGCCGCCCTGCTGCTCCTGGCGTCGGCCGGGCTCGCGGTCCGGCACGTCCGGGCCCAGCGCTGCGGCGCCCACGTCCACCCCGACGTCCCCGTCGCCTCGCCGCTCCTCGGCGCCCGGCAGCGGGCCCGGCGGCCCGACGCGCGCCGTGACCGGCTGGTCCGCGCGGTGCAGGCCTGGCCGGCCCCGTTCGGCCCGGTGCTCGGCGCGATCGGCTACGACTACGACGAGTACCTCCACGTCGCCGGGGTGCCGGACGGGCTCGCCGTCTGGACCCGGGACGACCCGACGATGCAGATGCTGTCCGCGCGCACCCTGAGGCCGCGGTGGGCCGTGCGCACCGACACGGCCCGGTCGGCCTGGGACGTCGGCGCCGACCGCTTCCTCGACATCGCGCTGGCCCGGGGCCGGGCGCCGCAGCTGTCGGCGCTGGCGCTCGACGACGGCCACGCGCTGTGGTGCGCGCGGCTGGGGTTGCGACCGGTGCACCCCGATGACCCGCTCAGCACCCAGGTGCTGCCCGGTGGTGACGTGCTGGCGCTGACCCCGGGACCGCCGGGGCAGGTCGTGCTGTCCCGGCTGGCCGCGGCCGACGGCCGGCTGCGGTGGCGGCGGTCGGTGCGCAGCGGAGGCGACTTCGTCGGTGACCTCGGTGGCGGCACGGTGGTCGCCGGCGGGGCGGCAGCGTGGCGGCTGGCCGACGACCGGTGGCTCGCGCGCCAGCCGGACCGGGTCGGCCTGGCCGGGGTCTCGCTCCGCACCGGCCGGCTGCGATGGACCTTGCCGTCCCCCGCCGGCTCGGCCGTGCACGTGGTGGGTGCCGACCCGGTCCAGGGCCTGGTGGTGGTGATGTCCTGGGGCCGCCACGGTGGCCGGCTCTTCGCGCTCAGCCGGGCCGGGGACCTCGTCTGGTCCGCCGAGCCCTTCCGGCACTTCCACCTCGACGCGACGCTGCGCTCCGGCCGGGTGCTCGTGCGCGCGGACGGCCGGCTCGCCGGCTACACCGCCAGCACCGGGCACCGGCTCTGGCTGCGGCACCTGCCGGCGCGCCGGCAGTTCCTCCCCTACGGCTTCGAGCTCGACTCGGTGCCCTCGCTGGATGACGCGCACGTGCTGCTGCCGACCACCACGGCGGTGCGCCGCCTCGACCTGGACACCGGGGCGATGGCGTCGTACCCGCTGCCGCGCGACGGGATCCGCACCACCTTCTGGCCCTACCAGCTCGCGGCGACCGACCGGTTGCTCGCGGTGGTCACGAACACCGGCGCGGTGGTGGCGCGGAGGGTTGTGCGATGACGAGCCGAGGCGTAATTTCGATTACATGATTACAGAGGAAGCCGTGGAGCGAGTCCGCGGCTGGTTCGCGGGGCGACTTCCCGCGGAGTGGCAGGTGAGCCCTGCCGAGGTGACCATCGACCGCGAGGAGATCACGGTCGTGCTGGCCCTGCCGGACGTCGAGCTGGCCGAGGGCGCATCGGAGGCCGAGACCGAGGAGGCCCGGGCCGGGCGGGCGCGGGGGTTCCGCGAGGACACCCGCGAGCAGCGGATGCGCATCGCCCGCGAGGCCCAGCACCGCTACGAGCGCAAGGTGTCGTGGGGCGTCGCGGTCGGTGATCGACGCGAGCTGTGGACCAACGTCGCGGCACCGGTGATGACCCGGCTGCGGCAACCGCAGCGGCTGGTGCTCGACACCCTGGTCGACGCCGGGGTGGCGCGCTCCCGCTCGGAGGCGCTCGCCTGGTGCGTCCGGCTGGTCGGCCAGCACGAGGCCGACTGGCTGGGCGAGCTGCGCGAGGCGATGGGCAAGGTCGCCGACGTGAGGAGCAAGGGCCCGGCCGCGTAGTCGCCGGTCGCTGGTAGACAGGGCCGCATGCAGATCGGGAGCGACGTGCGGGCCGAGGCCGAGCGACACCTGCGTGCCCTGGTCGGCCGTGACGACGCCAGGCTGTACGACGACCAGTGGGCCGCCGTCGAGGCGCTGGTCGTGCAGCGGCGCCGTGCGCTGGTCGTGCAGCGCACCGGCTGGGGCAAGTCGGCCGTCTACTTCGTGGCCACCGCACTGCTGCGCGCCGCCGGGGCCGGCCCGACGGTGATCGTCTCGCCGCTGCTGGCGCTGATGCGCAACCAGATCGAGGCGGCCGAGCGTGCCGGCATCCACGCGGTCACCATCAACTCCACCAACGTCGAGGAGTGGCAGGCCGTCTCGGAGCGGATCGCCGCCGGCGAGGTCGACGTGCTCCTGGTCAGCCCGGAGCGGCTCAACAACCCGTCCTTCCGCGACGAGGTGCTGCCCCGGCTGACCGCGGACGTCGGGCTGCTGGTCATCGACGAGGCCCACTGCATCTCCGACTGGGGCCACGACTTCCGCCCCGACTACCGCCGCATCCGGCAGGTGCTCACCGACCTGCCGGCGGGCATCCCGGTGCTGGCCACCACCGCCACGGCCAACGCCCGGGTGACCCAGGACGTGGCCGAGCAGCTCGGCGCCGAGGTGCTCGTGCTGCGCGGCTCGCTCGACCGCGCCTCGTTGCACCTCGCGGTGGTGCAGCTGCCGCGTCCCGAGCAGCGGCTCGCCTGGCTGGCCGACCACCTCGCGGAGCTGCCCGGCTCGGGCATCGTCTACACGCTCACGGTCGCGGCCTCGCAGGAGATCGCCGACTTCCTCCGCTCGCGCGGGCACGCGGTGGCGGCGTACTCAGGCCAGACCGAGGCGACCGAACGGCTCGCTCTCGAGCAGGACCTGCTCGCCGGTCGGCTCAAGGCGCTGGTGGCGACCAGCGCACTGGGCATGGGGTTCGACGCCACCCTGGGGTTCGTCGTCAACGTGGGCGCCCCGGCCTCGCCGGTGGCCTACTACCAGCAGGTCGGGCGCGCCGGGCGCGGCACGTCCGAGGCGACGGTGGTGCTGTTGCCCGCGCGTGAGGACCGCGACATCTGGGCGTACTTCGCCTCGCTCGCCTTCCCCGCCGAGCACCATGTCCGTGCGGCACTCAAGGTGCTGGTCGACAGCGACCGGCCGATGTCCACGGCCGCCCTGGAGACCTTCGTCGACCTGAACCGCACGCGGCTGGAGACCATGCTCAAGGTGCTCGACGTCGACGGGGCGGTTCGGCGCGTGCAGGGCGGCTGGGTCGCGACCGGACGCGAGTGGCGCTATGACCAGGAGCGCTACGACCGGGTGGCCGCGGCCCGCCGGGAGGAGCAGGCGGCGATGCTGGACTACATCGCCACCGACCGCTGCCGGATGCGGTTCCTGCGCGAGCAGCTCGACGACCCCGAGGCGGCTGACTGCGGGCGCTGCGACAGCTGTGGCGCCCTGCAGCTCCCGACCGCGGTGTCGGACGCGGCGGTCTCCGGCGCGCACGACCGGCTGACCCGGCCGGGCGTGGCGCTCGCGCCGCGCAAGATGTGGCCCACCGCGCTGGCGAACCTGGGCCTGGAGCTCAAGGGCCGCATCCCCGCGACCGAGACCGCCGAGGAGGGACGGGTGGTGGCGCGGCTGACCGACCTCGGCCTGGGCCAGGCCGTCCGTGACCTCTTCCGGCCCGGCGCGGACGACCAGGAGGTCCCGGTGCCGCTGGTGCGGGGCGTCGTCGCGGTGCTGCAGGGCTGGCAACCGGCGCCCGACGGCATCGTCGGCTTCGCCTCCGCGACCCGTCCGGTGCTCGTCGACAGCCTGGTCTCCGGCCTCGCCCGCCACCTCGGCCTGCCGGTGCTCGGCCGGATCACCATCGTCGACGACCGGGTGCCTCCCGGCCAGGGTGCCGCCAACTCCGCGCAGCGGGTCGCGGCGGTCTCGCGCCGGGCACGCCTCGGGCTGGACGCCCCGGTCGACGGTCACCGGGTGCTGCTGGTCGACGATCAGGTCGTCACCGGCTGGTCGATGACGCTGGCCGCCCGCTGGCTGCGGCAGGCCGGGGCGGCCGCCGTACTCCCGCTGGCGCTGGCCTCCCAGGCCTGAGCCCGCCGGGGTTAGTGCCCCATCATCGCTGCCGGGTCGACCGCCTGCTCGGGCTTCTTGCGGGGCAGGAATGCCGCCGGGATGAGGCAGCAGCCCACCAGGATCGTCGCCACGGTGAAGACGTGGGCGAAGGTCTGGCCCATGTCGTGCAGGGCTTGCTGCGCCAGGCTCGGCAGGTCCGCCGGGCTGAGGCCCAGCTTCTGCAGCACGGCGGCGACGGCCTGCGGGCCGCCCTGCTGCTTGGCCTGGCCGATCGCACCGTAGGCCTGCACGGCCCTGCTGTCGTTGAAGCCGTTGGTGAGCAGCACCGAGAAGAGCGCGGTGCCGATCGACGCCGCGACCTGCTGGGTGATGTTCAGCAGCGTCGAACCCCGCGCGACGCTGTGCTGGGTGAGCGTGGCCAGCGCCGCGCTCATGATCGGCATCATCGTGGCGCCCATGCCCAGCCCCATCACCACGAGCGCGGCGATGATGTAGCCGTAGGACGTGTAGGCGTCCAGCTGGGTGAACATTCCCATGCCGATCGTGTCGACGGTGATGCCGACCAGGACGACCTTGCCGGGGCCGATGCGGTCGGCCAGCACGCCGGCGATCGGCATCGTCACCATCGCGCCGATGCCCTGCGGGGCGAGCAGCAGCCCGGAGTCCAGGGCCGTCTCGCCGCGTACCTGCTGGAAGTAGAGCGGGAAGAGCAGGCTGGCGCCGAAGAACGCGATCGCGAACAGCGCCATCGCGAGCACGGCGACGGTCATGGCCCGGATCCGGAAAAGCCGCAGGTCGACCAGCGGGTGGATGTTCCTCGGCCGCAGCGCCCACGGCACGAACGCGACGATGAGCGCCAGCCCGATCGCCATCCAGGTCAGCACCTTGCTGTCCACGACGGTGCCGGCCTCGGGGATGGAGGAGACGCCGTACAGGAACGCGGCCAGGCCGGGGGAGAGCAGCAGCATGCCGACGAAGTCGAAGCTCTCCGAGGGCTTGACGTCGTCCCTGGGCAGCACCAGGGCGGCGTAGATGACCGCGACCACGCCGATCGGCACGTTGATGAGGAAGATCCAGTGCCAGCTCGCGGCGTCGATCAGCCAGCCTCCGAGGATCGGCCCGAAGATCGGGCCGAGCAGCATCGGGATGCCGAGCACCGCCATCACGCGCCCGACCCGCTCCGGCCCGGCGGCGCGGGTCAGGATGGTCATGCCCAGCGGCATCAGCATGCCGCCGCCGAGGCCCTGCAGCACCCGGAAGCCCACGAGCATCTCGAGGCTGGAGGCGGAGGCGCACAGCGCCGAGCCGGCGGTGAACAGCACGACCGCGAGCAGGTAGAGCCGCTTGGTGCCGAAGCGGTCGGCGGCCCACCCGGTCAGCGGGATCACCGACGCCAGCGCGAGGGTGTAGCCGGTCATCGTCCAGGCGACCTGGGCCGCGGTGGCGTCGAAGGTGGTCTGGAAGGTCTTCAGGCCCACCGAGACGACGGTGATGTCGAGGATCGACATGATGGCGCCGAGCACGACCACGCCGGCGACGATCAGGACCTTCGCGTCGAGCTTGTCGGAGCTGCGCACCTGGGCGGACTCGGGGGTCTGGAGGTCTGTGGACACCCGGAAAGAGTACGGGGTCGTTCCATCCGACCACCAACGGTTTACCGCTGCCGTGGGGCACGCCACACGGCCGGCGTCAGGAGGCGAAGTCGGCGGTGACGTTCTGCAGCCGGACCTGTCCGCGCGAGACCAGCCGGTCGTCGGCGTCGCGGGTCTCCACCACCCAGACCTGCTGCGAGCGCCCCCGGTGTACCGGGGTGGCGGTCGAGGTCATGGTGCCCTCGCGCACCGCGCGGTAGAAGTCGGTCGAGTTCGAGACGCCCACCACGCGGCCGCGCTCGCCGTACCACAGCGCCGCCCCCACGCTGGCGAGCGTCTCCACCACGCTGCAGTGCACCCCGCCGTGGACGATCCCGTAGGGCTGGTGCAGGTGCTCGCGGGCCTGCCAGGTGCCGACCACCTCGTCGCCGGAGAGCTTGTCGAACTCCAGGCCGAGGTGGCGCACGAACGGCCCGATGACGTCGTCGGTGCCGTCGATCTCGAGGTCAGTCACGGCGGTGATTCTTCCCCACCCCGCGCCGGGTTGACGGACGGGATACGTTCCTGTGAAGCCGCGGCCCGGTTCTGTAGAACGGGTCACCGTCCTGTCGAGGAGGCCCCATGTCCGAGAGCAGCATCCTGCCGAGCTACCTGGCCGGCCGCTGGCAGCGCGGGTCGGGTGACGGGGCGCCGGTGCACGACGCCGTCACCGGTGAGCCGGTGACCAGGGTCAGCACAGAGGGCCTCGACCTGGCCGCTGCCGTGCAGCACGCGCGCGAGGTCGGCGGACCGGCGCTGCGCGAGCTGGGGTTCACCGCCCGTGCGGAGCTCGTCAAGGCGGCCGCAGCCGCGATCGCCGAGCGCAAGCAGGAGCTCTACGACCTCTCCGCCCGCGCCGGCTGCACCCGTGCCGACGCCAAGGTCGACGTCGACGGTGGCTTCGGCACCGCCATGGTGTTCGCCGGTCTCGGCCGCAAGGGCCTGCCCGACGGCAACGTGCTGGTGGAGGACGAGGAGGTCCCGCTCGGCAGGGGCGGCACCTTCGTGGGACGGCACGTGCTCACGCCGATGCGCGGGGTCGCGCTGCAGATCAACGCCTTCAACTTCCCGGTCTGGGGGATGCTGGAGAAGCTCGCCCCCGCGCTGATCGCCGGGGTCCCGACCATCGTCAAGCCCGCGACCCAGACCGGGTACGTCGCCGAGCACGCCGTGCGCATCATGCTGGAGGCCGCGATCCTGCCGGAGGGGGCGCTGCAGCTGGTATCCGGACCCGTCCCGGGGATCTTCGACCTGCTCGGTGGTCAGGACCTCGTCGGCTTCACCGGCTCCGCGGCAACCGCGGCGAAGCTCCGGGCGGATGCCGCCGTGACCGAGCGCTCGGTGCGCTTCAACGCCGAGGCCGACTCGCTGAACAGTGCGGTCCTGGGACCCGACGCGACCGCGGGCACGCCCGAGTTCGACCTGTTCGTCGGCTCCCTGGTCACGGAGATGACGGTCAAGGCGGGCCAGAAGTGCACCGCCATCCGGCGCGCGTTCGTGCCGGCCGCGCGCCTGGACGAGGTGGCCGACGCCGTCTCCTCCCGGCTCGCCGAGGTCGTCGTGGGTGCGCCGGGGGCCGGGGGCGTGACCATGGGCGCACTGGTGGGACGGGAGCAGCGTGACGACGTACGCACCCAGATCGAGAAGATCCGGGCCCAGGCGGACCTCGTCTTCGGTGACCCGGCCAAGGTGGAGGTGGTGGGGGCCGACGCCGAGCGCGGCGCCTTCCTCTCGCCGATCCTGCTGCGCTGCACCGACCGGACCGCCGCTGCGCCGCACCAGGTGGAGGCGTTCGGGCCGGTCAGCACGCTGCTGCCCTACGACACCGTCGGCGATCTCGTCGAGCAGGTGGCGCGCGGCGACGGCTCGCTGGCCGGTTCCGTGGTCAGCCAGGACCCGGACTTCGTCCGCGAGGCGGTGACGGGGATGGCCCCGCTGCACGGCCGGATCCTCGTGCTCGACCGGGAGGACGCCGCGGAGTCGACCGGCCACGGCACCCCGATGCCGCAGCTGGTGCACGGCGGCCCGGGTCGGGCCGGAGGCGGCGAGGAGGAGGGCGGCCTGCGCGCCGTACGCCACCACCTGCAGCGCACCGCGGTCCAGGGCGGTCCGGGACTGGTGGACGCGCTCGCCCGGTAACGCTGCGGAGGACCCGCGCCAATACTCCACAAACTCTTGGCAAGTTCGCATCCGCAGCGTAGAACAATGGCCATGAGCACCGACCCCCGCACCGGATCCGCGCCCGCCCCGACGGGGCCGCTGAGCAGGATCGACTACAGCGAGCGCATCCCGAACAACGTCAACCTGGCCGAGGACCGCCGGCTGCAGCGGGCCCTCGAGGGGTGGCAGCCGAAGTTCCTCGACTGGTGGAAGACGCTCGGGCCGGCGCTGCCCACGCAGGACGTCTACCTGCGCACGGCGATCGCCGTCGGCCGGGACGGCTGGGCGCACTTCGACTTCGTGCCGATGGAGCAGTACCGCTGGGGGATCTTCCTCGCCGAGCGCAACCCCGACCGGGTGGTCAACTTCGGCAAGCACAAGGGTGAGCCGGTCTGGCAGGAGGTGCCCGGAGAGCATCGGGCCGACCTGATGCGGCTGATCGTCGTGCAGGGCGACACCGAGCCTGCCTCGGTCGAGCAGCAGCGCGTCCTCGGCATGACCGCGCCGAGCCTCTACGACCTGCGCAACCTCTTCCAGGTCAACGTCGAGGAGGGCCGGCACCTGTGGGCGATGGTGTACCTGCTGCACGCCTACTTCGGGCGCGAGGGCCGCGAGGAGGCCGAGCAGCTGCTCAGGCGCAACTCCGGTGACCTCGACGCGCCCCGGATCCTCGGCGCCTTCAACGAGGAGACCACCGACTGGCTGCAGTTCTTCATGTTCACCTACTTCACCGACCGCGACGGCAAGTACCAGCTCGGCACCCTGAAGGAGTCGGCCTTCGACCCGCTGGCGCGCACCTGCGAGTTCATGCTCAAGGAGGAGGCGCACCACATGTTCGTCGGCACCACCGGCGTGCAGCGCACCGTGGAGCGCACGGCGCAGACGATGAAGGAGCTCGGCACCGCGGACCGGCAGCAGCTGCTCGACGCCGGTGTCATCCCGCTCGACATCATCCAGAAGTACCTCAACTTCCAGTTCTCGGTGTCGATGGACCTCTTCGGCTCCGAGCAGTCGACCAACGCCGGCAACTACTACAGCTCCGGGCTGAAGGGCCGCTGGCAGGAGACGCGGCGCAAGGACGACCACGTGCTGCTCGACGACACCCGGATGATGAGCTACGTGGAGGACGGGGAGATCAGGCAGAGGGAGGTGCCGATGCTCAGCGCCCTCAACCTCGACCTGCGTGACGAGTACGCCGCCGACTGCGCCAACGGCGTACGCCGGTGGAACCAGGAGCTCGAGGACGTCGGCCTGGAGGAGCGGCTGGTGCTGCCGCACGAGGGCTTCAACCGCAGGGTCGGGGTCTACGCCCAGCACCACGTCAGCCCCGACGGCGAGGTGCTCGACGACTCCACCTGGGAGGAGCGTGTCGGCGACTGGCTGCCCACTCCCGAGGACCGCCAGGCCGTCGCCGCCCTGATGGTGCCGAACTACGAGCCCGGTGAGTTCGCCAGCTGGATCGCTCCGCCGAAGACCGGCATCAACGACATGCCGGTCGAGTTCGACTACGTGCACCTCGCCGAGGAGGGCGTGGCCTGAGGGCCCGCTCGACACGGGAGCGGTCATGGAGCTGAGCTGGGTGCGCGAGGAGCCACCTGTCTGGGACGCCGACAAGGCCCGGGTGATCGGCGGCGCACCCGAGGGCGCCTTCGTGATCCCGTTCGTCGAGGGCGAGGAGCTGCCGGGTGAGTGGTGGTCGGTGCGGGACGCGGACGGTGCTGTCGTCGGTTACGGCCGTCTCGACACCACCTGGGGCGGCGACGCAGAGATCCTGCTCGCGGTCGACCCCGCCCGGCAGCGCCAGGGCATCGGCAGCTTCCTCCTCGACCACCTCGAGCAGGAGGCCGCTGCCCGCGGGATCAACTACGTCCACAACCGCATCCGCGAGCACGCCGAGCGCGACGTCGTGCACGACTGGCTGGCGGTGCGGGGATTCCGCGGGCCGTCGGACGGTGACCTCCGCAAGCGGGTGCAGCCGGGCTCCGCAGGCGCGGACGGCAGGGAGCGCCGCCGGCGCCGTAAGGCGGAGGAGTACGACGTGAGCACCGACCCGGGCGGGCGGCCTCCCGGGCACGAGGAGCAGGGCGGCTACGTCGACGTCGACGAGCACCGCTACTGAGGTCGGCAGGTCTGACCACGGCGGAATTCGTGTTCCCCTCCAGGGTCGGGGGTTGCGCTGCCATCCTGATTGCCGAGGGGCACGCGGTTGTCCCGTGGCACTGAAGAGGGGGCGGTGTGCGCACGACGGGTTGGGTCGCGCTGGTGGCGGCGCTGGTGGCGGCGGTGCTGGCGGCGGTGGCGCTGGTCCCGGTCACTCCCGCGTCAGCGATGAGCCGGTATGCGGTCTCGGCGTACGTGTCCTCCTCGGCCGTGGTCTTCGGGCATGCGGTGCGCCTGCACGGGCGGGTGTCGCCGCGAGCCGGCGGCCGCCGGGTCAGCGTTCAGCGCTATGCCTCCGGGAGCTGGCACACCGCGGCGTCGACCCGGCTGAACCGCCGGTCGCGATACTCGGTGTGGGTCCGCCTGTCCGGCGTGGGGAGTGCCAGGCTGCGGGTGGTCAAGCCGCGTCGGCAGGGGCTGGCACGTGGCGTCAGCCGGGTGCTCAAGGTCGACGTGGTGCCGAGGAGTGCTCCCGCGATCGCGACCTCAACGGTGCCCCGGTCCAACGTCGGGATCGGCTACTCGCAGGTGTTGCGCACCGTGGGCGCGCGAACCGGCTCCTGGTCCTGGCAGCCGGGCTACTCCCCGCCGAGGTGGCTCCGTCTCAGAGCGAGCACCGGCACCCTCAGCGGTAAGCCCGGGCCGGCAGACGTCGGCATCGACAGGCTGGCTGTCCGGTTCACCGACGCGGTCGGCCGCAGCGCGACCGCCACCCTCCCCTTGACCGTCACCGCATGGACGAACGTCGCAGCGGGCGGGCTCCAGACGTGCGGACTGCAGAGCGACCACACCGCCTGGTGCTGGGGGGCCGACGACCTCGGGCAGGCCGGCTCCGCCG
>DATDNR010000054.1:0-38264 GCA_036518175.1 Marmoricola sp.
GAATCGACGCCCTCCTCGGTCAGGAAACGCGAGAGCATCACGACCTTGACCTGCTCGTGCGGGCCCGTGATCTACCAGCCCTGGAGTCTCTGCTGAGGGCCCACGGCTTCACGCGCGCCTACGAGTGGGAGGAGAATGACCCGATAGATCTCGACGGGCGCATCTGGGACACGGCGTTCGTTGAACGCCACCTCGACGGGCGAGAGGTAGACGTGCACGCCGTCGAAGTCTCCGGCCTCTCGGTCTCGCTGAGGACGAGAGACCCGTGGGACCTGCCCCCACAACCCCTGGACGGCGCAGGGACGATCCGGGGCCGAGTCGTCCCGTGCGTTACCGCCGACGCTCAACGTGCCATGCACCGCGGGTATGAACTACCCGAGAGGCACCGCGAGGATCTGCGCAGGCTGCGCCGGCTCTGAACGTCCGGGTCTGCCGCCGACAGGTAGCTCACTGAACTGCCGATGAGCCTGCGACTCGGTAGCATCGCGAAGTGCCGCAGATCGTCCTGAGGACCGGGATCGCCGCGTCGGCGCGTGACTGCTTTGACATCAGCCTCTCGGTCGACGCACACACCGCGTCGATGTCTCGCTCCGGAGAACGAATCATCGGTGGCATCAGGTCGGGCGTCCTGGGGTTGGGCGACTCGGTGACGTGGAGGGCGGCACTTCGGACTCCCGTTCACGATGACCTCCCGGATCACCGAGTTCGACCCACCGCATCGGTTCGTTGACGAGCAGGTGGCTGGCCCCTTCGAGCGATGGTGGCACGAGCACACCTTCGAGGAGACCGACGGCACGACCACCATGACCGACGTCGTGGAGTTCGCCTCGCCATTGGGACCGCTCGGCACGTTGTTCGACGCGGTGATACTGACCCGGTACATGACCCGGCTGCTGAAGCTTCGCAGTCGCTGGCTGGTGGACGCCCTCTCGTAGGCGCCCGGGCCGACGGTTCAACCCAGCTTGAGTGTCCGGATCTGGCTGTCCGCGCGCACGCTCATTGCCGAGATGTCGGAGCCTTCCGGTGCCTACGGCTCCACCTTGGCCGTCACCTTCGAAGACGACGACAGTCGAAGCTGACGGCCGCTTCGACCTCCAGTCCGCCCCACTGCCGATTCGTAGACCAGAAAAGCTTCGTGGCGGTGAGGATTATCTGTACTGGGTAAATGCGCCGGCTCCGCCGGCGCGGCGCCCGGCCTGCGGGCGGCGCTGGCGCGCCGTCCTCGTTCGGGCATCGTGGGGCGAGGGGCGCGGTACCAAGGGGCTCCCGCCCCCTGGACCCCGGACGCGGAACAACCTCGGCGGCCGGCGACCCGAGCGGCGAACGATCGCAGCCGCCGAGGCAGCTCCGCCACGATGCCACGCGTCAGGACTGAGGCACTAACTGAGGCACTACGGAACCGGATACGACCGCACGCGCGGACCTTGAACCGCTTGTTTTGAGCGGTAAACCCCCAGACCCGTCGCAGCCTGGAGTCCTTGACACGGAAGAGGTCACTGGTTCAAACCCAGTATCGCCCACCAGCAGCACCCCAGGTCAGAGCCCCTGGCTCGCACTCTTCGTTTCTGGGGCCCTTTACTGGGGCTTTCACTGGGGGCCGAGGTAGCTCCAGGCGGCCGGGAACCGACCGATGCCGATGGCGCGGCAGGCCATCTGGGCGGCCATGTTGACGGCTTCGGTGAAGGTGGGGAAGGCGAACTGCACCTCGGCGACTTGCTCGACACTCATGCCTGCGACCATGGCGGTGGCCACGACCTGGACGGTTTCGGCGGAGTACTCGCCCAGAACGTGGGCGCCCAGGATGGCGTGGCTGTGCCGATCGGCGATCAGCTTGCAGAAGCCGTCGGGGTGGCCGTCGGCGACGGGCCGGACGAGATTGTCGTAGTGCGCGATGCCGGTGACGATGTCGTGGTCTTGAGCGGCTTGGTCCTCGGTCATGCCGACCGAGCCGTACTCGGGGTCGGTGAAGCTTCCGCTGGGTATCGCGTCGTAGGTCATCTCGCGGCTTGGGCCTCGTACGGCGTTCCAGGCGGCCACGCGCCCTTCGAGCCGGGCTGTCTGGACGAGCTTGGAGCGGCCGTTGACGTCGCCGGTGGCGAAGATGTGCTCGACGTTGGTCCGCATGGAGGCATCGACGGGGATGACTCCCCGCCCGCTGGTGACCCCGGCCGCGTCAAGGCCGAGGTCGTCGATGTCGGCGGGCCAGCCGACCGCTGCGAACACCGCGTCCGCGGCCGCGTGCTCGGCGAGGCCGTCGGCGGCGGCGAACTGGACGTTGACCTGGTCGCCGCAAGGTTCGAGGGCCTGGACTCTCACGTCGGTCATGACCGTCATGCCCTTGGCCTGGAAGGCCCGGCTCAGTGCGGCCGAGATGCTGGCGTCCGCTCCGGGGACGATGCGGGGACCTGCTTCGATGAGGCGGACGTCGACCCCGAAGTCGGTGAAGATCGACGCGATCTGGCAGCCGGTGTCGGCTCCGCCGACAACCACGACCTGCTGCGGCAGGGCTTCGAGGTCCAGAAAGTCCCGGTAGCTCAGGGCAAGCTCACCGCCGGGCACCGGCAGTGCAGCTGCGCGGCAGCCGACGGCGATGACGATGCGGTCTCCGCGCCAGCTGCGCCCATCGCCGGCTGCCACGGTGTGGGGGTCGGTGAACCGCACGGGGCCGAGGTGGTCGACCAGGTCGATCCCCTGGCGGCGCAATTCGCCAGCCACATCCTTCTTGTCGTGCGCGTAGCGGGCGACCCGCGCGCTGTTCGCAAGCACCGCATCCAGGTTGGGCACCGGTCGAGGGCCCTCCAGGCCGAAGGACCTCCACGACGACCAGTCCCGGGCCAGCCGGGCTGCTCTGGCCAGGGTCCGGACCGGGGTCGGCCCGTGATTGAGGTTGGTCCCTCCGACCTGGTCGGCCTCCAGCAGCGTCACGTCGCTGCCCAGCTCTCGCGCCTGCATCGCGGCAGTCGCGCCTGCGGGTCCGCCGCCCACCACCAGCAGCCTCATGGCGCCGGCTCGGCGGAATCGGACCAGCCGGGTCCCCGCAGTCGGAGGACCGCGCCGCTCCTGTCCAGCACCCGCTGCGCCCGCACTGGCGACGTCGACCCGACCTGTCCCTCGACACTGCTCATGATGGCCGGAGGCTAATCCGCACGGCGTCGCGCGGATATCACCCCAGAGGGGTGAGCCTGAGATGTCCGGCGGACGTCACGTTGTGCTGGTGCGCGCGATCACGATCACTCCCGGTGAGCCGGATTCCGTCGCGCTCGCGGAGGTGCCGGAACCGCCGGCCACGGATGGACCGATCCTGGTACGGACCCTGGCTATCGGCATCTGCGGCACCGATCTGGAGATCATCAGCGGTGAGTACGGTTCAGCACCGCCAGGGCAGCGCCGGCTCGTGCTCGGCCACGAGTCACTGGGCACGGTCGTCGAAGCGCCCGCGGCCACCGGATTCACGGCCGGAGACCTGGTGGTCGGGATAGTCCGTCGCCGGGACCCGGTGCCCTGCCCGGCCTGCGCTGCGGGGCACTGGGACATGTGCGTCAACGGGCAGTACACGGAGCGCGGCATCAAGGGCCGCCACGGCTATGCCTCCGAGCGCTACCGGATCCACCCCGAGCACCTCGTCGCAGTGGATCCGGGCCTCGGCGTCCTCGGCGTGCTTCTCGAGCCGACCACCGTGGTGGCCAAGGCCTGGGACCACATCGAGAAGATCGGCCGCCGGGCCGTGTGGGCTCCGCACACCGTGCTTGTCACCGGCGCCGGGCCGATCGGGCTCTTGGCCGCCCTGCTGTCCGTCCAGCGCGGCTACACGACGTACGTGCTCGACCGCGTGACCGCAGGCCGCAAACCCGAGATGGTCGCGCAGCTCGGGGCCACCTACGTCCACAGCGGGGACATCCCCGCGGCAGCCGCCGACGCGGACGTGATCGTCGAGTGCACCGGCTTCGTCCAGCTGCTTCTCGAAGCAAGGCCGCGCGACCCCCGATACCGGATCATCTGCCTCACCGGAGTCTCACCCGTCGGCTCCGAGTCGGTCATCGACCCAGGCCTGCTCAACCGGAACATGGTGTTGCAGAACTCGGTGTTGTTCGGCTCGGTCAACGCCAACCGTCAGCACTACGAGCTGGCCGCCGAAGCCTTGGCTCGAGCCGACCCGCAGTGGCTCGCCGGACTGGTCACTCGCAAGGTGCCGCTCAACCAGTGGGCAGCCGCGTACGCCCGGGAGCCCGACGACATCAAGACGGTCCTGACGTTCCCCGCCGGCTCGCCCTAGTCAGGGCGGGCCCGGCCAGCCTCACCGTGGGCCTGCCGGCCGGTCACGAGCCTGACGGTGGCAGCATGGGTGATCGGCAACGGTGGTCTCGTCCGGCGGGATGCAGCCGGTGCAGTGCCCTCGGGACGACGGAGAAAGTGGCGGAAGGTGGTGTCTGCGCTGCGCGCGGTCGGGCTTGTGAGAGGCACGGGCCACCCCTCCAAGGGGTGGGTGTTCCGGCTGCTGGCCTGCGGAATGGCGGCCGGGCTGGCCGCCTGCCTGCTGGCGGGCTGCGGGGACAGCGCACAGCAGTCGGCGGCCGTGACCGACCAGGGCCCGGCGCAGGTGGCCTCGGGCAACACCCTGAAGCAGCCGGTGCCTGCCCGGGCGGCCCACGCCCGGCTGGTCGACCAGAACGGTCGGGCACTGACGCTGGCCTCGCTGCGCGGGAAGATCGTGGTGGTCGCACCACTCCTGACGTTCTGTCAGGAGACCTGCCCGATGACCAGCGCCAACATCCACCGCGCCGCCCAGGACGTGAAGCGGTCCGGGCTGGGCGAGAAGGTGGTCTTCCTCGAGCCGACCGTCGATCCCGCCCGCGACACCGTCGCGCGGCTGCACGCCTACGCCAGGCTCTACGGGCCCCTGTCTGACTGGCGGCTGGTCACCGGCAAGCCGGCCACCGTGCTGGCGATGTGGCAGGCGCTGGGCGTCTCCACCCAGAAGACCAGGCCCGAGGACACCGTGCGGGACTGGCTGACCGGGAAGCTCGTGCACCACTCCTACGACGTCCACCACCAGGACCTCGTGCTGGTCATCGACCCCGCCGGGCGGATCCGCTGGCTCAGCATCGGCCGCCCCGACGCCCGTGGCCAACGGCTGCCGGGCAGCCTGCACCAGTTCCTCAACGACGAGGGCCGGCACAACCTCGCCCACCCCGGTGCCGGAGGCGCCAGCACCTGGACCGCCCACCAGGTCGAACAGGCCATCCGCTACGTCGACGGCCTGCCGAGGGGGCGTTGAGCGACACTGACCTGGCCGGTCGCTGAAGACGGCGACGACGTGGAGGGCGTGGACGCCGAGACGCCCGTGGCCCCGATCCAGCGGCCGGTGAGCTCTCGCCAGACCAGCTTGAGATACAGCTGCCGCACGCCGCTCGCCCACGGGTCGGGATCGCGGGCCATCTTGATGGCGGCGACCTCGGCCTGCCTCACCACCACATACAACCGGCCCCTGGCGACCACGCTCCAGCCGGTGCGGCGCTGGGTGTCGAGCTCATCGATCTCGAAGGCCGCCTCCGTGCTTCCTGCGACCCGGCCCAGTTCGGAGTACGGCGTGGTGCGGCAGACGATGGCGTCGTCGATCAGCTCGTAGCTGACCGGCACGATCTGCTGGCCCGACGGGCTCGTGAACCCGATCCTGCCGACGCCGCCCCGGGACAGCAGCCGGAGGCACTCCTCGTGGCTCAGCTCGTGCAGTTGTGCGCCCATCGCCACGCCCCGTCCCCACTCTCACGCTCACTCTCCAGCCGGGAGCCCGGAGTCGGCGAGGGCACAAGGTCCCAGGCGCGCCGGACCTTCCTCGCCCACGGGGCCGCCGGATCAGCCGCGATAGGGCTCCGTGGAGTAGCGGGCCATGATTTCGAGCACCTCGGCATCGACGAGCATGCCGTCGGGACCGGGTCGCAGGCCCTGCAGGTCGCGGAAGTACCCCAGATAGCGCTCCGGCACCACCGTGCACAACAGGTCGGCGGGCGCCTCCGCATCTGCGTTGCCGAACGTGTGTGGTTCTCCGATCGGAGCCGTGACCAGGCTCCCCGCCGGCGCGAGGAGCTGCTCACGGCCACTGGTGAACTGCACCGTGCCGGTCACGACGAATAAGGTCTCGTCGTGCTTCCGGTGAACGTGCTGCGGCGGGCCCGCCCACCCGGGGGCGAGGTGGCACTCGGCCACCCCGAACCGACCGTCGACTTCGAGACCCTCGTCGAGGATCCGGAAGCTGACCGGCCCGGCCGGGAACTGTTCGCCTTCACCGGGTGCGGTGAACTTCACGGTCATGCGCGGCACCTCCGGGGGCAGCCGGTCCCCCCGCCGCTCAGGCGCGCGAGCTCGCCTGGTGGGGCAGGCCGCCGGGCACGGGCGGGCTGTAGACGCGTCCTGCCTCCTGCGCCGTCCGCATCGCCTCCATGCCTTCCTCGACGGTGAGCAGCCTGGTGGTCTGGAAGGCCCGCAGCGACCCGCCGGCCGCGGCGGCCAGGGCGACGGCCGCGGCCGAGTCGTCGCTGGGCATGTCGGTGATCAGGACGATGTCGTAGTCGCCGAAGCAGTAGAAGAACGAGTCCAGACGTCCGCCGCAGGCCTCGATGAGGGGCCGCACGCGGTCGATGGGGTTGGGCTGGGACTTGACCTGGGTGGCCCATGACTCGGCGGTGTACGCCGCCTGGAACAGATAGCGAGGCATGACGGCCTCCTCCGGAGCGATTGCGCTGACGTGCCTCACGATGCGCCTGCCCACGGGCGCGGACAAGACCGCAAGCGGGCCATCGCCGGTGGTGATTGTGGTTGGTCGGGGCTACGTCGCACGGTCGTTCTCGGTGTGCGGAGCCTGCCAGCGGGTACCAGTCCCGGACGTGCGCCGGCACCCGGCGCCTGCAGACGCAACGTCCCTCGCCACACGAAGGATGGACCATGACCCAGGAGCCAGAGAACCTGTCCGAGCAGATCGGGAACGACCCCACGGTCGACGACACCGGCGACATCAAGGGCAAGGAGAGCTACCACGGCTACAGCGTCGACGACGAGGACCAGCCGCAGTCCTCGGGCGACGACCTGCTCGACGACCGCGGCCTCGACGACCCGCTGGACGAGGGCTACTCGCCCCCGGAGAAGTGGTCGGCCGCGGAGGGCTACGGCAACACGCCGCTGGAGGAGCAGCTGGGCGAGAACTTCGACCAGCGCCTGGCCCAGGAGGTCCCCGAACCGGACCCCTACGAGCAGGCCGAGGAGACGCCGGTCGAGGAGCTCGAGGGTGCGCTGCCCGACGGTGAGGTCGGCGACGAGCGCGCCGGCCGGCTCGTCGCCCCCGACGAGGGCTTCCGCGAGGACGACGAGGCCAAGGCGGTCGCCGACGACGTGGGCATCGACGGTGCGGCGGCAGGCGCCGAGGAGGCCGCGGTGCATGTCATCGACGAGGACGAGGACCAGCTCTGACGCGCGCCGGGTGACCGGACCTGCCTGAGCACCGGCAGCGGCACTGACAGACTGCGCCCCGTGCAGACATCCCAGGAACAGGTCGAGTCCCTGATCGCCCGGATCGCCGAGGTCAACCCCTCGATCCGGGCGGTCAGCGACCTCGATCCGAGCGCGCTGGCGCAGGCGCGTGCCCTCGACGGTGAGGCCCGCGGGGGCCGGAGCCGCGGCCCCCTCCACGGCCGGCCGGTGCTGATCAAGGACAACATCGACACCGCCGGACTCGCCACCACCGCAGGCTCGCTGGCGCTGGCGGGCCACCCGCCGGCCGCGGACGCCGAGCTGGTCACCCGGCTGCGCGAGGCCGGCATGGTCGTCCTCGGCAAGACCAACCTCAGCGAGTGGGCCAACATCCGCGACAGCGCCTCCGCGTCCGGCTGGAGCGCGTACGGCGGCCTCACCCGCAACCCCTACGCCCTCAACAGGTCCTCGTGCGGCTCGAGCTCGGGCAGTGGTGCTGCCGTGGCCGCACGTCTGGCTCCGTTCGCCGTCGGCACCGAGACCGACGGCTCGATCACCATGCCGGCCGCCTTCAACGGCTGCGTCGGTCTCAAGCCGACGGTCGGCACGGTCAGCACCCGCGGCGTCGTACCGATCTCACCCTCCCAGGACTCCCCCGGCCCGATGGCGCTCACCGTCGCCGACGCCGCCGCGCTGCTGACCGTGCTGGCCGGGAACGGCACCGACTACGCCGCCCACGCAGTGCCGGACCGCCTGCGGGGCAAGCGCATCGGCGTGCCGCGCAAGTCCTGGGGCTACAGCGCTGTCGCCGACGCGGCGACCGAGCACGCGCTGACCCAGCTGGCCGCGGCCGGGGCGGAGATCGTCGACGACACCGAGATCACCGCCCTGGAGGCCTACGACGGCAAGTCGGAGCTGACCGTGCTGCTCACCGAGCTCGGCCCGGCACTCGCCGACTACCTGCGCACCCGGCCGGGCGCGCCGCAGACGCTGCAGGAGGTCGTCGAGTTCAACCGGAAGCACGCCGCGGAGGAGCTGCGCTGGTTCGGCCAGGACCTCTTCGAGATGGCGCTGGAGCTGCCCGGCCTCGACTCCCAGGAGTACGACGCCGCACGGACCGCCTGCCTGGCCGCCTCGCGCGACGGCATCGACGCGGTGCTCGGCGAGCACCGGCTCGACGCACTGCTCGCCCCGGCCGCGGCACCGGCCGTGCCCATCGACCTGGTCAACCCCGAGCACCACTGGGGCTCCTGCACCGAGACCAGCGCGATGGCCGGCTACCCGATCCTCACCGTGCCGACCCGGCTCGTGCACGGTCTGCCCGTGGCCATGTGCCTGTGGGGCACGGCGGGCAGCGAGGGCACGCTCGTCGAGATCGCGGCCGGCTACGAGGCTGTCCGGGACGCCGACGCCGGCCCGCTGCCCGAGCCGACCTTCCCGCCCTTCGTCTGAGGCGACGTCTGGCCCCGCATCCAGGGGCCGCTCAGGCCCGCCGGCTGCGCAGCTGCCGGGCCAGGAGGTCGTTGCCGCGCACCAGCGTCTGCTGGGCCAGCGGCGGCACGGCCGGATCCTGCGCGACGCGCTCGGCCTGGGCCAGGAAGTCCTCGTCGGCCACCGCCCAGGGGTACATCGTGAAGGCCAGCGACATCGTCGCCAGCAGCCCGCCCTCCATGGCCCGCACCGCGGCGAGGTACCGCTGCGCGAACGGGCGCAGCAGCTCGGCCTGCGAGGGCAGCCAGAAGGAATGCACCAGCAGCTCGCGACCCGGGGTGCGCGGCACCCGCCGCTCCACCATCAACGCCTGCCAGGCAGCCTCCTTCGCGGCCAGGTCCTCGCGGGCGGTGCGGACGGCCAGGGCGTAGATCCAGCTCTCCGGGTCGGGGTCGCGCGCGTCGAGGGCGACGAGGTGCGCGTCGTCGTACTCCCCGAGCTCGGCCTTCCTCGTCAGCACCCGCCACGCGAGGTCCGGGTCGTCGTCGGCGTGCGCCTCGAGCACGGCGAAGTGCTCGGCGCCGGATGCGCAGCCGGCGAGGGTCCGCAGGGCGGCCCGGCGGCACGCCGGATCCTCGGCCATCGCCACCGCGACCGTGGCCAGCCGCTCCCGCAGCTCGCCGGCCGCCTCGGGCGCCGCCCACAGCTCCACGGCCTCGCGGGCCAGGTCGAGGAAGTGCTCGCTCAGGTCGGGGTTGCGCTCCGTCTCGAGCACCGAGAGCACGCAGCGGGCCAGCTCGGCGCCGCTGGCCCCGTCGCGCGCGGTCTCGTCCCACGCCTCCATCACCGCCACCGTGCGGGCCGTCACGTCAGGCAGCTCACCGGCCCGACGCCGCAGCCACGCCCGGCTCGCCGGATCGGTGCGGGTGGCGGCGAAGGTGAGGTCACCGGCGTTGAGCAGGTGCACGGCCGCGTCAGGAAGGTCGGCCTCCAGGCCGGAGGCGTCGAGCGTCAGCTCGGTGCTCCCGACCAGGGTGCCGTCCTGGGCGAAGGAGGCCACGTCGAGGCGATGCGGCCGGACGACCCCGTCCTCGGGCCGGTGCACCACCAGCCGACCGTCGTCGAGGGCAATCACGTCGGTGCCGGCGTGGTCGAGCCAGGCCTCGGTCCACGCCGCCAGGTCCTCCCCGGAGGCCTCCCCGATCGCACCGATCAGGTCCGCGAGCGTGGTGTTGCCCCACTGGTGCCGCTCGAAGTAGCTGCCCAGCCCGGCCACGAAGAGCTTCTCCCCCGCGTAGGCGGCCAGCTGGCGCAGCACGCTCATGCCCTTGGTGTAGGTGATCGGGTCGAACCTCGCCAGCGCCGCGTCGACGTCGTGCACGTCGGCGCGGATCGGGTGCGTGCCCGGCGACATGTCCTGGCTGTAGGCGCGGCGCTTCTCCAGGATCAGGGTGTGCGCCCAGATGTCGGCGAACTGCGGCATGCCGGCCGCGGCCCAGGTGCCCGCCCAGGTGGCGAACGCCTCGTTGAGCCACAGGTCGTCCCACCAGCGCATGGTCACCAGGTCGCCGAACCACATGTGGGCCATCTCGTGCAGCACCACGTAGGCCCGCAG
The DNA here is from genome assembly GCA_036518175.1 of Marmoricola sp. GTDB lineage: Bacteria > Actinomycetota > Actinomycetes > Propionibacteriales > Nocardioidaceae > Marmoricola. The sequence continues at coordinate 10,508 of DATDNR010000054.1, forward strand.
GCTCCGCTCGCACTGCGTCGGCTCACTGCGGTAGAGCAGCTCGTCGGAGTGCGTCACCGCCGCCCAGTTCTCCATCGCCCCGGACATGTCCGGCACGAAGACCTGGTCGTAGCGGCGCTGCGGGAAGGGCATCGCGAAGCGCTCCCCGAACCAGCGCAGCCCGTGCTCGGTCACGTCGAGGATCTCCGCGGCGTCGCGCTCCAGGACGGGCACCAGCGAGCGTCGGCAGTAGAGGCCGAGGTCGTAGCCGGCGCGGGTGGCCCGGATCTCGTGGAACGGTCCGGCGTTGACGACCACGACGTACGGCGAGAGCCGCGGGGTGTCCTCGAAGGCCCATCTCCTGCCGGACCCGCGCTCGTCGACCGACGCCGGGGCGGTGTTGCTGAGCACCGTCCACGACGTGGGCGCGTCGACGGTGAACGCGTGCACGGCCTTGAGGTCCGGCTGGTCGAAGCAGGCCCACACGCGGCGCGCGTCGTCAGGCTCGAAGCTCGTCCAGACGTAGACGAGCTGGTCGGTCGGGTCGACGGTGCGGTGGATGCCCTCGGCGCTGCTGGTGTTGCTCTGGTGGGCCTCGACCACGAGCACGTTCTCGGCACGCAGGTCGGGCAGCGGCAGCCGGCCCCGCTCGGCCGAGGCCGGATCGAGCGGGACGCCGTTGAGCGAGGCGCGGTCCACGGTGGCCACGCAGTCGACGAACGTGGTGGCGCCCGGCTCGGCGCACCGGAAGCTGACCGTGGCGACCGACCGGACGGTCTCGCCCTCCAGCAGCCCGGTGAGGTCGAGGGCGATGTCGTAGCGCTCCACCTCGAGCAACGCCGCCCGGGCGGCCGCCTCCTGCCGGGTCAGGCTCGCGGTCCGCTCGCTCATGCCTCCTCCGCTCCTTCCTCGCCGTGCGTGCCCGGTCGGGGGGCCCACGGCTTCTCCCGCGCGGGCCGCACCACGATGAGCTTGTCCCCGCGGGCCAGGCGGGTGACGGTGGGCTCGAAGTAGCGGTAGACCTTCTCGTCACGCACCACCGCGATCACCTGGTCGGGCAGCGCCTGCGGCGCCTTGCCGACCTCCTGCACGAGCAGGTCGCGCTGGGCCACCTCGAGGCCCTCGCCGTAGGTGAGCAGGTCCTCGAGCACGGCGCCGAGCAGCGGCGAGACCGACGACAGGCCGAGCAGCCGGCCGACCGCCTCCGAGGAGGTGATCACCGAGTCCGCGCCGCTCTGCCGGACCAGCGGCACGTTGTCCTGCTCCCGCACCGACGCGACGATGTAGGCATCGGGGTTCAGCTGCCGCACGGTCAGCGTGGCCAGCACCGTGGTGTCGTCGCGGTTGGCGGTGATGATCACCTGCCGCGCCTGCTCCACGCCGGCGCGACGCAGCACCTCGCGCCGCGTCGCGTCGCCGGTGACCACCGCGAGGCCGTCGGCGCGGGCCTCGCCCTGCGAGCCGGGGCTGGGGTCGACCACGACGATCTCCTCGCGCTCGACGCCGTTGTTGACCAACGTGTCGACCGCGCTGCGGCCCTTGGTGCCGTAGCCGATGACGACGACGTGCTGGTTCATCTTCCTCCTCCAGCGGGCGGCGCGGAACATCTCCCGACCCCGCAGCGCCAGCAGCTCGATGGTGGTGGCGATCAGCAGCGCGAGGAACGCGATGCGCAGCGGGGTCACCAGGAAGGCGTTGATCAGCCGGGAGTGCTCGGCGACCGGGGTGATGTCACCGTGGGTCGTGGTGGTGAGGGTGACCGTCGCGTAGTAGATCGCGTCGACGAACGAGACCCGGCCCGTGGGATCGGCGTCGTCGCGGTAGCCGTGGCGGTCGAAGTAGACCAGCAGCACGGTGACGACGAGCAGGCCGAGCGCCACGCCCAGCCGGCGCGCCAGCTGCCGCCGCGGGGACCGCACCTCCGCGGGCAGGCTGAGATGGGCGTGCGGCCGCTGCTCCGGTGAGGATCCGATCAGGTCGGTCATGCGCTACCGGGCGCCGTCGTCGGCCAGCAGGATTCCCACCGCGCAAGCATGGCACGCAGTGCGGGGACGGTACGGCGACACCCCGGCGGGGCGTCGCTGCCGGCGGGGCGGCACGACGGTCGCTGCCCTCAGCGTCGCCGCAGCGGGATCACCGGCGCCACCCGGTCGTCCGCGCGTGCCTCCACCGTCACGGGGCCATCGGGCCAGTGCCGCAGCAGCACCCAGTCACCCGGGGTGGGGAGGCAGGACCGGTCGCGCGCGATCCGGGCCAGCATCCGGCCCCCGAAGGTCGCGCGCAGCTCGCCGGCGTCGGTGAGCACGACCGCGACACCGGTGCGCACGGACAGCACGCAGCCGAGCCGCGGAGCCGGACGGCCGGCCGCGGCGTCAGCGGTCATGGCCGGCGCCTCGCAGGGGCATCACATCGGCAATGTACGTCGCGGCCGCAAGCGCCGCACCGGTTTATCCACCGGCTGAGCCACGGGCGTCCTCCGCGGGCTGCTCCACCGTCGCCGGCGGGGTGCCCGGGGCCGGGCTGCGCCAGGGAAGCACCGTGTCGAGGGTGAGCCGCCGGAGCAGCTCGCGGCGGGCGGTGGAGGTCGCCTTCTGCGGCCAGAGCTGGTCGGAGGCGGCGTTGATCGCGGCGCCGATCAGCACCGCGATGGAGAGGATGTAGAGCCACAGCAGCACCGCGATCGGCGTGGCCAACGGGCCGTAGATCGAGGTGGAGCCCTTGGCGGTGCCCACCAGCACCGCGCGCAGCAGCGCGGACCCGAAGATCCAGCAGAACATCGTGAACACCGCCCCGGGCAGGTTGTGCCGCCAGTCGGTGCGCACCGGCACCGAGACGTGGTACAGGGTGGCCAGGAAGCAGATGCACAACGCCACCACGACCGGCCAGTAGAGCGTCTCGAGGAAGGCGAGCCGGGCCGGCAGGGCCTTGCCGACCAGGGTGGGACCGGCGACCACGAGCGGGATCGTGACCACCCCGGTGATCATGCCCAGCACGTAGAGCATGAAGGACAGCACCCGGGTGCGGACGATGCCGCGGCGCCCCCCGAGCCCGTACATGATCGTGATGGTGTCGACGAAGACGTTCAGGGCCCGCGACCCCGACCACAGCGCCAGCACGAACCCGATCGAGATCACGTCGTAGCGGCCACCCTGCAGCACCTGGTCGAGGGTCGGCTTGATGATCGAGTTCACCGCCCCGGGTGTCAGCGCACGACCGGCCAGGTCGAGCACCGTGGTCTTCACCTCCGCCACCTGGGTGTCGCTGAACTGGGCGAAGACGTAGCCGATCGAGCCCGCCAGCGCGAAGATCAGCGGAGGCAGCGAGAGCACCGCGAAGAAGGCGGCCTCGGCCGCGAGCCCGGTGACCCGGTTGCGCATGCAGGTGGCCACGGTCTGCACCACCAGCCGCCAGGCGGCACCGCGGAGGTGGCCCCACGAGGGGCGGGGGAAGCGCGCGCGGACCCTGCCCTCGCCTGCCATGGCATTACGGTAAGGCCATGGCAAGCGACAACCGGGTAGCGATCAACCAGGCGCCGCCGCTGGTCGGGCACAACGTCGTCGCCAGCGACGCCGCGCTGGTGGAGGCCGTCACCCGGCACGCCTCGACCGAGGTGGCGCAGTCCCTGCTCCCCCTCGGCGAGCAGGCGGGCTCGGCAGAGGCGCGTGAGCACGGCATGCTGGCCAACGAGTTCCACCCCGAGCTGGTGCGCTACGACCGCTACGGCAACCGCGTCGACGAGGTGCGCTTCCATCCCTCCTGGCACTGGTTGATGGAGCGCGCGGTGGCCCACGGCCTCCAGGCGGCGCCGTGGGAGCGCGAGGAGCACGGCGACGCCCACGCCCACGTGCGTCGCGCCGCCGGGTTCCTGGCGTGGTCCCAGACCGAGCCCGGGCACGGGTGCCCGATCTCGATGACCTATGCCGCGGTGCCGGCGCTGCGGGCCGACGACACTCTGGCCAAGGAGTGGGTGCCGCGGCTGGCCGCGACCGGCTACGACGTCGGGCTGCGGACGCCGGAGGACAAGGCGGGCGTGCTCGCCGGCATGGGGATGACCGAGAAGCAGGGCGGCTCCGACGTGCGCGCCAACGTCACCGAGGCGCGCCCGACCTCGGTCGACGGGGAGTACACCCTGCACGGGCACAAGTGGTTCACCTCCGCCCCGATGAACGACGTGTTCCTGGTGCTGGCACAGGCACGGGAAGGACTCACCTGCTTCGTCGTGCCGCGGGTGCTGCCCTCCGGTGACCGCAACCGGCTCGACGTCGTACGCCTCAAGGACAAGCTCGGCAACCGGTCCAACGCCTCCGCGGAGCTGGAATTCGACGGCACCTGGGCCCAGCGGCTCGGTGATGAGGGCCGGGGTGTGCGCACGATCATCGAGATGGTCGCCGCGACCCGGCTCGACTGCGTGCTCGGCTCGGCCTCGCTGATGCGGCACGCGCTGGCCGAGGCTTCCTGGCACGTGGCCCACCGTTCGGCGTTCGGCTCACTGCTGGCCGACAAGCCGCTGATGCAGAACGTCGTGGCCGACCTCGCGGTGGAGTCCGAGGCCGCCACCGCGCTGGCGATCCGGCTGGCCGCCGCGGTCGATGCCCGCGCCGACGCCCGGGAAGCGGCGCTGCGACGGATCGCCCTGCCGCTGGCGAAATTCTGGGTGTGCAAGCGCACGCCGATGATGGTCGCGGAGGCGCTGGAGTGCCTGGGCGGCAACGGCTACGTCGAGGAGTCCGGCATGCCGCTGCTCTTCCGCGAGTCCCCGCTGAACTCGATCTGGGAGGGCTCGGGCAACGTCAACGCGCTCGACGTGCTGCGCGCACTCGGCCGCGAGCCGGCGGTGCTCGACGCCTGGATCACCGAGGTCGGTCTCGCCCGCGGCGAGGACCCGCGGCTGGACCGCGCCATCGAGTCGGTGCTCACCATGCTCGCCGACCTGGAGACCCTCGAGGTCTCCGCACGGCGGCTGGCCGGCCAGATGGCGGCCTGCCTGCAGGCCTCGCTGCTGGTGCGCTTCGCCCCTGCTGCGGTCGCCGACGCTTTCTGCGCCAGCCGGCTCGGCGGTGACTACAACGGCACCCTGGGCACGCTGCCGCCGGGCCTCGACCTGCGCACGATCGTGGAGCGCGCCACCCCGACCCGTTGAGCCGTCCCGGCCGGTCCGGCAGCGCCCCGCGGCCTCAGACCGGCACCTTCTGCTTCTTCGCCAGCACCGTCAGCCCGTCCTGTACGACGAACCCGCGCTGCACGTCCTCCTCGTGGTCGACCCCGATCCGCGCGCCGGGCGGCACCTCCACCGCCTTGTCGATGATCGCCCGGCGGACGACGGCACCCGCACCGACGCGCACCCCGTCGAGCAGCACCGACTGCGAGACGTCCGCGCCGGCGTCGACGTAGCACGCCGGTGACAGCACCGACTCCGACACCCGGCCGCCGGTGACCACCACGCCCGGTGAGAGCAGGGAGTTGTAGCTCTCCGCCCGGGTGCCGTCCGCGCCCTCGACCAGCTTCGCCGGCGGCTCCGGGCCGTGGCTGGTGTAGATCGACCAGTCGCGGTTGTAGAGGTTGAACACCGGCAGCGGCGAGACCAGGTCCATGTGCGCCTCGTAGTAGGCCGCCAGCGTCCCGACGTCGCGCCAGTAGCCGCGGTCGCGCTCGGTCCAGCCGGGCACCTCGTTGATCTTGTAGTCGTAGACACCTGCCTCACCCCGGGCGACGAACGCCGGCACGATGTCACCGCCCATGTCATGGCGGGACCCGGGCGTGTTCGCGTCCTGGCTGACCGCCTCACACAGCGCCGGCGTGTCGAAGACGTAGTTGCCCATCGAGGCCAGCATCTCCTCGGGTGCGTCGGGCAGGCCCTCGACCTCCTTGGGCTTCTCGAGGAAGTCCCGGATCCGCCCCGGCGATCCCGGGTCGAGCGCGATGACGCCGAACTGGTCGGAGAGGCTGCGCGGCTGCCGGATCGCCGCGACCGTGCAGGGAGCACCGCTCTCGACATGGGCCTGCACCATCTGGGAGAAGTCCATCCGGTAGACGTGGTCGGCGCCCACCACGACCACGATGTCGGGGCGCTCGTCGTTGACCAGGTTGAGGTTCTGCAGGATCGCGTCCGCCGAGCCGAGGTACCAGTGCTTGCCCATCCGCTGCTGTGCCGGCACCGGCGTGACGTAGTTGCCCAGCATCGCGGTCATCCGCCAGGTGGTGGTGACGTGCCGGTCGAGGCTGTGCGACTTGTACTGCGTGAGCACGACGACCTTGAGGTAGCCGGAGTTGATCACGTTCGACAGCGCGAAGTCGATCAGCCGGTAGATGCCGCCGAACGGCACCGCTGGCTTGGCCCGGTCGGCGGTCAGCGGCATCAGCCGTTTGCCCTCTCCGCCCGCGAGCACGATGACGAGGACCTTGCGACGGCTGGGCGCGGGCGTCATGGCCCGAATGTAGTGCGGAACCGGGCAGCCGAGTAGGTTGCGATCCGTGCGCGTCGACGTCCTCACCCGTGAGTACCCGCCCGACATCTACGGCGGCGCCGGCGTGCACGTCACCGAGCTGGTGCGCGCGCTGCGCGGTCTCGGCGGGCTCGACACCCGCGTGCACTGCTTCGGCGGGCCCCGCGACGAGCCGGGCACCACGGCGTACGACGCCCCTCCCGGACTCGCCGACGCCAACCCGGCGCTGCGCACGCTCGGCGTCGACCTGGAGATGGTGCCCGGCTGCGCCGGCGCCGACCTGGTGCACTCCCACACCTGGTACGCCAACATGGCCGGCCACCTGGCCTCGTTGCTGCACGGCGTCCCCCACGTGGTGACCGCCCACTCCCTCGAGCCGATGCGGCCGTGGAAGGCCGAGCAGCTCGGCGGTGGCTACGCGCTGTCGAGCTGGGCCGAACGCACCGCCTACGAGGCGGCGGGCGGCGTCGTCGCGGTCAGCGCCGCGATGCGCGACGACGTGCTGCGCAGCTATCCCGCCCTGGACCCGGCGCGCGTGCACGTGGTGCACAACGGCATCGACACGACCTCCTGGAGCCCGGTGCAGTCCCCCGACACGGTGCGTGCGCTGGGCGTCGACCCCGACCGGCCCTCGGTGATCTTCGTCGGGCGAATCACCCGGCAGAAGGGGCTGCCGCTGTTCCTGCGGGCCGCGGCGGCACTGCCGCCGGAGGTGCAGCTGGTGCTCTGTGCCGGTGCGCCCGACACCCCGGAGATCGCCCGCGAGGTCGAGGACCTCGTCGCCGACCTCGGCCGGTCGCGCTCCGGGGTCGTCTGGATCGACCGGATGCTGCCCCGCGAGGAGGTCGTCGTGCTGCTCACCCAGGCGACGGTCTTCGTGTGCCCGTCGATCTACGAGCCGCTCGGCATCGTCAACCTCGAGGCGATGGCCTGCGAGACCGCGGTCGTCGCGACCGCCACCGGCGGCATCCCCGAGGTGGTCGTGCCCGGGGAGACCGGCTGGCTGGTGCCGATCGAGCAGCGGCAGGACGGGTCGGGCACACCGCTGGACCCCGACCGCTACGTCGCCGACCTCGGCGCCGCGCTCTGCGAGGCGGTGGCCGACCCCGAGCGGGCCCGCCGCTTCGGCCGGGCCGGCCGGCAGCGGGCGATCGAGGCGTTCAGCTGGACCGCGATCGCCGAGCAGACCGTGGCGGTCTACCGGTCCGTGCTCGCCTGAGCGCCGGCCCTCAGGTGAGCTCCAGGCCCGGGTAGAGCGGGTGCCGCCCGAGCAGCTCGCTGGCCTGGGCGTGCACCCGCGCGGCGACGCCGTCGGCGATCGTGTAGGTCGCCTTCGAGGCCGACCCGGTCTTGGTGGTGCCCGGGGTGGTGTTGTCGAGCACCTCGACGATCAGCTCGGCGACCTTGTCGAACTCGTCGTGGCCGAAGCCGCGGGTGGTCAGCGCCGGGGTGCCGAGCCGGACGCCGGTGGTGTACCAGGCGCCGTTGGGGTCCTGCGGCACGGAGTTGCGGTTGGTCACCACGCCGGCGTCGAGCAGCGCGGACTCCGCCTGCCGGCCGGTGAGTCCGAAGGAGCGCACGTCGAGCAGCACGATGTGGTTGTCGGTGCCACCCGTGACCAGCGTGGCGCCGCGGGTGAGGAAGCCCTCGGCGAGCGACTTGGCGTTGTCGGCGATGCGCTGGGCGTAGTCGCGGAAGGCCGGCTGCCGGGCCTCCGCCAGCGCGACCGCCTTGGCGGCCATCACGTGCGAGAGCGGGCCCCCGAGCACCATCGGGCAGCCACGGTCGACGTCGGCGGCGTACTCCTCGTGGGCCAGCACCAGGCCTCCGCGCGGTCCGCGCAGCGACTTGTGCGTGGTCGTGGTGGTGATCTGCGCGTGCGGCACCGGGTCCTCGTCGCCGGTGAAGACCTTGCCCGCCACCAGGCCGGCGAAGTGCGCCATGTCGACCATCAGCACCGCGCCGACGTCCTCGGCGATCTGCCGCATCTTGGCGAAGTCGATCCGGCGCGGGTAGGCCGAGTAGCCGGCCACGATCACCAGCGGGCGGAACTCCCGGGCCTTGGCGGCGACCGCGTCGTAGTCGAGCAGCTGGGTCTCCGGGTCGGTGCCGTACTGCTGCTGGTGGAACATCTTGCCGCTGATGTTGGGCCGGAAGCCGTGGGTCAGGTGGCCACCGGCGTCCAGCGCCATGCCCAGCAGCCGCTGGTTGCCGAGCTCGTGGCGCAGCGCCTCCCAGTCCTCCTCCGACAGCTCGTTGACGTTCCTGGCGTCGAGCCGCTCCAGCGCGGGGGTCTCGACATGGTGGGCGAGGATCGACCAGAAGGCGACCAGGTTCGCGTCGATGCCCGAGTGCGGCTGGACATAGGCGTACGGCGCCCCGAACAGCTCCCGGGCGTGCTCGGCCGCGAGGGCCTCGACGGTGTCGACGTTCTGGCAGCCGGCGTAGAACCGGTGCCCGACGGTGCCCTCGGCGTACTTGTCGGAGAACCAGGTGCCCATGGCCAGCAGCACCGCCGGCGAGGCGTAGTTCTCCGAGGCGATCAGCTTCAGCGAGTCCCGCTGGTCGGCGAGCTCCTTGCGTGTGGCGTCGGCCACACGGGGTTCCACCGACGCGATCACCTCCAGGGCCGCGTCGTAGGCGTTCGAGGCGGTCTTCATGCTCGCGTCGGTCATGGGCCCAGCCTAGAGGCGGCCCCGGCGCGCCTCATCCGGCCCAGCCGTGCCGTACCAAATCCCGGACAGGCGTCTCACGACATGAGATTTCGGTTTGTGGCATCGGCGTCCGACAGCCGAGACTGCTGCCCGTGACCAGCGCCGACCCGACCGTCCACCTCGTGGCCCGCCGCCACGTGGACCTCGGTCGCGTCCGCAGCATGATGTGTCATCGCCGGCCCTGATCAGCCCCCGCGCACCGCAGGCCCCGACACCGTCGTCGGCAGAGCCCGTGCGCGCACCCCGCAACGACAGGACGCGACAGATGACCACCCCCGACCACACCCCTCACGGTGCCACCGACAGCCAGGGACGGCAGGGCCGCTCCGGGCGAGTCCGCCCCAAGCGCGGCGAGGGCCAGTGGGCCCTCGGCTACAAGGAACCGCTCAACGCCAACGAGCAGCAGAAGAAGGACGACGACGCACTCAACGTGCGCGACCGGATCCTGCACCTCTACTCCCGCCGGGGCTTCGCCTCGATCGACCCGGCCGACCTGCGGGGCCGGTTCCGCTGGATGGGCCTCTACACCCAGCGCCGGCCCGGCCTCGACGGCGGCAAGACCGCCACCCTGGAGCCGGAGGAGCTCGAGGACGAGTTCTTCATGATGCGGATCCGCACCGACGGCGGTGTCCTCGACGCCGATGCGCTGCGCACGGTCGGCGGCATCTCCACCGACTTCGCCCGGGGTACGGCGGACATCACCGACCGCCAGAACATCCAGCTGCACTGGGTCGACATCCGCGACGTGCCGCAGATCTGGGACCGCCTGGCCGCGGTCGGCCTGCAGACCACCGAGGCCTGCGGTGACTGCCCCCGCGGCTTCCTCGGCTCCCCGGTCGCCGGCGTCGCCGAGGACGAGATCATCGACGGCTCGCCGGCGCTGCGGGAGATCCAGCGCCGCTACCTCGACAACCCGGAGTTCTCGAACCTGCCGCGCAAGTTCAAGACCTCGGTCTCGGGGCACCCCTCGCTGGACGGCTGCCCGGAGATCAACGACGTCGCCTTCGTCGGCAGCGTCCACCCCGAGCACGGCCCCGGGTTCGACCTCTGGGTCGGCGGCGGGCTGTCGACCAACCCGATGCTCTCGCAGAAGATGGGCGTCTGGGTGCCGCTCGACGAGGTGCCCGACGTCTGGGAGGGCGTCGTCTCCATCTTCCGCGACTACGGCTACCGCCGGCTGCGTTCGCGCGCCCGGCTGAAGTTCCTCGTGGCCGACTGGGGCATCGCGAAGTTCCGCCAGGTCCTCGAGGAGGAGTACCTCGGCCGCGCACTGCTCGACGGCCCCTCCCCCGAGCGCGCCACGCGCAGCGGCGACCACATCGGCGTGCACCGGCAGAAGGACGGCCGGTTCTACATCGGCGTCAGCCCGACCGTGGGCCGCGTGGACGGCGCCACGCTCACCGCGCTGGGTGACCTGGTCGCGTCCTACGGCGTCGACGGCGTGCGACTGACGTCGTACCAGAAGCTGGTCGTGCTCGGCGTCGAGGAGGACAAGGTCGAGCCGCTCGTCGAGGAGCTCGCCGCGCTGGGGCTGCACGCCCGCCCCTCGCACTGGCGACGCGCCTCGCTGGCCTGCACCGGCATCGAGTTCTGCAAGCTGGCGATCGTGGACACCAAGCGCCGCGCGGCCGCGCTGGTCGACGAGCTCGAGCGCCGGTTCCCCGACCTGGACACGCCGATCGCGATCAACGTCAACGGCTGCCCGAACGCGTGCGCCCGCACCCAGATCGCCGACATCGGCCTCAAGGGCCAGCTGGTGCTCGACGAGGACGGCAGCCAGGTGGAGGGCTTCCAGGTCCACCTCGGCGGCGGCATCGGCCTGACCGCGGAGTTCGGCAAGAAGCTGCGCGCCCACAAGGTGACCAGCGCGGGTCTCGACGACTACATCAGCCGGGTGGTCGGCGCCTATCTCGAGCAGCGCTCCGACGGCGAGACGTTCGCCGACTGGGTCGTCCGCGCCGACGACGAGGTGCTGCGCGGGGAGAAGGAGCTCGTCGGTGTCTGAGCAGACGCGCCCGGTGCAGGCGGTGACCCGATGACCGCCCTGAGCACCCTCTCCGCCCGCGCCTTCCGCGGCTCGGCGACCGAGGGCCGGAGCCCCGAGGAGCTGCGCGCGATCGTCTCGCACGTCGGCGCCGAGCTCGAGCTCGCCCCGGCCGAGATCATCCTCGAGTGGGCCGTGGCGACCTTCGGCGAACGGTTCTGCGTGACCTCCTCGATGGGTGACGCGGTGCTGACGCACCTGGCCTCCCGGGTGGCCCCGGGCATCGACGTGGTCTTCCTCGACACCGGCTACCACTTCGCCGAGACGATCGGCACCCGCGACGCCGTGGCCGCGACGCTGCCGGTCAACGTGGTGACGATCGAGCCCGAGCAGACGGTGGCCGAGCAGGACGCCACCCACGGCAAGGACCTCTTCGCCCACGACCCCGACCTGTGCTGCCGGCTGCGCAAGGTCGAGCCGCTGCAACGAGGACTGCAGGGCTACGACGCCTGGGCCACCGGGCTGCGGCGCTCCGAGACGCGCAACCGGGTGATCGCCCCGGTCGTCGGCTGGGACGAGGGCAAGCAGAAGGTGAAGGTCTCCCCGCTGGCGCGCTGGAGCGACGAGGACGTCGAGCGCTACGTGGCCGAGAACAACGTGCTGGTCAACCCGCTCCAGTACGACGGCTATCCCTCGATCGGCTGCTGGCCGTGCACCCGCCGGGTCGCCCCCGGCGAGGACCCGCGCAGCGGCCGCTGGGCCGGCACCGGCAAGACGGAGTGCGGGATCCATGCCTGACCAGATCAACAGCGCCGACAACGGCGTCGCGCACGACACGAAGGGAGGGTCGTCATGACCGCCCCAGCCCTCATCGCCCTGGCGCACGGCAGCCGTGACCCGCGCTCCTCGGCCACCATCGAGGCCCTCGTCGCCGAGGTCCGGCACCTGCGCCCGGACCTGCGCATCGAGGCGGCCTTCCTGGAGCTCTCCCGGCCCCGCTTCGACAAGGTGGTCGACAAGCTCGTGCGGGCCGGCTACGACGAGATCGTCGTCGTACCCCTGCTGCTCAGCGAGGCCTACCACGCGAAGGTCGACGTGCCCTCGGTGGTGGCCGAGGCCACCGCCCGGCACGAGGGCCTGAGGATCCGCGCCACGCACGTGCTCGGCCTCGAGACCGAGTTCCTGCAGGTGCTCGACACCCGGCTGCGCGACGCGCTGCGCCAGCACCGGGTGCGCGAGCTCGACGCGCTGGTGCTCGCCGCCGCCGGCTCCTCCGACCCGCTCGCCAACCAGGCGGTGGCCCGGCTCGCCCGGGTCTGGGGCGCGCGCCACCACCTCCCGGTGACCGCCGCGTTCGCCTCCGCCGCTCCCCCGGCGACCGGCGAGGCCGTCCGGGCGTTCCGCCGCGAGGGCCGCAGGCACGTCGCGGTCGGCTCGATGTTCCTGGCGCCGGGGTTCCTGCCCGACCGGGCCGCCGAGCTCGCCGTCGAGGCCGGCGCCGTCGCGGTCTCCGCGCCGCTGGGCGCGCACCCGGTGCTCGCCCGGACCGTCCTGGCGCGCTATGCCGTGGGTGCGGTGGAGCTGGTCCCGGTCTGATCCCCGGTGACCCCGCAGGTGGCCACTCAGCGCGGCCCGGTGACCCTCAGCGCACCAGCGCGTCGAGGAGCCGCTCGAGCTCGGCGGCGCAGTCGGTGGTGGTGCCCCCGTGCACCGGCCCGGGCTGTACGACGGTCGACCTCGGCGCCTTGAGGAAGCCGAAGCGGGTGCCGAGGTCCTTGCCGGCCACGGTGCCCGCCGCACCGTCCCCCCGGCAGACGTCGTCGACGAAGCGGAGCGCGTCGCAGACCGCGTCCACCGGCAGGGCCGGCGCGAGGACCCGCACCCGCTCGGGGTCGACGTGCCAGCCGACGGCGAGGAAGTCGGCCTTCTGGCAGTAGACGACCACGCCGACGTTGATGAACTCCTCGCGCTCCACCCGGGGCACGCAGCGCAGCACGACGTACTGGTAGGGCAGCCGACTGCTCATCCGGCGCTCCCGGGCAGCCATGGGCGGCCGCCGTCGCGCCGGGCGCGCAGGAAGGCGGCGTACGCCGCCCGCAGGGCGTCGGGCGACTCCGCTCCGGGCCGCGGCGGCAGCCACTCGTCCGGGACGCACGCGACCGCCTCCGCGATCACCTCGTCGGTGAGCCGGTCGGCCATGTCCGCGTCGACGGACGGCACCGCCGCCGCGTGGGCGGCGAGCACGTGGTCGGTCACGTCGTACGGCTGCGTGGCGAAGCGGCCCGGATCGGTGAGCCCGCCGGACCAGGCGTGGTGGAAGTACAGCGAGGCCCCGTGGTCGATCAACCACACGTCGCCGTGCCAGACCAGCAGGTTGGGGTTGCGCCAGCTCCGGTCGACGTTGGCGACGTAGGCGTCCAGCCACAGGATGCGGGCGGCCTCGTCCTCCTCGACGGCCACCGTCGGGTCGAAGCCGAAGGAGCCGGGCAGGAAGTCCACGCCGAGGTTGAGCCCCAGGCTGGCGTTGAGCAGGTCCTGCACCTCCTCATCGGCCTCGTAGCGGGCGATCGCCTCCTCGAGCTGAAGCGACACCAGCCGCGGGGTCCGCAGGCCCAGGCGCTCGACGATGCCGGCGACGATCACCTCCGCGACCAGCACCGGCGGGCCCTGGCCGGCGCCACGGAACTTGCAGACGTAGGTGCCCAGGTCGTCCGCCTCGACGATGCCGGGCAGGGACCCACCCTCGCGCAGCGGCGCGACGTAGCGGGTGGCAGTGACCACCGGCAGGCGCGTGTCGACCCCCGTGGCGGCAGAGCTCATGGCAGCAGAGCCTACGGCCGGGGTGCCCGGCGGCTCAGGAGGCCGACTCGTCCTCGGCGCGTTCGGGCGCGCCGACGGTGAAGGCGGCCCACACCCACTTGCTGGCGCCGTCGGAGCTGTGGCCCCAGTCGTCGGCGACAGACCCGACGATCAGCAGCCCGCGCCCGCGCGCCGAGCGCAGGTCGTGCTTGCGCTGCTCCGGCGACCGGGGGCCGTCGTCACGGACGCGCACCTCGAGCCGCCCGCCGTCGAGGCGCAGCTGCAGCCGGGGATGCCCGGCGCCGTGCTGCACGGCGTTGCTGACCAGCTCGGAGACGGCCAGCAGCACGTCGCCGGTCTGGGCCTCACGCAGCCCCCAGGAGGCCAGCGTGGAGCGGACGAAGGCACGGGCCTCACCGGCGGCGTGGGGGTCGGCTCCGAGGCGGATCGTGCGTCGTCTGGTGCTGCCGGACAGGCGGCCGGAGACGCGCGGAGTGCCCTCCGTCGCGCGGCTGTCCCGTCCGTTCACGCCCAGTGCTCCCTCACCAGCCGCTGCGCGAGGGGAAAGTCGCGCAGCTCTGTCTCCATCGACACACCGAGCCGCCGGAGGTGCTCCAGGGAGGCACCTCGCGCCTGCAGCAGCGCGGCGACCCAGGCGGTGGTCTGGTGCAGCGGGCCCGGCTCACCGGTCAACAGCGAGGCGATGACCGCCCTGAGGGACTGCTGCACCAGGTCCTCGGCCACCGGCACGCCGGCGGGTTCGGCCACCCGGGCACCGCCCATTGTGGCACTCTCCGCGGACTCCGGGGAGGATGACGCGGCCCAGGAGCGCAGCACCTGCCCGAGCAGGTGGTCGGCGGCCAGCTCCAGCGCCGCCCGTTCCTGGGCGGAGGGGTCGTCGGCCGACCCGCCGGCCAGCACCACCGACGGCAGCGCGGCGACCGTCTCCACCGCCTCCCGGGCACCGGCGGCCCAGGCGGTCGCCCCCAGCGCCAGCGCCCGGCTCGCGTCGCCGCCGAAGGCGGACCCGCCGACCACCACCGGGATGCCGGCGGTGCGGCTGGCCTCGATGAACCGGCGTGCCGCGGGCAGCGCGCCCAGCACCGAGCAGCTCACCGCGGTGGCGTCCGGGCCGAGGTCCTGCAGCGCCGCGCTGAACCTGGCCACCGAGGCGGACGGGCCGAGCACGGTCACGGTCCAGCCCCGGCTGCGGAGGGCGGCAGCCACCATCAGCGCGGGTACGGCGTGCCACTCCCGCTCGGCGCAGGTCAGCACCACGTGGCCGTTGCGCGACGGGACGTCGCGCACCCGGGCGTCGACCGCCTCGATCGTCGCCACGGCCACGGAGGTCGCGTCGTGCTCCTGGGCCACGGTCCACTCACCGCTGGCCCAGCGCTCGCCGACCCGGCGCTGCACCTCGGCGATGGTGTCCAGCACGTCGAGCGGGTCGGCGCCGTCGTCGAGGCGCTCCCCCGCCCAGGCGATGGCGTCGTCGACGCTGCGCACGGCGACGGCACGCTCGAAGGGCCCTGGGTCGATGCAGCCGGAACTCCTCATGCTCAGCCCCGCGGACTCATCGCCAGCATCGTCATGTCGTCGTGCGCGTGGCCGGCGAGGAACTCGACGACGTCCTGCTCGATCGCCTCGCAGAGCGCGTCGGGCCCGGCGCCGGCATAGGAACGCATCACGCCGGCCAGACGGCCCATGCCGTAGACGTCGTCACGGCCCCGCGCCTCGAAGATGCCGTCGCTGAACAGCAGCAGGGTGTCGCCCGGGGCGAGGTCGACGGTCACCTCGTCGTAGTCGAGATCGGCCAGCACGCCCGCGAGGCGGCCCCAGACCTGCACCTCCTCGATCGTGCCGTCGGCCCGCAGCACCAGCGGCGGCGGGTGACCCGCGACCGCCAGGTCGATGCTCAGCCCCCCGCCCTCGCCGGGGCGCACGCGCGCGCACACGGCGGTGACGAACCGGTCCGAGCCCTGCTCGTAGAGCACCGTGTTGAGCGTGGAGAGCACCCGCCCGGGCTGCCGGTCGAAGAGCACCGCGGTGCGGATGCTCTGGCGCGCCCGGCCGGTGAGCACCGCGGCGTCGATGCCCTTGCCGCAGACGTCGCCGAGGACGGCGACGCAGTCCTCCTCCGAGGCGTGCACGTCGTAGAAGTCGCCGCCGATCTGCAGGTGCTCGGCCGCCGGCCGGAAGGTCGCCGCGAACTGCACGTGCGGCATCATCGGCAGCGCTGCCGGCCGCAGGCTGCGCTCCACCGCCGCGGCCACACGGGCCCGGTCCTCGTACAGCCGCGCGGAGTCCAGCGCCAGCGCGAAGCGGGCAGCGACCTGCTCGGCGAAGTCGATGTCCTCCTGTGGAAAGCCGCCGCTGTTGCCGCGCACCAGCAGCAGGGCACCGACCGAGTGACCCCGAGCACTGAGCGGGCAGGCGAGCACCTCGGCCGGCCGCAGCGTGCGGGCCTGCTCGCACAGCGTGGCGTCCGGGATCAGCGTGTCGACCCCGTCGTCGATCTGCGGGTCGTGGGAGACCTGCAGCGTCTCGGTGTGCCCGGAGAGCATCACCCTGCCGAGCGCCGGGTGCAGGTGCGGATCGAGGGCGACGTTGGTGACCGGCCCCGGCTCCAGTCCTCCGTGCAGCTGCACCACGCCCTTGACCTCGTCGGCCATCGCGACCATCGCCCAGTCCGCGAAGCCGTCGCCCCGCTCGGGGACGAGCAGGTTGAGCAGCCGCATCACGACGCGGCGGACGTTCAGCGAGCCGGCCAGCTCGGCGTTGAGCCGGGCCGAGAGCTCGGCGCGACGGCGGGTGGCGGCCAGCAGGTCGTCGATGGAGGGGACAGCTGCCTCGACTGCCGGGACGGCTCCCGCGGGGGCGAGGCCGTCGGAGGGGCAGGTGGACATGGAGCTCCTCTCGGGTTCCCGGCGCGCCGGGGGCTCCCACCCTCGAAAGCCACCGCGCCGTGCCGGCCTTCAGCCGGACACGGTAGCGTGAGCCCCTGCGCCGCCCTCAGTTGGCCACACGACGAGGCAGGTGGCGTCGAGTCACATCCGTGGAGGCACCGACTGATGCAACTGTCCATCGACACCAAGCGCACCGACGACGAGGCGTTCGTCAAGCTCGGCGGTGAGCTCGACATGCTCAGCGCGCCCGAGCTGAGCGACCACCTCAAGGAGCTGCTCGACGGTGGCGCCCAGCGGGTCGTGGTGGACATGACCGACCTCGAGTTCATGGACTCCAGCGGCCTGTCCGCCATCCTCGGTGCCCACCAGGCCGCGGAGGAGGCCGGCTCCGCGCTGACGCTGGTCAGCCCCAACGAGCGCGTCATCCGGCTGGTCAACATCACCGGCCTCGGCGACGTCTTCGAGATCCGCGGCCGCGAGGACGCCCCCGGCGCCCGCTGACTGCGGCCATGCAGTTGCCGGTCATGCCCCCGGTCCGCCCGATGCTGGCGAAGTCGGTCAAGGGCATCCCCGACCCGGCCGCCGTGGACGGCGGGCTCTCCTTCGAGCCGAAGTGGGACGGCTTCCGCTGCATCGTCTTCCGCGACGGTGACGAGGTCGAGCTCACCTCCCGCAACACCAAGCCGCTGACCCGCTACTTCCCCGAGGTGGTGGCGGCCGTGCGCGACCAGCTGCCACAGCGGTGCGTGCTCGACGGCGAGCTGTTCGTGGCGGTCGGACCGCGGCTGGAGTTCGAGACGCTGCAGGAGCGGATCCACCCCGCGGCGTCCCGCATCAAGCTGCTGGCGGAGCAGACCCCGGCCAGCTTCGTGGCCTTCGACGCCCTCGCGCTGGGTGAGGAGTCGCTGGAGTCCCGGCCGTTCGCCGAGCGCCGGGCACGCCTGGAGGACGCGCTCGACGGGCTGGGCGGCCCGGCGTACCTCACCCGCACCACCACCGACCGCGACGAGGCGCAACGCTGGTTCGAGCACTTCGAGGGCGCCGGCCTCGACGGCGTGGTCGCCAAGCCGCTGCGGTCGGCGTACCAGCAGAACGTGCGCAGCATGCTCAAGGTCAAGCACGCGCGCACCGCGGACGTGGTGCTGGCCGGCTACCGGCTGCACAAGAACTCCACCGAGGCCCGGCCGCTGCTCGGCTCGATGCTGCTCGGGCTCTACGACGACGACAAGCTGCAGCACGTCGGGGTCGCGGCCAGCTTCACCGAGAAGCGGCGCGCGGAGCTGCTCGAGGAGCTCCGGCCGCTCGAGTGCGGCCTCGCCGAGCACCCGTGGGGCGCCTGGGAGGAGTGGGCGATCGCCAACCCCGACCGGGTGCCGGGCACGCAGAGCCGCTGGAGCCAGGGCAAGGACCTCTCCTTCGTGCCGCTGCGTCCGGAGCGGGTGCTCGAGGTCGGCTACGAGCACATGGAGGGCAGGCGCTTCCGCCACACCGCGCAGTTCAAGCGGTGGCGCCCCGACCGCGACCCGGAGTCCTGCGGCTACGACCAGCTGGAGGAGCCGGTGAGCTACGACCTGGCCGAGGTCCTGGCCGTCGGCTGAGCGCGCCGATCGAGCCACAGCGCGCGTGCCGGGGGCGGTCCGGTCGCGGCGTGGGTAGAGTTCGCGACGAGGGGCTGGAGAAGCCGAGCCGGAGGTGGTGGAGATGACTGAGGACGCCGGCGAGCCGGGTCGCTACGACGTGGTCCTGCTCATCGAGCAGTCGCTGACGGCCCTGGATGCGCGCCAGGTCCGTGGCCTGCACCAGGACATCGAGGGCACCGTGCACTACCACGTGCTGCTCCCCGTCGAGGACGCGGCGCTGCGCGTGGAGACCGCGATGGGCTCCCTGGCCGGCGGTGAGATCCTCGCCTCCCCCGCGATGGTGATGGCCCAGACCGACCGGGAGGACCTGCAGGAGGAGCTCACCCAGGAGTGCCGGCACGACCTCCAGGCGTCGATCGACGCCCTGGTCGCCACCGGCGCCGAGGCGAGCGGCCAGATGGTCAGCATCGACCCGATCGAGGCGCTCGCGGAGAAGGTCGCCGAGGTCGACGGCCGCGAGGCGATCATCCTGACCCGGCCGCACGTGGTCTCGGAGTTCTTCCACCTCGACTGGTCCTCGCGTGCGCGGCGCAAGCTGGGGGTGCCGGTGCTGCACCTGCTCGAGCACGAGACCTTCGACGAGCAGGCCGAGAGCTTCGGCGAGGAAGGCGTCACCGGCCTCTAGGTCGGCGTACGCCGCTCACTCGCCGGTGGGCCCGCCCGCCAGCTCGACGCAGACGTCGAGATGGCCCACGTGCCGGGCGTACTCCTGCAGCACGTGGATGCAGATCCACGCCAGCGGTGGGGGGTCGTCGGCGAACCGTCCTCCGGTGGCGGCCACCGTCTCCAGCGGCACCCGCTCGAGCAGGCCGTCGGTGACTCCTCCGGTCTCGTGCAGCAGCGCCACCACGTCGTCGCCACCGACTCCCTCGGGGAGCCGCCAGCGGCCCTCCGGTTCTCCGCCGCTGTCCTCCCACGGCTGGTCGACCGGCTCCCCGAGGAATCCCCAGACGAACCACCGCCGCTCCATGCAGGCGAGGTGGAACAGCAGCTCCAGGGGTGACCAGCCACTCGGCAGCCGGGAGCTGCGCTGCTCCCCTGCCGGCAGCGCGAGGACCTTCTCGATCGCCCGCTGCCGGTAGAAGCCGAGGTAGGCCGCGAACAGCCGGGCCGGGTCGTCCGTGGTCGGGCCCGGCTCGCCGACGTTCACCGCTCGATCCTCTCGCCGTTGTCGTCCCAGTGCGCCTCGACCTTCTTGCTCGGCTGCACCCGCGGCGGCTCGCCCGGCATCTTCGGGTAGTCCGGCGGGTAGTTCAGCTCGACCGGGTGCTGCTCCCACAGCGCGAGCAGCGGCTCCAGCGACTGCGCCGCATCGTCGATGCCGTCCCACGGGTCACCGGCGGCCACCCGCTCGGGGACCGTGATGATGTTCAGGGTCGCGGGGTCCTCGACCTCGGCCAGCTCCTCCCAGCTGAGCGGGGTGGACACCGGCGCCCCCGGCAGCGGGCGCAGCGACCACGCCGAGGCGATCGTGCGGTCCCGGGAGTTCTGGTTGAAGTCGACGAAGACCCTGCTGCCCCGCTCCTCCTTCCACCAGCTGGTGGTCACGCCGGGGTCGCGCTCCTCCAGCGCCCGGCCGAACGCGATCGCGGCGTGCCGGACGTCGACGAAGTCCCAGCGCGGCTCGACGCGCAGGTAGATGTGCACCCCGCGGTTGCCGCTGGTCTTCGGGTAGCCGGTGAGGCCGAGGTCGGCCAGCAGCTCCCGCGCCACCCCGGCGACCCGGACGGCGTCGGTGAACCCCGTGCCCGGTTGCGGGTCGAGGTCGATGCGCAGCTCGTCGGGGTGGTCGTTGTCGTCGCGCCGCGTCGGCCACGGGTGGAAGGTGAGGGTGCCCATCTGCGCACACCAGGCGACGGTGGCGACCTCGGTCACGCAGACCTCGTCGGCCTCCCGGCCGCTGGGGAAGGTCACGCGGGCGGTCTCGACGTACGACGGCGCACCCTTCATCACCCGCTTCTGGTAGAACGCGTCCGCCTTGTCGCCGTACCCCGTGCTCAGCCGGATGCCCTCGTGCACGCCCTTGGGCCAGCGCTCGAGGGCCACCGGCCGGTCGCGCAGCGCCCGCATGATGCCGTCCTCGACCGCCACGTAGTACTCCACGACCTGCAGCTTGGTGATCTCCGGCGTGCGGTCGGTGGCCTCGTAGATCACGCGGTCCGGGCTGGTCACCCGCACCGCCCGACCGCCCGCGTCGACCTCGGTGGCAGCGGCTGGCATGAGGGCAATCTACGGCGTCAGCGCCCTTTCCTCGATCACCGAGTTGGGCGCGAACACCGCGCGCCGGTCGGTCCACTCCGCGCCGGGGCGGACGTACTCGAAGCCGGAGGTGGTCACCAGCCGCCACTCCCCGGGCACGTCGTCGTGACCGAGGACGGCGCGGGCACCGCCCCACCTGGCCACCGCCAGCTCGGCGCAGGACTCGTGCGTGGGCGGGAAGTGGAAGGCGTTGCGGGCCACCTCGGCGGTGCTGCCGAGGAAGGCGACCGGCCGCGCCAGGCTCTCCCCGCAGACCCCGCAGATCCGGCTCAGCGCGCACTGGGTGACCCGGCGCCGGTCCAGCCCCAGGTCACCCCTGCTGGCGAAGGGCAGCTCACCGATGCCGCCCGCGGGCATGTCGATCACGCGGTGGCCCGCGAGGTCCATCCCCCCGTCTCCGCCCGCCGCACCGGCCGCTCGCTGTCGCGGCGCCGGCCGCGCGGCACCTCGGGCGAGTGCGGGCCGTCGCGCCGGTCGGAGGTGGTGAACCGGTTGGGCAGCGACAGCTTCATGATCGTGCGCAGTGCTTGGCCGTACTGCCGGTGCAGCGGCCCGGTGGTGTAGGGGATGCCGTACTTCTCGCACAGCGGCCGCACCCGGTCGCTGATCTCGGCGTAGCGGTTGCTCGGCAGGTCCGGGAAGAGGTGGTGCTCGATCTGGTAGCCGAGGTTGCCCGAGAGGATGTGCAGCAGCGGGCTGCCGGTGAAGTTCGCCGCGCCGAGGATCTGCCGCAGGTACCACTCCGCCCGGGTCTCGTCCTCGATCTCCTCCTCGGTGAAGTGCAGCGCACCGTCGGGGAAGTGACCGCAGAAGATGATCATGTAGGCCCACAGGTTGCGCACCAGGTTGGCCACCGCGTTCGCGGTCGCGGTCTGCACGAAGGCGGGGCCGGTCAGCGCGGGGAAGAGCAGGTAGTCCTTGCCGACCTGCCTGCGCACCTTGCGCCAGATCTGCTTCAGCTGCTTCTTCATGACCTTCGGGTCCTTCTCGCGCTTGCGGATCGCCTCGATGTCGAGGTCGTGCAGCGCGACGCCCCACTGGAAGAGCGTGGCCAGCAGCGCGTTGTAGACCGGCTGGCCGAGGTTGGCCGGGTGCCACTTCTGCTCCCGCGCCATCCGGAGGATGCCGTAGCCGATGTCGTTGTCGTAGCCGAGCACGTTGGTGAACTGGTGGTGGATGTAGTTGTGCGAGTGCTTCCACTGCTCGGCCGGCTGGGCGGTGTCCCACTCCCAGGTGCTCGAGTGGATCTCGGGGTCGTTCATCCAGTCCCACTGGCCGTGCATCACGTTGTGGCCGATCTCCATGTTCTCCAGGATCTTGGCCAGCGCGAGCAGCCCGGCGCCGGTGAAGAAGGCCGGCTTCCACCGGCTGGCGAAGAGCGTGACCCGACCGGCAGCGGCGAGCGAGCGCTGCACGGTGATCAGCCGGTTGATGTAGGCCGCGTCGTCGTCCCCGCGCGACTCCTCGATGTCGGCACGGATCTGGTCGAGCTCACGGCCGAGCTCCTCCACCTCCTCCACGCTGAGATGGGCGTACTCCTTGACGTCGGCGATGGCCATGGGGCCTCCTCGGTTGTCGACTGGATGGGGAGCGTCTAGATGTCGAACGTGCAGTCGCCGGCGGCAGCGGTGACGCAGGTCTGCACGGGCTCGTTGGGACCGGAGAACTCCTCGCCGTTGCGCAGGTCGCGCACGGTGCCGTCGAGGAGCGTCAGCGTGCAGGTGTGACAGATGCCCATCCGGCAGCCGTAGGGCATCCCCACGCCGGCCCGCTCGCCGGCCTCCAGCACCGTCGTGGCGCCGTCGACCTCGGTGGACTTGCCGGTCGTGCGGAAGG
Source organism: Marmoricola sp. (assembly GCA_036518175.1). GTDB lineage: Bacteria > Actinomycetota > Actinomycetes > Propionibacteriales > Nocardioidaceae > Marmoricola. The sequence goes on from DATDNR010000054.1 coordinate 33,068, forward strand.
TGATCGTGCCGCCCTCGGCGCCGTCGCCGGCGAGGTCGAGGTGGAAGCGCTCGACGTGCAGCCGCTCCGACAGTCCGGCGGCGCGCCAGTGCTCCTCGATCGCGTCGAGCATCGGGCCCGGCCCGCAGGCCCAGGTCTCCCGGTCGCGCCAGTCGGGGCACACCCGCTCGAGGTCGGCCATCTCGAGCATCCCGTGGGAGTCGGTGTGCTGCTCGTGCAGCCGCAGCTGCGCGTGGCGCCCGGCGAGCTCGACCAGCTCGTCACGGAAGATCATCCGCTCCCGGGTCGGCGAGCTGTAGGCGAGCACGACGTCGGGCATCGTGGCGCGCCGATCCAGGGTGCGCAGCATCGCCATCACCGGGGTGATGCCACTGCCGCCCACCAGGAAGAACACCCTTGCCGGAGGCGGGTCGGGCAGCACGAAGTCGCCGTTGGGAAGCGCGAGCCGCACGATCGTGCCCGGCTCGAGGCCGGAGACCAGGTGCGAGGAGAGGAAGCCCTCGGGCATCGCCCGCACGGTGATCGCGATCGTCCCGCCCGAGCGGCGCGGCGGCGAGGAGACGGAGTACGAGCGCCAGTGGAACTTGCCCTTCACCTGCACGCCGATGCCGACGTACTGCCCGGGGTGGTGGTCGTAGCTCCACCCCCAGCCGGGCCGGATGACCAGGGTGGCGGCGTCCTCGGTCTCGCGGACGACCTTCTCCACGCGGCCGCGCAGCTCCCGCGCGGTCCACAGCGGGTTGAGCAAGGAGAGGTAGTCATCGGGCAGCAGCGGCGTGGTGAACCGTGCACCGACCTTGCGCGCGGTCTCGCGCGCCACCGCGCCTGCGCCCATGCCTCGCACCTTCCGTCCCGAGATGACCGACAGCACAACATTCGCCCGGATGCGGGTCAACATGCCCCGGGATCCGTCTCAGCATGCGTACTGGCCGGTAGGAAGCCTCAGGACACCTCGACCAGCAGCTTGCCGAAGTTGGTGCCGCGGAGCATCCCGACGAAGGCCTCCGGGGCGCGCTCGAGCCCCTGCACCACGTCCTCCCGGTAGCGCACCGAGCCGTCGCGGACCCAGCCGGCCATGTCACGCAGGAAGTCATCGTGGTGCTCGGCGACGAACTCGCTCTGGATGAACCCCCGCACCGTCAGGCTCTGGGTCAGCACCTGGCTCAGGAAGCCGGGCAGCCGGTCGGGGCCCTGCGGAGCGCCGGTGGCGTTGTAGCCGGCGACCAGCCCGCAGACGGGGATCCGGGCGTAGGTGTTGAGCCGGCGGCGTACGGCGTCGAAGACCGCGCCGCCGACGTTCTCGAAGTAGACGTCGATGCCGTCGGGGGTGGCCTCGGCGAGGTGCTCGGCGAAGGCGGGGTCCCGGTGGTCGACGGCGGCATCGAAGCCGAACTCCTCCAGCAGCGCGCGACACTTGGCGGGTCCACCGGCGATGCCGACCGCGCGTGCTCCCTGCAGCCGGGCGATCTGCCCGACCGCCGAGCCGACCGGGCCGGTGGCCGCCGCGACCACGACGGTCTCGCCCCGGCGGGGGCGGCCGATCTGGAGCAGGCCGGCGTACGCGGTGAAGCCCGGCATGCCGAGCACGCCCAGCGCGGTGGTCACCGGAGCGACCTCCGGGTCCAGCCGGCGCAGGTGCTCGCCCCTGGCGAGGGCGTGGGTCTGCCAGCCGGAGTAGGAGAGCACCACGTCGCCCGGACGGAAGTCCGCGTGGCGGGACTCCAGCACCTCCGCGACCGTCCCGCCGACGATCACCTCGCCCACCTCGACGGGGCGGGCGTAGGACTTCGCAGCGCTGAGCCGACCCCGCATGTACGGGTCGAGCGACAGGTAGCGGACGCGCAGCAGCACCTCCCCCTCCCCCGGGTCGGGCAGGTCGGTGGTGACCGTCTCGAAGGTGTCGGCGTCGGGCTCGCCCACGGGGCGCTGGCGCAGCCGGATCTGGGTGCTCTTCATCCGGCCACCCTAGGCAGGCCGCGGGTGGGCTCCGCAGGGGGCAGGAACGCCTGGGCGCGCGACCGGGCCCGGGTAGGCTCGAGGCGTGGCCTACAACGTGCAGAAGTCCGACCAGGAGTGGCGCCAGCAGCTGGGCCCGCAGGAGTACCACGTGCTGCGGGAGGCGGGCACCGAGGCCCCGTTCACCGGCGAGTACACCGACACCGAGACCGTCGGGGTCTACCGCTGCCGCGCCTGCAGCGCCGAGCTGTTCCGGTCCGACACGAAGTTCCACTCCCACTGCGGCTGGCCGTCGTTCTACGCGCCGCTGGCCGAGGACCGCGTCGAGTACATCGAGGACCGCTCGTTCGGCATGAAGCGGGTCGAGGTGCGCTGCGCCAACTGCGGCTCCCACCTCGGTCACCTCTTCGAGGGCGAGGGCTACGCCACGCCGACCGACCAGCGCTACTGCATCAACTCGATCAGCCTGACGCTGGAGCCGGCCGAGGTGCCCGAGGCACGCGGCTGACGGTCGGCACGTCGCCGTCGAGCATCAGCCGATCGTCGCCGACGGTCAGGGCAGCGCGGTGAGCAGCTCCGCCGGCGTGCGCCGGTGGCCGGTGTAGAAGGGCACCTCGAGACGCACGTGGCGGCGGGTGGCCGAGCCCCGCAGGTGCCGCATCAGCTCCACGATCCGGTCGAGCCGGTCGGCCTCGAAGGCCAGGATCCACTCGTAGTCGCCGAGCGCGAACGCCGGCACCGTGTTGGCCCGCACGTCGGGGAACTCGCGGGCCATCTGGCCGTGCTCGGCGAGCAGGGCGCGGCGCTCGTTGTCGGGCAGCAGGTACCACTCGTAGGAGCGCACGAACGGGTAGACCGCGACGTATCCCTTCGGCTCCTCCTCGGCCAGGAAGGCCGGGATGTGCGACTTGTTGAACTCCGCCGGCCGGTGCAGCGCCATCTGCGACCAGACCGCCTCGAGGCGCCGGCCGAACCGGGTGCGCCGCAGCCGGTTGAAGGCGTCCTGGAGCTGGTCGGAGGACTCCGCGTGCCACCAGACCAGCAGGTCGGCGTCGGCGCGGATGCCCGAGACGTCGTAGAGGCCGCGTACGACGACGTCCTCGGCCGCCAGCTTGCCGAGCAGCTCCTCGACCTCGGCGATCTCCTCGCCGCGGTCGGCGGTGTCACCGAAGGGGTCGCGCAGGGAGAACACCGACCACATCGTGTAGCGGATGGCCTCGTTGAGCTCGCGGGCGTTCTTCATGCCCCCATTGTCCCATCCCGCTGAAACCGGGGCTCGGCGAGGATCTTGTCGGCCGCGCGCCGGGCGGAGGCGATGCAGGCGGGGATCCCGAGGCCGTCGTACGCCGCTCCGCAGACCGCCAGGCCGGGCACCGACTCGAGCGCCCGCCGGACGGCCGCCACCCGGTCGAGGTGGCCGACGGCGTACTGCGGCAGCGCGCCGCCCCAGCGCTGCACGTGCGCGTCGACCGGCCGCACCGACAGGCCGACCGCGTCGGCGAGGTCGCGCACCGCGACGTCGACCAGCTCCTCGTCGGGCACCTGGAGCACCTCCTCCTCACGGTGCCGGCCGATCGAGCAGCGCAGCAGCAGCAAGCCGTCCCCGGCCTCGCGCACCCAGGCCCACTTGGCGAAGGAGAAGGTCGCCGCCTTGATGGTGTGCCCGTCGACGGGTGGCACCAGGAAGCCCGAGCCGGGCAGCTCGGGCAGGTCGCGGGCCGGGAAGGCCAGGGTGACGATGGCCATGGAGGCGTACTCGATCCGGGCCAGCTCCAGCGCCGCGTCGGGGACGACGTCGCTGAGCAGCCGGGCCGTCGGCCGGGCCGGGGTGGCCAGCACCACCGCGTCGGCCTCGACCAGCCGGGGGTCGCGGGTGTCGCCGACCACCAGGCGCCAGCGCCCGTCGGCGCGGCGTACGACGTCGCGCACCGTCGCGTCCGTCTCGACGGTGGCCCCCGATGCCGCGGCGACCGCCTCCGGAAGCCGTCCGATGCCGCCGCGAATGCCTGCGAAGACCGGCACGTCCGAGCCCGGACCGGCCAGCGCCGCGGCCGCGGCCCGGGACAGCGACCGGTCGCGGTCGAGGAGCGCGACCAGCTGCGGGGTCGCCGCGCGGACCGAGATCTCCCGGGCGTGGCCGGCGTAGACGCCGCCGAGCAGCGGCTCGACGAGCCGGTCGACGACCTCCTTGCCCAGGCGCTCCTCGACCAGGTTGCCGACACTGATGTCGCGGCCGTCGAGCTCGGTGGCCGGCAGCACCGCGTCCATGGCGGCGCGGGCGATGCCCTTGCGGGAGATCACCTGGTCGAGCGCCGCCAGGTCCGTCGGCACCCCCATCAGGGTGCGGGGCATGGCCACCAGCCGGTCACGGTTCCACAGCCGCGCCGTGATGGTGTCCGGGTGCACCAGGTCGTCGGCCAGGCCGGCGGCGCGGGCCAGGGAGACCGCCTCGGGGCGCCGGTTGAGCATCGCCTCGGCGCCGACGTCGACCCGGACGCCGCCGACCTCGGCGCGCCGCAACTTGCCCCCGATCGCCGGGGAGGCCTCCAGCACCGTGACCTCGGGTGCGGGTTCGCTCTGGCGCAGGGCGTGGGCCGCCGCGAGTCCGGCGATGCCGCCGCCCACGACGACGACGCGCGGAGCAGGGACGGGCACGCCCTCAGACTGGCAAAGGTTTCCGGCCGGTCCAAATGGCCGGGAACCCGGGGCCGGTGGCCTGCGTCACAGTGCCATGACGTCCGCCAGGCTCGCCGTGCTCCTCACGGTACTGGTGCTCACCGCCGGATGCGGTGGCACCGGCGGAGCCCTCACGAGCGGCGGTCGCGCCGGCAGAGTGCCGGCAAAGGCAGCCGGGGAGGCGGGGTCGGCAACCGCTCAGTCGACCCGCCTTCCCGGCGCCAGCAGCCCAGCACAACCCGCCCACGGCCGCCCGGCCCCGATGCAGCGGGCGGTGATCTCGCACGGTGTGCTCGAGATGCGGTCGGGCCACGTGGCCGACACCCGCGACACCGTGCTCCGGCTGCTGCACCGCTGGGACGGACAGGTCGCCGACGAGCAGGCCGGTTCCGACCGACGCGGACGACTGGTGAGCGTCTCGCTCCAGCTGCGCATCCCCAGCCAGCACTTCGACACCGCGATGGCCACCCTGGCCAGGGTCGCCCGCACCACCCACCAGCAGATCTCCTCGGAGGACGTCACCACCGAGGTCATCGACGTCGACGCGCGGATCCGCGCCAAGCAG
>DATDNR010000055.1:0-11719 GCA_036518175.1 Marmoricola sp.
ATCCCGCCCTGAGCCGACTGCCGGAGGTCGAGCAGCAGTTCCCGGCGCCGGCGTACGAGCTCCACGACGTGGCGTGGGTGCCCGGCGGCGCCTGCCGGCTCTCCTACCGCGTCCGGACCCCCGAACGCCCGGCAAGCTTCGTGGCGGTGCGGCTCGACCGGGCAGGATGGTCGGCCCACAGCCCGGAGGCCGACAGCGCCCTGCCCGGTCTGCGGGAGGCCCTGGACCCCGAAGCTGTCCAGGACCGCCTGGCCGACCTCACCGGGACTCCACGGCTGCGGTGCCGCATCACCCCGGTGCGCTACCGGCCGGGTGACCGGTGCGTGCTGCGCTACGACGTGGAGGCCCCGGCGGGCGCCCGCACCTTCTACGCGAAAGTCTTCCGGCCGGAGACGTTCGCGGACCTGGTGCCCCGGGTGGTGCCCTTCTCCGGCGTAGCAGCCGAGGCCGGTCTGGCTCCCGCCGTCGAGGCGGTCTGGTCGCCGCTGCACACGCTGGTCACCTCCGCGGTCCCCGGGAGGTCGGCTGCGTCGGTGCTTGCCGATGAGCAGGTGGGCGGCGTGGAGCGCGTCCGGCTGGCCTTCCGGCTCGGTGAGGTCCTCGCCCGCTTCCACGAGGTCGACGCGGTGCCGGCCCCGGAGTGGTCGGCGACCGAGCAGGTGGCCCGCATCCGCGAGCTGCTGCTGGCGAGCTGGATCGTGGATGCGGCCCAGGCGGCGCGCATGGCCACGGTGCTCGACACGCTCGAGCGGACGCCGCCTCCCGACGCCCGTCGGGTGCTGTGCCATGGCGGGTTCCGCGCCGGCAATGTCGTGGTGCACGGCCACGAGCTGGTCGTGCTCGACGTCGACGGGCTGTGCGTCGCGGACCCCGGGCGGGACCTCGGCACGGTGCTGGCCCAGCTGACGTGGCAGGACGTGCGGGAGCCGCGCACCGGGGCACCGGCGGACCTGGGGGAGGCGGTCGTCGCGGGGTACGAGCAGCGAGCCGGAGTGGTCGCCCCGGACACCGTCGCCTGGTGGCAGGCCGCCGGCCTCCTCCAGGTGGCGGCCCGACGTCACCGCCGGCTGGAGACCGCGTCGTGGTCGAGCGTCCCGGCCCTGGTCGACGCGGCTGAGGAACTCGTCGACTCCCTGGGCGGGAGCGACCTCCGGGGCTTCGCCGTCGACCCGCTCGACACCGGGACGCTGTCGAAGCCGGTGGGCCGTGCCCTGGCCGGCCGGATCCCGGCACAGCGGACCTACGAGATCGACGCCGCCGAGGAGCTGTCCCGCAACCGCAACGGCAGGGTCGTGGTCCGCTACCAGCTCCACGGCGCCGAGGAGACCCGCCCGCTGGTGGTGGTCGGCAAGGCGTTCCGGGAACCGCACCGCGCGCGGCTGCTGCACGAGCACCTGCGCCAGCTCAACGACGGCCCGTTCGCCCAGGGCCGGCTGCGTGTGCCCGAGCCGCTCGGCTTCCTGCCCGGGCAGCGGCTCGTCCTCTTCCACCACTGCGGCGGCGCCCCGCTCTCGCTCATCACCGATCCGGAGCGCGCGGTGGACGGCGTACGGCTGGCCGCGCAGTGGCTGGCCCGGCTGCACGCGTCCGACACGTTCCTGCCGAGGAGCTGGTCGCTGGCGCGGGAGGAGGGGTCGACGCGGGTGTGGGCCACCTTGATCGCCGGCACCTACCCGGAGCTGGCCGCGCTCGCGGACGAGCTCGCCCGGGGCTGGTCCGCGGGCGTGTCGGCAGCCGCGGTCGACGTCGAGGTGCCGATCCACAAGGACTTCCACGCAGGCCACGTGCTGGTGGGCGAGGACGTCTACGTCGTCGACCTCGACGAGGCCCGCCGGGGCGACCCGGCGCTGGACGTCGCCCACTTCTGCACCTACCTGCAGGCCATGGCCGACGGCCCCGCGGGCGGCGACCGGAGCGCGCTGGAGATGACGTTCCTGGAGGAGTACGCCGACGCCACCGGATGGAGCGACCAGGGTTCCTTCCGCTCGTTCTGTGCCTACAGCTGGCTGAAGGTCGCCAAGCAGCGCGCCAGCCGCAGCGGCCCGTTCCGTCCCATCCCGGCCGCCGAACGCCGGATCCTGACCGCCGAAGCACTCCACGAGGGACTGACGTGCCTGGACGTGTGATCTACCTGGTCCGCAGCTGGCCCCGTCTCTCGCAGACCTTCATCCTCAACGAGGTGATGGCCCTGGAGCGGCGGGGGGTGCAGCTCGCCATCTTCAGCCTGGTGGCCTCGGGGGAGACCATGGTCCAGGACGGCGTGGGCAGGGTGCGGTCGCCCGTGCACTTCCTGGACGGTTCCGGATCCCCTCCGGTGGCCCGGTTGCGGCTGCACGTCGCGGCGCTGCTCGCGGCGCCGGCCGCGTACCTCCGCACCCTGCTGCTGTGCCTGTGCCGTCCCCGCCTGGCCGCCGGCTACGGCGAGTGCTCCGCCCTGCGGTGCTTCGCTCTCGCCCTGCGCGTCACGAGCGAGGTCAACCGACTCCGCGCACGGGGCGAGGAGGTGCGCCACGTGCACGCGCACTTCGCCCACGATCCGGCGCTCGTCGGCATGCTCACCGCGCGCCTGTGCCGACTGCCCTTCACCTTCACGGCGCACGCGCGCGACCTGGTGCAGATCCCGGTCGCCGCCCTCACCGCCCGCGCGGCACCGGCGCGAGCGGTGGTCACCTGCTGTGAGGTCAACGCCGCCTACATCACCGCCGCTGTTCCCGCCCGCCTCCGGCCCCCGGTCCACGTCATCCACCACGGTGTCGACCTGGTCCGGTTCAGCCCGGCGCAGCGAGCGGGCGGGCACACCCCGAGGCTGGTGTCGGTCGGGCGTCTGGTCGAGAAGAAGGGGTACGCCGACCTCCTCCGCGCGCTCGCCCTGGTCCGCGATGTCGACCCGGACTTCCGTTGCCGGATCTTCGGCGACGGACCGCTGCAGGAGCAGCTGATCGGGCTGCGCGACCGGCTCGGGCTTCGGGACCAGGTCAGGTTCGAGGGTGCACACGGCAGCGACCGGATCGCCGCCGAGCTGCGGGCCGCGGACATCTTCGTGCTCACCCCTCGCGTCACCACGGACGGTGACCGGGACGGCATCCCCAACGTGCTGGTGGAGGCGATGGCGACCGGCCTGCCGGTGGTGACCACGAGCGCTGGAGGCATCACCGAGCTGGTCCAGCACGGGACGAACGGTCTGGTCGCCCCGACCGGCCGCGTGCAGCCGATCGCTGAGCTGCTCACCACGCTGCTCACCGACCGTGAGCTCCGTGGCCGGCTGGGCGCCGCTGCACGGGAGACCGTGGAGAGCGACTACGACCTCGACGGGGCCGCCGGCCGACTCGAGCAGCTGCTGCTGCCACCCGCACCGGCTCTGGAGGTCGTCGGATGAACCAGCTGCTGGCGAGGTACGACGAAGCGCTGATGCCCGGAGTGATGGGTCCTCGGCTCGCCGACCTCACGGGTCGCCCGGGGAGGGTCTGCCACGTCCTCGACGGCAAGTTCGAGGCCGGCGTCCGCGCCGTCGTGCTCTACGACGTGGCGGGCAGCCTGATGCGAGGCGACCTGCTGCCGGCAGCAGGAGACGCCCGACCGGAGCGCCGGGGCATCACGGTCGCACCGGGCGTGAGCATCTCTCTCTTCCCCCGCGACCCGGACCTGCCGATGCTTGCGCGGGTGCTCGATGCCTCTCACCTCGGCTCCCACCTCTCGAGCGCGGGATGTCTGCACCGCGGTGAGGGCGGCGCGCGCGCAGGCCGCAGGATCCGCCTCTCGGTGCTGCGCTACCGACCGGGCAAGCGGGCGACGGTGCTGCTCGAGATCCCCGGCGGTCGGCGCCTCGTCGCCAAGGTCTACCACCAGCAGGCCAAGGCCGCCGCCGTGGCCGCGGCCTCGATCCAGCTGCAGGCGACCTGCGGCTCGAGTGCCGTGCTGCGCCTGGCACCCACGGTGGCCGAGCTGCCCGCCCTGGGGGTGGTGGTGCAGGAACGGGTCCGCGGTGTTCCCCTCGACCTCCTGGTCGACGGTCCGCGTGGCCCTCTCGGTGAGGCCAGGAAGGCGGTGGCGCTGGCCGGCCGGGCCCTCGCGGAGTTCCACGAGGCGCCTGTGCCGACCGACCGCCCACGGCCGGTCGAGGGGGAGCTGCGTCGCCTCGCCGACAGGACAGCCCGCATCGGCACTGTCGCGCCCCGCCTCGGCGCGTTGCTCGTCGAGCTGGAGGACCGGCTGGTCGCCACGCGGGCCGCCGTACCCCAGGGAAGGCCGGGGCACGTGCACGGGGACTGCAAGCCGAGCCAGTTCCTGGTCTCGGACCGGCACGCGCACCTGATGGATCTCGACCACGTCGGTCTCGCTGACCAGGTCGGCGACGTCGCCACCTTCCTGGCGTCCCTGCGACAGCTGTCGGTGCGGCGTCGGATGACCGCGTCTCGTGGGGGCACGTCCGACCAGCTCGCCGAGCTGCGCCGTACCTTCCTCGGGGCCTACCGCGACGCACGCGGAGACAGCCCCGAACTCTCCGGTGTGCGCTGGCACGAGGCGGTCGCCCTGGAGCGCAAGGCGCTGCGTGCGTTCGCCCGTGCGCCCGGTTCGCCCCTGCCCGTCGCACTCGTCGGCCAGGCCCACCGGTGCCTCGACGAGCTGGGGGAGGGCGCATGACGACAACGGTGCAGCACGAGCAACCGCGTCCGCGGATCCTGGGCCGGCGGCCGCCCTCGGGGGACGTCCGCAAGGCCGCGCGACTGTTCCGGCGGTTCACGCTGGGACACCGCGTCTACGTCTTCGGCCTCATCCTCCTGCTGATCGAGTCGGGGACGTCGGTGATCGAGCCCTGGCCGGTCTCCTACCTCATCGACTACCTCCAGGGCTCGAAGCCGGACCTGCGGCAGGTCGGCGCGCCCGCACTGCTCAGCTCGGCGCGGTGGGAGACGATCCTGCTGCTCACCGTGGCGATCGTGCTGATCGCCGTGATCAACAGCGCGGCCGACTCACTCACCGAGATCTGCATGGCCGGCGGCGGCAGATCGCTGGGCTACCACCTCAGGGTGGCGATGTACTCGCACCTGCAACGGCTGCCGCTCGCCTACCACGACAAGCGCCGGACCGGCGACGTGCTGACCCGCGTCACCGGCGACGTGCTCGTGCTCGAGGACTTCGTGGTCAACTCGGTGAGCAACATCCTCGGCAGCGCGCTCGTGCTGCTCGGGAGCTTCGCCTTCGTGGCCTACAAGTCCTGGAAGATCGCGCTGATCGCGCTGGTCGCGGTGCCCCTGCTCGCGGTGATCTCCAACCACTTCTCGCGCCGGATCAAGAGGGCCAGCAAGACGCAGCGCGACCGCGAGGGCGACCTCGCCTCCACCACGCAGGAGATGCTCACCTCCATCCGTCTGGTGCAGAGCTACGGGCGGGGCACGGTCGACCTCGAGCAGTTCTCCGGGCAGACCTCCGCGAGCATGCACGCCTCACTGCGCGCGGCGAACATCCAGGCCCAGTTCAGCTTCGTCATCGCGCTGGTGGAGGCACTGGCGATCTCGGCCGTGGTCTGGGTGGGCGTGTGGCTCTTCGACCGGGGCGCGCTCACCATCGGCACGCTGGTGCTCTTCGTGCTGCTGTTGCAGAACATGTTCAAGCCCGCGCGCAAGATCGTCAGCGAGTGGTACAAGGTCGGCCGGGTCTTCGCCAGCGTCGAGCGCATCCAGGACCTGCTCGACCGCGAGGTCGTCGTCCAGGACCTCCCCGACGCGATCGAGGCGCCGAGGCTCGAAGGGCGGCTGGCCTTCGACCACGTCAGCTTCGCCTACCCGGTCGTGCACGAGGACGGGTCCGAGCCCGCGCACCGGCCCAAGGTGCTCGACGACATCACCTTCGCGGTGGCGCCCGGCGAGGTGGTCGGCCTGGTCGGCCACAGCGGTGCCGGCAAGAGCACGATCGCCCAGCTCGTGCCCCGCCTGTACGACGCCGACGAGGGGGAGATCCTCGTCGACGACCTGCCGGTGCGCCGCCTCACGCTGGCATCGTTGCGGGCCCAGGTCAGCGTGGTGCTGCAGGAGACGGTGCTGCTGAGCGGCACCGTCGCCCAGAACATCGGCTACGGCATCGCCGGCGCCACGCAGGAGGACATCGAGGCGGCCGCGCGGATGGCGAACGCCCATGACTTCATCCTCGACCTGCCGCAGGGCTACGAGACCGTGCTGGGCGAGCGGGGCTCCACCCTGTCGGGGGGCCAGCGGCAGCGGATCGCGATCGCGCGTGCCTTCATCAGGCGGGCGCCGATCCTGATCCTCGACGAGCCGACCACCGGGCTCGACGCCGAGTCGGCCAACAGCGTGGTCGGTGCGCTGCGCAAGCTGATGCGCGGGACCACCACGATCGTCATCTCGCACGATCCCGGGCTGGTCCGCTGCGCCGACCGGGTGCTCGTCATCAGCGGTGGGCGCATCGTCGAGCAAGGGACGCACGACGAGCTGCTGCGCCGGGGTGGGGTCTATGCCGAGCTCTTTGCGCGGGGTGAGGTGGAGGAGGTCGTCCCCACCGCCGGCCGCGGACGACACCGGCGCGGTGCACCGCGCACCCGGACCGATGACGACCTGCTCACCGGGCTCGAGCGACGGCTGCCGGGACTGCGCAAGGCGCTGGACCCTGCCTTCTTCGCTCCCCAGCTGCAGCGGCTGCTCGCCGACGGGCCCGTGGACGGCGATCGGGTCGAGGTCGGCAAGCTCTGGCTCCGCGCCGACGGCACCTGTGACCTCCGCTACCACCTTCCCCCCGGCCCTTCACCGGACAGCGACGCCACCGCCCTCGCACGCCTGCATCCCGATGAGCGCGCGGCCGCGGCCCTGGCCGCCCGGCTGCGGAGCCGGCAGCAGCGCACCACAGCCCGCCAGCCGGTCAGACCCCGCCGTCGACCGCCGGTCATGGTGGCCCGGGAAGCGCGGATGTCGCTGTCCCTCTTCCCGATCGACCCCGACCTGCCGACGCTGGCCGAGGCGATGGACGCACAGACGCTGAGCCGATTGCCCACGTTCAGCGACCGCGGAGAACCGGTCGTGTCGGTCGCCCATCATTCCCGGCAGGGCCGGTGCGTGCTGCAGTACGAGTGGCGACCGCCCACCGGCCAGTCACGGGAGGCGTCGGCTGCGAGCGTCTACGGCAAGGTGTACGCCGACCGCACCGGCGATGTCGTCCACGGCTTCCTGCACTCGCTGGCGGGCCTCGCCGGCCGCGAGCACGGCTCGGCATCGACGGCGTTCCCGCCACCGGTGCTCTACGACCAGCGGCTCCGGCTGCTGCTCACCGCAGCGCTTCCCGGCGACCCGGCCGTGCCCCGCCTGCTCGCCGCTGCCTGCACCGGTGCGTGCGCCGAAGGCGGCGTACCGGACCTCGACGAGCTCAGCGACGCGGTGCGACGATCCGGCCGTGCCTTGGCCGTCCTGCACGGCAGCGAGCTGGCAAGCGCTCCGGTCCGATCCGTCGCGGCCGAGATCGACGATGTCCGCCACGAGCTCGCGGTCGTGGCGCCGATCTGGCCGGCCGTGGCTGCGCGTGTCGAGCCTGAGCTCGACCTGCTCGCGCGACGACTCCCCGAGCCCGCCCGGCTGGTGCTCTCCCACGGCGACTTCACGCCCTCGCAGGTCCTGCTCGACGGTGAGTCACCGGCGATGGTCGATCTCGACACGTTGTGCTGGGCAGACCCGGGGCTGGACCTCGGCCGGTACCTCGCCCACCTGCATCTGAAGGTGCGGCGGAACGGTGTCGCGGGCGTCCAGCTGACCAGCGACCGCCTGACCGCCGCCTTCCTGGAGGGATACGCCGCCGGGGGTGACCGGCAGGCGGCGGCCGCCGCGGCCACAGACCGGATCGCGGCCTACGAGGCCATCACGCTGGCACGCTCCGCGCTGCGGTCGTGCCGCCAGCTCAAGCCCGACCGGTTCGAGCTGGCGATGTCCCTGCTCGAGGAGATCCGCCGACGAAGGGGTGACCTGTGACCACCATGCCCGAGGAACGCGTCATCGACCGGCTGGCCACCTTCAAGTCCCTGCCGGAGTGGCTGGCCGCGCCCATGCGGCCCGAGCGGGTCGCCCAGAGCCTCGTGCAGCACGTCCCGGAGCTCGCGGACGGCCGGGTGCGCCTGCTCGACTGTGCCGCGGACAGGTTGCGCGCCAAGGGCACCGAGTGGCTGGTCCGCTACTCGATACGCGTGGCCGACGCCTCCATGGGCGCGGTCCGCGACGTGGTGCTGGTCGGCAACCTCTGGAGCCCCCTCGCCGAGGCGGCTCCGGCGACCGCCGACGGCCGGCCGTTCGGACGACCGGGCTGGGCCTGCTGGCTTCCGGACCTGCGGCTGGCGCTGCGCGCCCAGGCCATGGACGAGGCGCTTCCGGCCCTGCCGAGGCTGACCGAGCCAGCGGCCGTGGCCGAGCTGCTGGAGCCGTTGGTCCGGGCGACCGGACATCCCGATGCCTCGATCACGGCATGTGAGCCGGTGGTGGTGCGCTACAAGCCGGGCAGTCGCTGCACCGTGGTGGTCCAGGTCAGCTACGCGCCGGGCCGTTCGACGCCGCCGAGCCCGATCGTGGTCAAGACGCACCAAGGTGACAAGGGTGAGGTCGCCTGGGCGGCGATGAACGCCCTGTGGGAGCGCCCGGGCACGTGGCGGCGCGTCGTACAGCTCGCCGAGCCGATCGCCTATGTGCCCAAGGACCGCATCCTCGTGCAAGGACCGGTGCCGGGGGCGAGCACCCTGAAGGTGCTGGTGCGCGAGGCGGTGGCTTCGGGCGACCCGACCAGGCTCTCGCTGCTGCGTGACCGGCTCGTGCAGACGGCGCGCGGGCTCGCCGCGATCCATCGCTCGGGAGCGTCGTACGGGCTGCCGGCCACCTTCGAGGACGAGCTCGCCGAGGTGCAGGAGGTCGTCGACCGGCTCTCCTTCAGCGTGCCCGCGCTCGCGGACGCGGCCGAGCCGATGCTGCAGTGGCTCGCCGAGCGGTCAGGAACGGTGCCGCCGGACCCGATCGTCGCGGCGCATCACGACTTCCGTCCCGCCCAGGTGCTGCTCCACGAGGACGGCGTCGGCTTCATCGACTTCGACGGAGCCTGCATGGCCGAGCCGGCACTGGACGTCGGCCGGTTCCGCGCGAACCTGCGCGACATCGGCATCTCGACCGTCGACGTCACCCGAGGCGGTCCTCGGGTCGAGGCGACGCTGAGCCTCCTCGACGACCTGTGCGAGCACTTCCTGCAGGCCTACCTGGCGTACGCCGAGGTCTCGCCGACGCGGGTGCTGCTGTGGGAGTGCCGTGACCTGTTCATGACGGTGCTGCACGCGTGGACCAAGGTGCGGCTCGCGAGGGTGGAACCGCGGCTCGTCAACCTCGTGCACGGGTTGCGGACCAGCGGGCTGCTGGAGCGATGAGTGACCTCGTTTGCCCTTCTACAGCAGGGCTTCCGGTCATTTTTCGGGAGGGTCCTCGCAACCCTCGCAGGCGTTGTTGACCTCGACGGCAGGCAGTCCTAGCGTCGACATACTCCGCAGAGCCCCGCGGCACGTGCAGTCCCGGCGGGCTTCTCGTCCGCTCGGTCCGGCGGAGGGTCCAGACACCCGGTCCTGACGGGGGACTCGATGAACGCTTCACTCTCCCGGCGCCTTCTCGCCGAATTCGTCGGTACGGCCGTCCTGGTGCTCTTCGGCGCCGGCTCCGTCGTCGCGGCGATCACGTTGAACAACGGCAGGCTCGACTACGCCGGTCTCGGCATCATCGCCCTGGCGTTCGCCCTGGCGGTGGCCCTGGCCGTCTACACCATCGGCACCACCTCCGGCGCCCACATCAATCCGGCGGTGACGATCGGGCTGGCCGTCGTACGCCGGTTCAAGTGGTCCGAGGTCGGTCCCTACATCGTTGCCCAGCTCGCGGGTGCCGTGGCGGGAGCCCTGCTCATCGTCGCCTACGTCGGCACCAGGGCCACCACCAACGGCGCGGTGGGCCTGACCGCCCTCGGCACCGGCGTGAACTCCCTCCAGGGCGTGGTCGCCGAGGCCCTCGGCACCTTCCTGCTCCTCTTCACGATCATGGCCGTCGCGGTCGACAAGCGCGCCCCGGTCGGCTGGGCCGGCTGGCTGATCGGCCTCGCCGTCGCCGCCGAGGTCATGGTCATCGGTCCGTTCACCGGCGGGTCGGTCAACCCCGCCCGCTCGTTCGGCCCCTACCTGGTCAACCAGATCTTCGGGGGCACGACGCCCTGGTCGGAGTTCTGGATCTACATCGTCGGGCCGATCGTCGGAGCCGTCGCCGCGACGTTCTGCTACGAGCTGCTGGTCCGTCCGGGCGCGGTTCCTCCGATCGGGGCCGAGCGCGAGGAAGGCCTGCCGGAGGAGGCCCCGGAGGCGGAGCGCAAGGCCGCGTCCGTCCCGGAGCAGGCCCGCCGGGAGGCGTCCGAGCGGGAACGCACCCAGACCTGAGCCGTCCACGCAACATCCACCACTGGAAGTACCTCGGAAGGAGAGGCCATGCCCGGAAACAAGGCAGTCATCTACAAAGGGCCCGGCAGCGTCGCGGTAGAGGAGCTGGACTACCCGACCTTCGAGCTCAAGGACGGGCCGGGCGTCAACCCGGCCAACGTGGGCCGCAAGCTGCCGCACGCGGCCATCCTGAAGGTCACCGCGACGAACATCTGCGGCAGCGACCAGCACATGGTGCGGGGCCGCACGACTGCCCCCTCCGGGCTCGCGCTGGGGCACGAGATCACCGGCGAGGTGGTGGAGACCGGTCCGGACGTCGAGTACATCAAGCAGGGCGACCTCGTGTCGGTGCCGTTCAACATCGCCTGTGGCCGCTGCCGCAACTGCAAGGAGGGCAAGACCGGGGTCTGCCTCAACGTCAACCCGGATCGGCCGGGATCGGCGTACGGGTACGTCGACATGGGTGGCTGGGTAGGCGGCCAGGCGGAGTACGCGCTGGTGCCGTACGCCGACTGGAACCTGCTCAAGTTCCCCGACAAGGACCGGGCGATGGAGAAGATCACCGACCTGGCCATGCTCGCCGACATCTTCCCGACCGGCTTCCACGGTGCGGTGACGGCGGGTGTGAAACCCGGCTCGACGGTGTACGTCGCCGGTGCGGGCCCGGTGGGCCTCGCCGCGGCGACGTCGGCGTACCTGCTCGGGGCGGCAGTGGTGATCGTGGGCGACCTGCAGAAGGAGCGCCTGGAGCAGGCCCGCTCGTTCGGCTGCGAGACCATCGACGTCTCCCAGGGCGACCCGAAGGACCAGGTCGAGCAGATCCTGGGTGTCCCGGAGGTCGACGCGGCGGTCGACGCGGTCGGGTTCGAGGCGCGCGGCCACGGCGCCGAGGCCCAGCAGGAGCGGCCGGCCACCGTGCTCAACACGGTCATGGACCTGACCGCGGCCGGCGGCGCCGTCGGCATTCCCGGGCTCTACGTCACCGGCGACCCCGGTGCCGTCGACGAGGCCACCAAGGTGGGCTCGCTGTCCAGCCGCCTGGGCCTCGGCTGGGCGAAGTCCCTGGCTTTCACCACCGGTCAGTGCCCGGTCATGCGCTACAACCGGCAGCTGATGATGGCGATCCTCCATGACCGCGTGCAGATCGCGAAGAACGTCAACGCCACCGTCATCCCGCTCACCCAGGCCCCGGAGGGCTACCGCGAGTTCGACAAGGGCGTTGCCCGCAAGTACGTCCTCGACCCGCACGGGATGATCAAGAAGTAGGCGACTCCGCGGCGT
>DATDNR010000056.1:0-11949 GCA_036518175.1 Marmoricola sp.
CGTCACCAACCGGCAGATCGAGTCGGCGCGTATCGCGATCACCCGGCACATCCGCCGTGGCGGCAAGGTCTGGATCAACATCTACCCGGACCGGCCGCTGACCAAGAAGCCGGCGGAGACCCGGATGGGCTCCGGCAAGGGCTCGCCCGAGTGGTGGGTGGCCAACGTGAAGCCGGGACGGATCCTGTTCGAGATGTCGTTCCCGAACGAGGCGACGGCGAAGGCGGCGCTCACGCGAGCGATGCACAAGCTGCCGATGAAGTGCCGGATCGTCAAGCGCGAAGTCGGGGAGGCGTAGATGGCTGCCGTGCCCGCTACCGAGCTGCGCTCGCTGCTCGACGACGAACTGGTCACGCGCTTGCGGGAGGCCAAGGAAGAGCTGTTCAACCTGCGCTTCCAGTCCGCCACCGGCCAGCTGGACAACAACCGGCGGTTGCAGACCGTCAAGCGCGACATTGCGCGGATCTACACCGTCATGCGTGAGCGCGAGCTCGGCATCCGCACCGTTCCGGGTGGCACGAAGACCGAGTCGGAGGAGTTGGGCGCATGAGCGACAACACGGTGAGCGCGCCCGAGCGGGCCAGTCGCAAGGTCCGCGAGGGCCTCGTGGTCAGCGACAAGATGGACAAGACCGTGGTCGTGTCCGTCGAGGACCGCGTGAAGCACGCGCTGTACGGCAAGGTCATGCGGCGTACGTCGAAGCTCAAGGCGCACGACGAGCAGAACACCTGCGGCGTCGGCGACCGCGTCCTGATCATGGAGACCCGTCCGCTGTCGGCGACCAAGCGCTGGCGCGTCGTGGAGATCCTCGAGAAGGCCAAGTGAAGGCTGAGGAGACAGAGAAGTGATCCAGCAGGAATCGCGACTGAAGGTTGCCGACAACACGGGTGCCAAGGAGATCCTCTGCATCCGCGTGCTCGGCGGCTCCGGCCGGCGCTACGCCGGCATCGGCGATGTCGTGGTGGCCACCGTCAAGGACGCCATCCCTGGCGGGAACGTCAAGAAGGGCGACGTCGTCAAGGCCGTGGTCGTCCGCACCGCGAAGGAGCGCCGCCGGCCGGACGGCTCCTACATCCGCTTCGACGAGAACGCCGCGGTGATCCTCCGCCAGGACGGCGAGCCGCGCGGCACCCGCATCTTCGGCCCGGTGGGCCGCGAGCTGCGTGACAAGAGGTTCATGAGGATCATCTCGCTGGCCCCGGAGGTGCTGTGAGCATGAGCGTGAACATCAAGAAGGGCGACACCGTGCGGGTGATCGCCGGCAAGGACAAGGGTGCCGAGGGCAAGGTCATCCAGGTGCTCCGCGCGGAGCAGCGGGTGCTGGTCGAGGGCATCAACCGCGTCAAGAAGCACACCAAGGCGGTGCAGCAGGGCGGCAACGCCGGCAACACCGGCGGGATCGTGACCACCGAGGCCCCGATCCACGTGTCCAACGTGATGCTCGTGCAGGGCAAGGACACCACCCGCGTGGGCTTCAAGCGCGTCGAGGTGGACAAGAAGCGATCGGACGGCTCGACCTACAAGGCCCAGCGCAGCGTCCGCATCTCGCGCAAGTCCGGAGACGAGATCTGATGACGACTGAGACGACCGAGACGACGGGGACGACCGCTCCCACGCCGCGGCTGAAGACCCGCTACCGCGAGCAGATCGTGCCGGCGCTGCGCGAGCAGTTCGGCTACGCCAACGTCATGCAGGTGCCCGGCCTGACCAAGATCGTGGTCAACATGGGTGTCGGCGAGGCGGCCCGCGACTCGAAGCTGATCGAGGGCGCCGTGCGCGACCTGGCGGCGATCACCGGTCAGAAGCCGCAGGTGACCCGGGCGCGCAAGTCGATCGCCCAGTTCAAGCTGCGCGAGGGCATGCCGATCGGCGCCCACGTCACGCTGCGTGGCGACCGGATGTGGGAGTTCCTCGACCGGCTGCTGTCCCTGGCGCTGCCGCGGATCCGCGACTTCCGCGGGCTGTCCGACCGGCAGTTCGACGGGCGTGGCAACTACACCTTCGGCCTGACCGAGCAGGTGATGTTCCACGAGATCAACCAGGACCGGATCGACCGTTCGCGGGGCATGGACATCACCGTGGTGACCAGCGCCACCAACGACGACGAGGGTCGCGTGCTGCTCCGGCAGCTGGGCTTCCCCTTCAAGGAGAACTGACATGGCGAAGACTGGACTGAAGGTCAAGGCCGCGCGCAGGCCGAAGTTCAAGGTGCGTGCCTACACCCGCTGCCAGCGCTGCGGCCGGCCGCGCGCCGTCTACCGCAAGTTCGGCCTGTGCCGTATCTGCCTGCGGGAGATGTCGCACCGCGGCGAGCTGCCCGGCATCACCAAGAGCTCCTGGTAACCACCAACCTCCGGACGCGACAGGTCCACACCGGAAACCGTCGCGAGAAAGGGCCGAACCGGCCATGACGATGACTGACCCGATCGCAGACATGCTGACGCGTCTGCGCAACGCCAACCAGGCGTACCACGACTCGGTGTCGATGCCGTACAGCAAGCTGAAGTCCGGCGTCGCCGAGATCCTCAAGCAGGAGGGCTACATCACCTCCTGGAGGGCCGTCGAGCCGGGCGAGGGCGAGGTCGGCAAGACACTCGAGATCACCCTGAAGTACGGCCGCAACCGCGAGCGCTCGATCGCCGGCGTACGCCGGATCAGCAAGCCCGGCCTGCGCGTCTACGCCAAGCACACCGGGTTGCCGAAGGTCCTCGGCGGCCTCGGCATCGCGATCATCTCGACCAGCCAGGGCCTGCTGACCGATCGGCAGGCGAACTCCAAGGGCGTCGGCGGGGAAGTCCTCGCCTACGTCTGGTGACCGGAACAGGAGGAGAAGGCAACATGTCACGCATTGGCAAGCTCCCCGTCCCGGTGCCGACCGGTGTGGACGTGAGCATCGACGCGGACACCGTCACGGTCAAGGGCCCCAAGGGCACGCTGAGCCACACCGTGGCCGCGCCCATCACGGTCGAGGCCAGCGACGGCGCCCTCGAGGTCCGTCGTCCCAACGACGAGCGCCGGAGCAAGTCGCTGCACGGCCTCACCCGCACGCTGATCAACAACATGGTCGTGGGTGTCACCCAGGGCTACGAGAAGCGGCTGGAGATCACCGGCGTGGGTTACCGCGTGCTCTCCAAGGGCCCCACGCAGCTGGAGTTCCAGCTCGGCTACTCGCACCCCATCACGTTCAACGCCCCCGAGGGCATCACCTTCACGGTCGACGGCCCGACGAGGCTCGGTGTCCAGGGCATCGACAAGCAGCTCGTCGGCGAGGTCGCCGCGAACATCCGCAAGCTGCGCAAGCCGGAGCCCTACAAGGGCAAGGGCGTGCGGTACTCGGGTGAGCGGATCCGCCGCAAGGTCGGAAAGGCTGGTAAGTGAGATGGCGATCGCACTGAGGACTGGCAAGAGGACGTCCGCCCGCGTGTCGTCGCGCCTGCGCCGACAGATCCGCGGACGCAAGAAGGTCAACGGCACGCCGGAGCGCCCGCGCCTGGTGGTCACCCGCTCCTCGCGGCACATCACCGTGCAGGTCGTCGACGACGTGGCCG
Source organism: Marmoricola sp. (assembly GCA_036518175.1). Taxonomy (GTDB): domain Bacteria; phylum Actinomycetota; class Actinomycetes; order Propionibacteriales; family Nocardioidaceae; genus Marmoricola. The sequence goes on from DATDNR010000056.1 coordinate 3,549, forward strand.
GCCGGACGCTCGCCTCGGCGTCGTCCATGGAGGCCGACCTGCGCTCGCTCGAGGGCGACAAGACCGCCAAGGCCCGCCGGGTCGGCGAGCTGGTCGCCGAGCGGGCGCGCAGCAAGGGTGTCGACTCGGTCGTCTTCGACCGGGCCGGCAACAGGTACCACGGTCGCGTCGCGGCCCTCGCCGAGGGTGCCCGCGAGGGCGGCCTGGCCTTCTGATCGCAAGCCTGCAGAGAGAGAAGAGGTAATTCTCATGAGCGGACCCCAGCGCGGACGCGCCGGTGGTGAGCGCCGAGGCCGCGGCCGGGACGGCCGGGACGGTGACAAGAGCGCCTACATCGAGCGTGTCGTCGCGATCAACCGGGTCGCCAAGGTCGTGAAGGGCGGCCGGCGCTTCAGCTTCACGGCGCTGGTCGTCGTCGGAGACGGCGACGGCATGGTCGGCGTCGGCTATGGCAAGGCCCGGGAGGTCCCCGCGGCGATCGCCAAGGGTGTCGAGGAGGCGAAGAAGCACTTCTTCCGCGTCCCGCGCATCCAGGGCACCATCCCGCACCCCGTCCAGGGCGAGAAGGCCGCCGGCGTGGTGCTGCTGCGTCCGGCCGCCCCCGGTACCGGTGTGATCGCCGGTGGCCCGGTGCGTGCGGTGCTCGAGGCGGCCGGCATCCACGACGTGCTGAGCAAGTCGCTCGGCTCGTCGAACCAGATCAACATCGTGCACGCGACCATCGAGGCGCTGCGGATGCTGGAGGAGCCGGAGGCGGTCGCCGTACGCCGCGGCCTGCCGGTCGAGGACATCGCCCCCGCGGCGCTGCTCAAGGCGCGTGCCGAGGTGCCGGCGGGTGTCTCGCAGGAGGTCTCGCACTGATGGCGCGCCTGAAGGTCGAGCAGAAGAAGTCGCCGATCGGCTCGGTGAAGAGCCAGCGCGAGACGCTGCGCTCGCTGGGCCTCAAGCGCATCGGTGACGTGGTCGTGAAGGAGGACCGCCCCGAGGTCCGGGGCATGGTCCAGGCCGTCCGCCACCTCGTGGCGGTCGAGCAGATCGAGGGAGACGAGCAGTCATGACGTTGAAGCTGCACCACCTGCGGCCGGCGCCCGGGGCCAAGACCGCCCGGACCCGCGTGGGCCGTGGTGAGGGCTCCAAGGGCAAGACCGCCGGTCGCGGCACCAAGGGCAGCAAGGCCCGCAACCAGGTGCCGGCGTCCTTCGAGGGCGGGCAGATGCCGATCCACATGCGGCTCCCCAAGCTGAAGGGCTTCAAGAACCCCTTCAAGGAGGAGTTCCAGGTCGTCAACCTCGACCGGATCGAGCAGCTCTTCCCCGAGGGCGGCAGCGTGACCGTCGACGACCTGGTCGCCAAGGGCGCCGTCCGCAAGGGCCAGCTCGTCAAGGTCCTGGGCCAGGGTGAGCTCACCGTGGCCGTGCAGGTCACCGCGGACAGGTTCTCGGCCAGCGCCAGGGAGAAGATCGCGGCTGCCGGTGGCAGCGCGACCGAGCGCTGAGCCAGCATCGAGAACCGGCTGCAATCGTGCCGGAACGGGACCAGGACAGGGCAGGACGAGCACCCACCTTCACCGGTGGGGCCACGTCCTGCCCTGTTAGGCTTCCCCGGCCAGCCGTTGGAATGGGAAAGAGGAGCACGTGCTAGGCGCATTCGCCAACGCATTCCGGACGCCGGACCTGCGCAAGAAACTGCTTTTCGTGCTGCTCATCATCGCGATCTTCCGGCTGGGCTCCCAGGTGCCCACGCCCGGGGTGCACGTCGCGAACGTCCAGGCGTGCTTCAACGCGACCAAGGACAGCGGCATCTACGGCCTGATCAACCTGTTCTCGGGCGGCGCGCTGCTCCAGCTGACGATCTTCGCGCTGGGCATCATGCCCTACATCACCGCGAGCATCATCCTGCAGCTGCTCGTGGTGGTGATCCCGCGGCTGGACGCCCTGAAGAAGGAGGGCCAGGCCGGACAGGCCAAGATCACCCAGTACACCCGCTACCTCACCCTCGCGCTCGCCGTCCTGCAGGCTACCGGCATCGTGGCGCTGGCCCGCAGCGGCAACCTGCTGCAGGGCTGCAACCGCCCGCTGCTGTGGCACGACAACATCCAGACCGCGCTGATCATGGTGCTGGTGATGACCGCGGGCACCGGCATGATCATGTGGCTGGGTGAGCTGATCACCGACCGCGGCATCGGCAACGGCATGTCGATCCTGATCTTCACCCAGGTCGTGGCCCGGTTCCCCGCCGAGCTGTGGGGCGTGCAGAAGGCGAAGGGCCCGTGGGTCTTCGCCGGCGTCATCGTGATGGGCCTGGCGATCATCGCGGCGGTGGTGTTCATCGAGCAGGCGCAGCGGCGGATCCCGGTGCAGTACGCCCGGCGGATGGTGGGCCGCAAGATGTTCGGCGGCTCCTCGACCTACATCCCGCTCAAGGTCAACCAGGCGGGCGTGATCCCGGTGATCTTCGCCTCGAGCCTGCTCTACCTGCCGGCGATGGTGGTGCAGTTCAACCAGAACTCCAACGCCGCCTGGGTGCGGTGGGTCGGCACCTACTTCGTCCGTGGCGACCACCCGATCTACATGCTCGCCTACTTCCTGCTGATCATCTTCTTCACCTACTTCTACGTCGCGATCACCTTCAACCCCGAGGAGGTCGCGGACAACATGAAGAAGTACGGAGGCTTCATCCCCGGGATCCGGGCAGGCAAGCCGACCGAGGAGTACCTCAACTACGTCCTGTCCCGCATCACGCTGCCCGGCTCGCTCTACCTGGGCCTGATCGCGCTGATCCCCCTCGCGGCCCTGGCCCTGGTCAACGCCAGCCAGAACTTCCCGTTCGGCGGTACCTCCCTGCTGATCATGGTCGGCGTCGCCCTCGACACGGTGAAGCAGATCGAGAGCCAGCTCCAGCAGCGAAACTACGAAGGATTCCTGCGCTGAGATGAGACTCATCCTGATGGGGCCCCCGGGGGCCGGCAAGGGCACCCAGGCCAAGTTCGTCGCGGGCCGGTTCGGCGTCCCGGCGATCTCCACCGGTGACATCTTTCGCGCCAACGTCTCGCAGGGAACGCCGCTCGGCCTCGAGGCGAAAAAGTACATGGACGCCGGCGAGTACGTCCCCGACGAGGTCACCAACCGGATGGTCCGCAACCGGATCGACGAGGCCGACGCCGAGTCCGGCTTCCTGCTCGACGGCTACCCCCGCACGCTCGCGCAGGTCGAGGAGCTCGACGGGATGATCCGGCACACCGGGCACAAGCTCGACGCCGCCGTCGTGCTCACCGTCGACGAGGAGGAGCTCGTGCAGCGGCTGCTGCACCGTGCCCAGGTCGAGGGTCGTGCCGACGACACCGAGGAGGTCATCCGTCGGCGGCAGGAGGTCTACACCGAGCAGACCGAGCCGTTGATCGGCGTCTACCGCCAGCGCGGCATCCTGCACGAGGTCGACGGCATGGGCGGCGTGGACGAGGTGACCGAGCGGATTTTCTCCGAGCTCGCCTCGGTCGAGCAGAGCTGACCGGCTCCCGCACGACGCGATGGGTTTCCGCGACCGCGGGGTCGAGATCAAGACGCCCGAGCAGATCGAGCAGATGCGGGTGGCCGGCCTGCTGGTCGGGGAGACGCTGGATCTGCTCCGCGACGCCGTACGCCCCGGGGTGAGCACCGCCGACCTCGACGCCCTCGCCGAGGGCAACATCCGCCGCCACGGCGGGGTGCCGTCGTTCCTCGGCTACGGCCAGCCACCGTTCCCGGGCACGATCTGTGCCTCGGTGAACGACCAGGTGGTGCACGGCATCCCGGGTGACCGGGTGCTCCGCGAGGGCGACGTGGTCTCGATCGACTGCGGTGCGATCGTCGACGGGTGGCACGGTGACGCCGCGATCACCGTCGCCGTCGGCGAGGTTGCTGAGGAGGTCCGGGAGCTGATGCGGGTCACGGAGGAGTCGATGTGGGCCGGTCTCGCGGCGGCGCGCCTGGGCGGGCGGGTCAGCGACATCTCCCACGCCGTCGAGCAGTACCTCCGCAGCCAGTCGCACCCTGGCGGTGGCTCGTGGGGCATCCTCGAGGAGTTCACCGGCCACGGCATCGGCACGGCGATGCACCAGCCGCCCAACGTGCCCAACTACGGCCGGCCGGGGCGCGGCCCGAAGCTGCAGCGGGGGCTGGCGCTGGCCGTCGAGCCGATGGTGACGCTCGGTGGCCGGGAGGTCGTCGTCGAGGACGACGAGTGGACGGTGGTCACCGAGGACGGCAGCTGGGCCGCCCACTTCGAGCACACCTTCACGCTGACACCCGACGGCGCCTGGGTGCTCACCGCCCTCGACGGGGGCAAGGAGCGCCTCGCCGCACTCGGCGTCCCTTACGGTGGGCCCTGATCCCGACGACTCGAACGACCGATCGGCGCCGTTCCTGCCCATAAAGTGCGGTTTCCGCCTAGTCTGAAAATATGGCGCAGGAGACCTCGGGGAGTTCGGTTCGCCGCCGGGGAAGACCCTCGGCCGAGCTCGTCGATGCCACGCCGCTGAGCGGTTCCGCCGTCGACGTCGGTGTGCGCATCGGCTGGCTGCTGAAGATGGCGCGCCTGGCCGACCCGGCCGCCGCCGCACGCCAGCAGCGCGACATGGTCGACCGGCTGGCCGCCATCGGCGTGCGCACCAGCGTTTCCTCCCTCAGCAGGCTCGAGGCCGGGCAACGGGTCTCCAACGACCTGGTCGAGGGCTACGAGACCGTCCTCCGGCTGCGGCCGGGCCGGCTCCGTGGGCCCATCGACGCGCTGCTGCGCACCCACGGTGGCGAACCCATCGAGCGCCGCCGACCGGGGCCGCCGTCGCTGGAGGAGTGGTCGGTGTGCCACGCCCGCGTCTCGGTGGGGGAGCCCCGCGGGATCGACTGGCTGCACTTCGCCGACATGATGGCCGCGCCGGGGATGCTGGGGCTGCCGATCGACCTCGCCGGGCCGAAGGTGGAACGGCTGGCCCGCGAGATGTCCCGGTCGGTGCAGGTGGCGCACCTGCTCCGCTACGAGGCGCTCGCCCAGCTGCGGTGCAGCCAGTACAGCGCGCTGGTGCTGGACGTGATCCGCCAGATCGTGGAGGACCCGGGCACCCAGGTGCTCTACGACCTCATGGCCGTGCTCGCCGAGCATCCCACCGACACGCTGCTGGCCTGGTGCGGACGGCTGCTGACCAGCGACGCACAGCACGTCGTGCGCGCGGGCGTGATCGCGATCGAGTCCATGCGGCAGAACGGCGGTGCCGTCGACTGGTCCCTCATCGAGGCTCCGCTGGCGGAGGCCTACAACGGCGGCGAGGAGTGGCGCCGCGCCCTGCTGTCGCACGCCTTCCGGGTCCTCCCGCCGCGCGTGCGCAGCACCCTGCTGCCGCAGCTGGCCCACCCCATCGCCGAGGTGCGGCAGCCGATGGACTGGACCCCGTCGCGACGCAACCTGCACTACAACCTGTGCCTGGACCTGGCCAACGAGGTGACCCAGCGGCTCGGACTGGACCCGCAGCCGATCCTGGCCCGGCTGCTCTTCGAGGCGCTCTACGACTTCCGCGAGACCAGGCGGGGCAACGCGCTGAACTTCCTGGCCGCCCTCCCGTTCCAGGAGGAGCTCGCCGACGCCATGCTCAAGGCGAGCGCCCACGAGGACGGCACGACGCGCGAGGGCGCGGTGCTCGCGATCGCCGGGCTGAGCCACCCGGTGTACGTCGACACCGCCCGCAGCTGGGTGCGCACCGACGAGCGCGAGCTGCAGACCGCCGGGCTGACCGTCCTGGCGCACGCCGCCGACCACATCGTCCCCGACCGGATGCGCGAGCTGGTCCTCGAGCCCTACCCGGTCGGGCGGCTGGCGATGTACGCGGTCGGCATGTGCGCCGACCCGCTGGTGGTCGAGCTCGCCCTCGATCCCGACGTGCCCGACCACGTGCGCAAGGCGGCACGCTGGTGGCTGGGCAACGGCAGCCGTGTGACCAGCTGAGCCGCCGGAACATCGCGAGGCGTTCGACGGTTGACACCTGTGTGACCGTTTCGTCCCCTGCCCTGTCCGTGCTCGACCTGGTCCCGGTGCGCACGGGCCAGACCTCGGGCCAGGCCATCGCAGCCTCCACCGCCCTCGCCCGCGTCGCCGAGGACGCCGGCTACCGGCGCTACTGGGTCGCCGAGCACCACAACATGCCGGCCGTGGCCGCCACCAACCCGCCGGTGATGATCGCGCTGCTCGCCGCGGCCACCTCCCGGATCCGGATCGGCTCCGGCGGCGTGATGCTGCCCAACCACGCTCCGCTGGTGGTCGCCGAGCAGTTCGCGCTGCTCGAGGCGGCCCATCCCGGTCGCATCGACCTCGGCATCGGTCGCGCCCCGGGCAGTGACCCGGTCACCAGCTGGGCGCTGCGCCACGGTGCCGGCGGGGTCGAGTCCGACGCGGTCTCCCGCTTCCCCGAGTACGTCGACCAGGTCATCGCGATGATGGACGAGCACGGCGTCGGCCTGCAGGTGGCCGGCCGGACGCATCCGTTGCGGGCCACTCCGAACGCCACCTCGCGACCGCCGGTCTGGCTGCTCGGCTCCTCCGACTACTCCGCACAGCTGGCCGCCGCCAAGGGACTGCCCTACGTCTTCGCCCATCACTTCTCCGGCCGGGGCACGGCCGAGGCGCTCGAGCTGTACCGCTCCGGCTTCCGGCCCTCCGATCACGCCGAGCGGCCCACCACCTTCCTGACCGTCAACGCGTGCGTGGCCCCGTCGGCCGAGGAGGCCGAGCGCCTGGCGCGGCCGCAGCTGCTCGCGATGGTCGCGCTGCGCACGGGCGGCGAGCTGCGCCCGCAGCTGAGCGTCGAGGAGGCCGCCGACGTGCAGCTGCCGGCCCAGCACCAGGGCATCCTGGAGGCGATGCGCGAGCGTTGGGTGATCGGCACCCCGGAGGACGCGGCCGAGCGCGTGGCCAAGCTCGCCGCCGGGTTCGCCGTCGACGAGGTGATGCTGCACCCGGTGGCGGGGGCGACAGGCGATGACGACCCCGCACGCTCGCCCGGCCGCGAGCAGACGCTGCGCCTGCTCGCGGACGCCCTGCGCTGAGGCTGCGGTGAGCCGGTGACGTCCTTCGCGCTGCTGGGCAGCCCCTTCCTCGGCCCGGAGGTGTGGGCGCCGGTGGCTGAGGTGCTGGCCGACCGCGGGCACCGGGTGGCCGTGGTCGTCGGTCGCGGTCACACCCCGGAGGAGGTCACGCTGCAGCTGCTCGACGGGCTGCCGGCGGACGACCGCCTGGTGCTCGTGCCGCACAGCAACGCGGGGCTCTACGTGCCCGCGCTGGCCGCCGCCCGCCCGGTCGGTGGTGCGGTCTTCGTCGACGCGGGCTTCCCCGGACCGGGGCGGACCACGCCGGTCGCCCCGCGCGAGCTCGCCGAGCGCCTGGCGCACGAGGCCGGCGACGACGGGCTGCTGCCGCCATGGACGCAGTGGTGGCCGGAGCAGGAGACCGCTGCGCTGTTCCCCGACGAGAAGACCCGCCGAGCGGTGGAGGCGGGGCAGCCGCGGGTGCCGGCGTCGTACCTGCTGTCGCGGGTGGCGACGCCGCCGGGCTGGGAGACCGGCCTGGCCGCCGCCTACCTCGCCTTCGGCCGGACCTACGACCTCGAGACGGCGCTGGCCCGGGAGTGGGGCTGGCCGGTCCTGGTGTTGCGGGGTGGCCACCTGCACCAGCTGGTCGATCCTCCCGGCGTGGCGGGCGCGCTGACCGACCTCGTCGGGGCACTCGGGCTCGATTAGGGGTCCGCGGGAGTTATCGCGTAGACTGTTGCGTCGGCCCAACGTGGGCCTGCTTCGTGGTGCCTCGCGGCTGCCCAGAACACCCGTCCCTGACTCTCGAGTCGTGCGCGGGCGCCTTGGGATGAGGACCACGCGGCGGCCGCACGAGGTCCACCGGGCAGTCGGGTCCCCCCGTCGCCCGGGCGGTTCCCGGGCCAACGGTAGACAACGGACGAGCAGATTGCGGAGGACATGCCGAAGAAGGAAGGCGTGATCGAGATGGAGGGCTCCGTCGTGGAGGCCCTTCCCAACGCCATGTTCCGGGTCGAGCTGACCAACGGACACAAGGTGCTCGCCCACATCAGCGGCAAGATGCGCCAGCACTACATCCGGATCCTCCCCGAGGACCGGGTCGTGGTGGAGCTCTCGCCGTACGACCTCACCCGGGGTCGGATCGTCTACCGCTACAAGTAACCGATCAGCCGAAGAAAGGCCTTTCCGTGAAGGTCAACCCCAGCGTCAAGAAGATCTGTGACAAGTGCAAGGTGATCCGCCGTCATGGCCGGGTCATGGTCATCTGCGAGAACTTGCGCCACAAGCAGCGCCAGGGCTAGCAACTGCAAGAAGCGCACCAACGTCGTGCAGCCACACCGTACGACGAC
>DATDNR010000057.1:0-2688 GCA_036518175.1 Marmoricola sp.
GAACGCCGCTCGGTCCCGGACGACCGTGGCTGCGTCACAGGTCGTGCGCGTGCCGGCCGAACCGGGGTGTCGGGCGGCGTTGACGGCGGCATCCACAGCCGTGGTCAGCGTCTCGACGTGCCGGGTCATCCGGGCGCGGTCGCCCGGGTCCGCGAGGGACTCCGCGTCGAGCCGGAGGGCGGTCACCGGCGTGCGGAGCCGGTGGGAGAGGTCCGCGCTCAAGGCCCGCTCCTTGCTCAGCATCTCCACGATCCTGGCTCCCAGGCCGTTGAGCACTCTGCCGACCGAGGCAACCTCGGGCGGACCGGAGGGCTGGACGGTGGCGGTCAGCTCTCCAGCGCTGACCCTGGCAGCGACGTCGGCCAGCTCGGTGACCGAGCGGGAGAGCCTCCGCGCGACTGCGGCCCCGACGACGGCGGCGGTGCCCAGCAGGACGAGGCCGACCACGGCGAGGGTCGTCCACGCCGCGGCCACCCCGGCGCGCAGCTGCGACTCCGGCACGAAGGTGCGGATCACCGCAACGCCCCCTCGCCCCGCGACAGGCAGCAGCACCTGCTCGCCACCCGCCGCCACTGCGGTGAACGCCCGGCCGCGGCTGGCCAGCTCCACGCTGGGTGAGCGCCTCGCCGGGGCACCGACAGTCGATCCGCCGGGCAGGAACACCGTCGTGCGACGTAGTCCGTGGTTCAACGCCTGCACGGCCTCGCGGAGCTGGCTGCCGACAGACCCTGCCGCGATGACGGTGAGCCCCTGGGCCTCCTGGCGGGCGGCCGTCATCGCGCGGTCGTGGGCCAGGGTGGCGGCCAGCAGGCCCAACGGCACGAGCAGCGCCACCAGCAGCCCCGCGGTGAGGGCCGAGCCGTAGACGACCAGCAGGCGCCTCATGGCCCGGGGGCGACGAGCTTGACGCCGACTCCGCGCACCCGGTGCAGGTAGCGGGGACGCTCGGCACTCTCTCCGAGCTTGCGGCGCAGCCAGTGCAGGTGCACGTCGAAGGTCTTCTCCGACCCGCCGTAGGGTTGCCGCCACACCTCCGCTGCGAGGGTGCGCTTGCTGACCACCTGCCCAGGGTGCTCGGCCAGGTAGGCGAGCAGGTCGAACTCCTTGGGGCTCAGCACCAAGGGCTCACCGTCCAGCGAGGCGGTGCGGCCCACGGTGTCGATGTGCAGCCCGCCCACGACGACCGGCTCGGCGCCAGGGCCTCCCTGCGCGCGCCGCAGGACCGCTCGGATCCGCGCCTCGAGCTGTCGTGGGGAGAACGGCTTCACGAGGTAGTCATCGGCGCCCGCGTCGAGCAGGGACACGATGTCCTTCTCCTCGTCGCGAGCGCTGATCACGATCACCGGCACCTCGCTCACCGCGCGGATCATCGCCAGGAGGGCGCGGCCGTCGAGGTCGGGCAGTCGCAGGTCGAGCAGCACGACGTCCGGTCGCTCGTCCAGCACTCGGCGCAGCCCCTCCATCGCGGTGCCCGCCGAGGCGGTCACGTGCGAGGCCTGCGCCAGGGCCTTCGTCACCGCGGTCCGAATGGCCGTGTCATCCTCGATGAGCACAATGGCGACCACAGTGCGACGGTACGCGCGGGGCTCGCCCCGTTCCACGCGCCAGCCGACCAGTTCGCCACTGCGAGCGAAGACTTAGCGGGCTCTTAGCAGAGCCCTAACCGAGGATGCGCCAGCGTTGGCGGTGTGAAGCGACGTGGCAGCACGCTGGCCCGGGATCTCGTCGTGGTCGTCGCCGGGACGGTGCTCGCGGTGATGGCGGGCGCCGTGGCCTGGGGAGCCGTGGCCCGTCTGGGCGGGGGACTCGGCGAGGGGCGCCCGCTCCAGCAGGGCGAGGTGCTGCGCGCCCTCGAGCACGCTCGAACGCTGCCGACGCACCCCCAGACCGGCAACCCCCAGGTCTCCGGTCCGACGAGGACGCGCAGCTGGCGAGTGCCGGGCGGCACAGTGGCGGCCGCCTGCAGGGGAAGGACCGTGGAGCTGCTGTACGCCTCGCCCTCCGACGGCTGGACCTACCGGTCCGCGGCCGGGGGGCCCGGCGTGCTGGCCATCGAGTTCTCGAGGCAGGGTGCCGTGACCCATCTGGTGGCTCGCTGCGTGGGTGGCACACCCTCCCGCGTCCTTCGCTCATCAGCTCCCGCGCCGACCGGCGGAGGCGGCGAGGAGACCGGGGACTGATGCCGGGTCGGCCCGGGCCACTCACAGGTTGTCGGCAGGCGGCTCGGAGGGTGTGGACAGCCGGGCCCTCCACGATGGTGCCAACGAGAGCTCGCCACCTGGCTGAAGGGCAGTGCCATGACGACGTCGACCCGCCGCGATCACCATCGACGCTCCTGCGCCGAGCGTGGCCTGGCGTCCGCCGAGTGGTCCGCCCTGGGCACCAGCGTGCACGTGCTGGTCACGGCACCCGACCGGCTCGAGCTCGCCCGCGTCGCCGTGGAGCAGGTGTTGCGGCGCACCGATCGCGCGGCCAGCCGCTTCCGCGCCGACTCCGAGCTGACCCGGGTGAACACCGCCGGGGGCGCGTGGGTCCGGGTCTCCTCCGCGCTGTTCCAGGCGATGCAGGTGGCTCTCGACGCGGCCGCCTGGACCGGTGGGCTCGTCGACCCGACCGTCGGCGCCGCGTTGATCGACCTCGGTTACGACCGCACCTTCACCCGGGTTCCGTCGGTGGATCCCAGACCGG
>DATDNR010000058.1:0-7836 GCA_036518175.1 Marmoricola sp.
CGGCGCCGGACCCGTGCGTGAAGCCCGCGGTACCGCTGGAACTCGGGGGGTGACCCGTGGTCCACATCCTGACACATCGCGGGGGCGAGCCCGAAGGTGCCGACCGCGTGAGGTGCCCGACACCCAGCGCCGCCCGGCGCGGGAGTGGTCGGGTACGCCGCTACCGCCGGCGGGCCAGCCACCGGGGCCGGGGCCACAGCCGGCACAGCGCCACGGCCGGCACCGCGTCGACCGGCCTGCCGAGCGTCCAGGAGTCGACCCCCTCCCGCGGGTTGTCCCGCGAGACCCACCAGCCGTCCTCGGCGAGCACGTCGAGCCGCTTGACCGCGACGACCCCACCGGGCAGCCGCACGACGGCGACGCGACCGGCGGACGGCGCGGCGTCGTACCGGATCAGCAGCCGGTCGCCGTCCCCCAGCGTGGGCAGCATCGAGCGCCCCCGGACCACCGCGATGCCCAGCCGCACCCCGCACCTCCCGCATGAACCTCGGTCGAAGCGGGGAGTAGTGTCGCAGACGAGCCGCGCGGCCGAGCCGCGTGCCGACGAGAAGCGAACCATGAGAGGACGGATCCGGATGTTCCAGAAGTTGTTCGCCCCGACGATCGAGGTCCAGGCCCACTGCGACCTGCCGTGCGGCGTGTACGACCCCGCCCAGGCGCGCATCGAGGCCGAGTCGATCAAGGGCATCATCAGCAAGGTCGCCGACAACGACGACCCTGACTTCCGCACCCGGGCCATCCTCATCAAGGAGCAGCGATCCGAGCTGGTCAAGCACCACCTGTGGGTGCTGTGGACCGACTACTTCAAGGCGCCGCACTTCGAGAAGTACCCCCAGCTGCACACGCTCTTCAACGAGGCGACCAAGCTGGCCGGTGCCAGTGGCGCCAAGGGCAGCCTGGACGCCGACGTGGCCGACCAGCTGCTGGCGAAGATCGACGAGATCGCCGAGATCTTCTGGGAGACCAAGAAGGGCTGAGCGCTCCAGCGACACGACATCGGCGGGGTCGGGCCCGATGGGCCCGGCCCCGTCGTAGTCTGGGCGCGACAGTCGGGCGCCTGCCCGGGACCAGGACGTGGCGGGGGCCGAGAATGCGGGGGCCGATGAAGGTGGAAGAGAAGTGACCGACCAGCCCGACGTCCAGCTGCGCCTGCCCGCGGAGAACGCCTACGTGTCCGTGCTCCGGATGACCACGGCGGGTCTGGCCGCTCGGCTGGACTTCACCCTCGACGACATCGAGGACCTGCGCATGGCGGTCGGTGAGGCCTGTGCGCTCGTGCTCGACGGCGCCGCACCTGAGGGCAAGCTCAGCGTCGGCTTCGACCTCGACGAAGGCAGCATGCGGGTCACCGTGGCCGCGGACAGCGCCGACGAGGCCACCCCCGACACCGAGACGTTCGCGTGGCAGGTGCTGACCGCGCTGGGGAACGACCTCGAGGCCGGCACCGTCGAGGGGCAGAAGTCCGTGTCCTTCAGCGTGAGCACGTCTGTCGTGGCCTCCTCCTGAACACCATGAGCAGTCCCCTGTCGAGGGCCGGCGACATCCGGACCACCAAGGAGGCGAGTGCCGAGCTGTTCGCGGCGCTGGCGGTCGCCGAGGACGACGGCGACCGCAGCCGGCTGCGCGACGACCTGGTCCGGTTGCACCTCCCGCTGGTCGAGCACTGCGCCCGCCGGTTCCAGAACCGCGGCGAGCCGCTGGATGACCTGGTGCAGGTCGGCACGATCGGGCTGATCAAGGCGGTGGACCGGTTCGATGCCGAGCGGGGGGTGGAGTTCTCGACGTACGCCACCCCGACGATCGTGGGCGAGATCAAGCGCTACTTCCGCGACAAGGGCTGGGCGATCCGGGTGCCGCGGCGGCTGCAGGAGCTGCGCATGTCGATCGGCGCGGCCACCTCCGAGCTCTCCCAGCAGCTGGGACGCGCCCCGACGCCGCGCGAGATCGCCGGACGCCTCGGCATCACCGTCGAGGAGGTCATGGAGGGCGTCGAGTCGGCCAACGCCTACTCCACGCTGTCGCTGGACGCCGGCGACAACAGCGACGACGGCGTCAGCACGATGCTCGACTCCCTCGGCGAGGACGACGAGGCCCTGGAGCACGTGGAGATCCGCGAGTCGATCAAGCCGCTGCTCGAGGCGCTGCCTCCGCGCGAGAAGCGCATCCTGCTGCTCCGCTTCTTCCGCGGGATGACCCAGTCGCAGATCGCCGCCGAGATCGGGGTCTCCCAGATGCACGTGTCCCGGCTGCTCAGTCGCACCCTGGAGAGCCTGCGCGAGGGTCTCGAGGCGGGCTGACCCGGGCCGGAGGCGCGGGACCGTCAGCGGCGCCGGTGCTCGTCGCGGTTGAGCGCCTCGATCGAGCGCGGATGCAGCAGGCCGGCCAGCACCAGCACCGCGGAGACACCGATCACGACCGCCACGACCTGCACCGAGCTGTCGCGCAGGTTCCAGGCCAGGCCCAGCCAGATCAGCTGCGCCAGCAGCACCGGGCCGCGCGACCAGGTGCGCTGCCGGCGGACGCCCCACGCGCAGAAGCCCAGCGCGACGCCGTAGGCGAGGAAGAACAACGTGGTGGTCGCTCCCATCAGCACCCGCCCGGTGGAGAGGTGCACGGCCTCGCTGAGGGCGAAGAGCACGGTGAAGAGACCCTGCAGGAAGACCAGGGCCGCGACGACGAGCAGCGGAGCCGGCGCTCCCACAGGGCGCGCCGGGCTCTCCTCGGGCGGGGGCGACTCGGTCACGGGCAGAGACTGTAGCGGGGGCGACCGGGCCGGACCTTCCCGCCGGCGAGGACCGCGCGGCGGCCCGGCCGGGGCTGTGATCAAGCAGACCCGGGCAGGGTCTTGTGCATCGCCGCCGAAGTTGAAAGCATCGTGCTTGTTGCGTGTCCAGCCCGGGCATGCGGCGTCCACCCTCCCGCCCGGTCCGGACGGCACTTGGGGTGGAACTCGTGAAAGATTTCACACGTTCTTACGTTTCAGAGTCTTTCACATCGGAAACGGACGGCCGTGGCAACCCCGACAGCCGCCCCGCAGCGTGAGACAGGAGCCCCCCGCCCCATGGATTGGCGTCACCGCTCCGCGTGCCTCGACGAGGACCCGGAGCTGTTCTTCCCGATCGGCAACACCGGCCCGGCCATCCTCCAGATCGAGGAGGCCAAGCAGGTGTGCCGACGCTGCGAGGTGCGCGAGCAGTGCCTCGCATGGGCCCTCGAGGCCGGGCAGGACCACGGCGTCTGGGGAGGTCTGAGCGAGGACGAGCGGCGCGCCCTGAAGCGGCGCAACGCCCGCGCCCGCGTCCGCACCGCCTGACCGACCCTCCGCCGCCTCACTGCCCCCTCAGCTCCCGACACCCCCCGCGAGTGGAATCTCCAGCTCGACCCGGGTGCCGGGAGCTGCGTCGCGTAGGGAGACCTCGATGCGCCCGTCGAGCTCGGCGACCAGGGTGCGCACGATCGACAGCCCCAGGCTGGGCGAGGTGGCGAGGTCGAAGCCCGCGGGCAGTCCGGCGCCGTCGTCGGTGACGCTGACCACGAGCCGGTCCGGCGTACGACGACAACCCAGCTCGATCGCCCCTCCGCTCACGGCCCCCGGCTCCGGGAAGGCGTGCTCCACGGCGTTCTGCAGCAGCTCGGTGAGGACCATCGCCAGCGGAGTGGCGACCTCGGAGCTGACCGTGCCGAAGCTGCCGGTGCGGTGCACCCGGATCGCCTCGGCACTCGACCCGACGTCGCGGACCAGCACCACCAGCCGGTCGGCGACCTCGTCGAACGGCACCGCCTCCTCGAAGCCCTGGCTCAGGGTCTCGTGCACCACCGCGATCGAGCCCACCCGCCGCACCGCCTCGGCCAGCGCCAGCTGCGCCTCCGGCTGCTCCACCCGCCGCGACTGCAGGCGGAGCAGCGCCGCCACGGTCTGCAGGTTGTTCTTGACCCGGTGGTGGATCTCCCGGATCGTCGCCTCCTTGGTGACCAGCTCGCGGTCCCGACGGCGCAGGTCGGTCACGTCGCGCAGCAGGATCAGCCCGCCGGTGCGCTTCCCGAGGGGCCGCAGCGGGATCGCCCGCAGGATCAGCGTGGTGCTGCCGTTGCCGAGCTCGGTGTCCCGTGGCGCCCGGCCGCCGAGCACCGCGCTGATGGTCTCCTCGTCCGGTCGGTGGCGCACCGGCACCAGCTCGCGGGTCACCTCGGCGAGGTCCTGCCCGGTCAGGTCACCGGTCAGCCCGAGCTTGCGGTAGACCGAGAGCGCGTTCGGGCTCGCGTAGTCCACGCGGCCCTCGACGTCCACCCGGACGAAGCCGTCCCCCACTCGGGGCGAGTCGGCGTGGTCCGAGACCTGCCCGGGCAGCGGGAAGGCTCCGGCCGCGATCATCCGGGTCAGGTCGCCGGCCGCCTGGAGGTAGGAGAGCTCGAGCCGACTGGGAGTGCGCACGCCCTGCAGGTTGGTGTTGCGGGCGACCACGGCGACCACCTGCTCGGTCCGCCGCACCGGGATCGCCTCGACTCGCACCGGGATGTCGTCGCGCCACTCCGGGTCGCCGTCCCGGGCGATCCGGCCCTGCTCCCAGGCGGCGTCGAGCAACGGCCGCTTGCCTGCCGGGACGAAGCTGCCGACCACGTCGTCGACGTACGCCGTGGGTCCGGTGGTCGGCCGCATCTGCGCGCCCGCCCAGAAGCCGCGACCCTCGCGGTCGGGCAGCCACAGCACCAGGTCGGCGAACGACAGGTCCGCCACGATCTGCCAGTCGGCGAGCAGCAGCGACAGCCAGGCGACGTCCTCGGGCCCCAGCTCGGTGTGCGCCCGGGCGAGCTCGGTCAGCGACGGCACCCGGCAAGGGTAGGCCAGCCGGCGCCCGCGCCGGTGCCGCCGGCTGCCGCACGGACAGGCACAATGGCGCCATGACGTCGGCGTTCTGGGAGCAGGTGGTGGCCGACGGGCTCAAGGTGCCTCAGGGCCGTCCCCTCGACGAGATGACCGCCGAGCTGACCCGGATGCTCGGCGACCCGGACCCGGCGGCGCGCGACGGGATCGCCTTCCCCACGCTGGCGACCTGGATCGGTGACGGCGTCTACGACGAGCTGCTGCACGGGCTCGGCGACGGCATGTGCGACGGCCTCGCCGTGGGTCTGGGCGAGTCCGGCACCGACACGGTCTTCCGCCGCAGCTACTCGGCCCTCGTCGTCACCGAGTGCATCGACCGCGACACCGCCGCGGCGCTGGTGCCGACCGACGTGGTGCTGGACTGGGGCGACCGCATCGCCGGCTGGCTGGTCCGCGAGCGCGACCTTCGCGGCTTCGTGCCGGGCAGCGGGTGGGCCCTCGCCGTGGCCCACGGCGCCGACGCCATCGGCGCGCTCGCCCGCTCGCCGCGCTTCGGCCCGCTCGAGTTGACGGTGCTGCTCGACGTGGTCGCCGACCGGTTGCTGCTGCCGACCGAGGCGTTCTTCGTCTGCGGCGAGCCGGACCGGCTGGCGCTGGCCGTGATGCACCTGCTCCGCCGCGACCTGCTCGGTCTCGACGTGCTCGAGCCGTGGGTCAACCGGATCGCAGCGGCCGCCTCCCCCGCCGGCGACGTGCACCACAACCCCTTCCACGTGGCCGGCAACGCCCAGGGGTTCCTGCGCAGCCTGCACCTGCAGCTTGCCCTCGGGCCTCGCCACCCGGAGGTCCGGGCCGACCTGCTGCTGGTGCTGATCGACCAGCTGCGCCGCACCAACGCGCCCTACTTCGTGGCGCCGTCCGCGGGCCCGACGCCGGGACAGGCCAGGAGAACCGCCCAGTAACCTGCTCGGCATGAGCGAGGACACCGCAACCCGGCAGCACCCGGACGACCCCGCGGAGGGGACCGACCGAGCGGTGACCGGGCACGCCGGCCAGCACGCCGTCAGGGTGGCCCGCAGCCACGGAGTCGAGGTGATGTTCACCCTCTCCGGCGCGCACGTCTTCCCGCTCTACGACGGAGCGGTCACCGCCGAGCCGCCGATGCGGATCATCGACGTCCGGCACGAGCAGACCGCTGCCTTCGCCGCGGAGGCCACCGGCAAGCTGAGCCGGCGCCCGGGCCTCGCGGTGCTCACGGCCGGCCCCGGCGTGACCAACGGGGTCAGCGCGATCACCCAGGCCCGCTTCGCCGGCTCCCCGATGGTCGTCGTCGGCGGTCGCGCGCCGGCGAACCGGTGGGGCACCGGCTCACTGCAGGAGCTCGACCAGCCTCCGATCCTGGCCTCGGTCACCAAGGCGGCGCGCACCCTGCACACCGCCGCCGACGTCGCCGACGGCATGCACGAGGCGTTCCGGCTCGCCGGCAGCCCCCACCGCGGCCCCGTCTTCGTCGACGTGCCGATGGACGAGCTGTTCGGCAGCGCCACCGTGGTGCCTCCGGAGGTGACACCGCCTGCCCCGGTGGCCCCCGACCCCGACTCCCTCACCGAGATCGCCGAGCTGCTCGCGGAGGCCCGCCACCCGGTGCTGGTGCTGGGCACCGACGTGTGGGCCGACGGCGCGGAGGAGGCCGCGCTGCGCTTCGTCGAGCAGTCCGGGATCCCGGTGATCACGAACGGGATGGGCCGGGGCGTCGTACCTCGCGGGCATGCGCAGCTGGTCACCCGGGCCAGGGGCGCCGCGTTCGGCGGCTGCGACCTCGCCGTGGTGGTCGGCACACCGCTGGACTTCCGGCTCGGCTACGGCGTCTTCGGGGGCAAGGACGGCGCTCGCCCGGCCTCGGTGGTGCACCTGGCCGACAGCGCAGGCCAGCTGTCGGGCCACGCCGACCTGGCGGCCTCGGCGTACGGCGACCTCACCCTCGTGCTCGACGGTCTGCTCGACGCGGTCACCGGCCTCGTCCGCACACCCGACTGGTCGGACTGGCTGACGTCGCTGCAGGGCGTCGCCGCGCAGGCCGTCGCCCGCGACGCGGAGCTGCTGCGCGCCGAGGCCGACCCGGTGCACCCGGCGCGCATCTACGGCGAGCTGCTCCCCAGGCTCGCCGACGACGCGGTGGTGATCGGCGACGGTGGCGACTTCGTCTCCTTCGCCGGCAGGTTCGTCGAGCCGACCCGGCCCGGCGGCTGGCTCGACCCGGGCCCCTACGGCTGCCTGGGCGCCGGCATGGGCGCGGCCATCGCCGCTCGGCTGCACCGGCCCTCCGCGCAGGTGGTGGTGCTCTTCGGCGACGGTGCCGCCGGGATGTCGCTGCTCGACGTCGACACCCTGGTGCGGCACCGGCTGCCCGTGGTCATGGTCTGCGGCAACAACGGCGCCTGGGGACTGGAGAAGGGGCCCATGCAGATGCTCTACGGCTACGACGTGGCCGCGGACCTGGCGCCGCGCACCCGCTACGACGAGGTGGTGCGTGCCCTCGGCGGCGCCGGTGAGACGGTCACCGATCCCCGGGAGATCGGCCCGGCGCTCGACCGCGCGTTCGCCTCCGGCGTGCCCTACCTGGTCAACGTCATCACCGACGTCGACGCGGCCTACCCGCGCAACACCTTCGGGATCTGACCCAGCGCACCGATCACGGCTGTGCGGGATCGGCGCACCCACCACCCCCGACCGGTGCACACCGATCACGCCTGTGCGGGATCGGCGCACCCACGAACCGCAGGCACCGATCACCCCTGTGCGGGATCGGCGCACCCACCACCCCCGACCCCGCACCCACCGAACACGCCTGTGCGGGATCGGCGCACGCACCACCCCCCATCCGGACCCACCGATCACGCCTGTGCGGGATCCACGCACCCACCACCCACGACCCGCACGCACCGATCACCCCTGAGCGGGATCGGCGCACCCACCACCCACGACCCGCCGCACCCACCACCCAGTGCGGGATC
>DATDNR010000059.1:0-79070 GCA_036518175.1 Marmoricola sp.
AGCTGCCTCTGCACTGCTGGCGTCGATCAACCAGGCCAGCGGCCTCAGCTGCACGCACACGCCGACCTCACGATGCGCTCATACTCGGCGAGCAGGTCGATCATCGAGTCCAGGACGATGATCCCCTACACCGACCGCGCCGGCCGGTACGATCACCAACGACCCGTCGGCCATCGAGGCGGCGCACTAAGCGGCTGCTGACTGAACCGAAGGGCCGTCGTGCCCGCGACTGCGGCCGCCGATCCTGTGCTGGAAACGCTGCGCGTGAGAACCTGAGCCCACGGGCGGGGTGAGGCGTGCGCCAAACCCTTGCGCTACCGCGCCAGCAAGGATCCTTGCGTGCTGGTGAGGGATCCGCCGCGGAGCTTTGAAAGGCGGCTGGCCGGCGGGTCTTGAAGTGTTCCTCAGCCGGTCGCTCTCGGGTGACCGTCAAGCGCATCGAAGTAGGCCGGGTCGGCGCGGTGGTCGACTGCCGTTGCGCCCTTGGGCGTGACCTCGCCCTCGATAATGTTCGCTTCGAGCGGCGACGAAGTGCGGTCCTTCTCGCGGACGGCGACCAGCTTGGCGACGCACAGGTCGTCCTGTCCGATCTAGCTCTCGGGCAACACTGGGGCAACACGAACTCCGGAAACAACCCCGAGCGACCAACGAGGGACAACGGCCCATTGCGACTCTGACCTGCACGTTCACTGATCTTCAACGTTCTCCGACGACCCCTCCATCCCTCTCTCAAGGCGGTAGCGCCGGTTCGAATCCGGTCGGGGGTACTCATCCGCAATGCGGCTCGTCCCCGGCGGCGCCGCAGGCTGACGGCATCTGCGGGCTTTCACCCTCAGGCCCGACGTCACCAGGGCCGTCCTGGACCTCGAGGGGACGCTCGACGTTCCTCAGGAGCGGCGCTGCCTGCGCGCGAAGGCGTACGACGGCTCCCTCAGCCGGCGCACCCACTCGTAGTTCGTCAGGCCCGGCACCTCGTTGCGCACCGGGTCGAACGACACCAGCCGCTGCTCGTGCTCGGCGTCGGCGTCCCCGATCACCGCGAGCCAGCCGACCCGTGACCAGGAGCCCCCGGCGTGGGCTGCCAGCAGCTCGAAGCGGTCCTCGTCGAGCTCGCGCAGCGCGAGCAGCAGCGGCCCTCCGGGCGTGCGGTAGGGCAGCAGGGTCGTGAGCGGCCGGCCGCCGAGCCGGCGGGAGACGGTGAGCAGGAAGCGGGACGCCGGCCCCAGCCCGGTCGTGGCGAAGAGCAGGTCACCGTGGCCCTCCTCCTTCGGCACCCGGACGGCGACCCCGTGGATGTCGGGCAGTGGTCCGGGCAGCCCGACGGCGCGTGAGAACCGCACCAGCACCTCCTGCGCACCGGGCTCGTCGAGCCACGGCACGCCCGTCGGGGGTCCGGCGAGCTCGTGGTGCAGCCGTGCGGTGACCAGCCGTCCCCGCGGGTGCAGCGGCTTGTGGGCGGGTCGGGCGGCCATCACCCGCATCACGGTGGACAGTGCATCGCCGCCCAGGTCGGCCAGCCGGTCGGCGAGTGGAGCGAGAGCAGGCAGACGGATCGTCGTACCCGCGGCCGCGGCTGGCAACCCGTGCACCGCGGCCGCGTCCTCCGAGCACTGCGCGGTGGCGTCCGATTTCCGCTAGAACCGGGTCGGCGGACCGTGCAGACTCGGAGCCATGCAGCTCGACGAGGACCTCTGCTACCGCGCAGTGCGCGGCCGCGACCGCCGCTTCGACGGGGTCTTCTACACCGCCGTGCGCACCACCGGGATCTACTGCCGGCCCTCCTGCCCGGCGATCACACCGAAGCGGTCCAACGTCTGCTTCTTCGCCTCGGCGGCCGCCGCGCAGGGCGCCGGCTACCGGGCGTGCCGGCGCTGCCTGCCCGATGCCACGCCCGGCTCGCCCGAGTGGGACGTCGCCGCGGACCTCGCCGGCCGGGCGATGCGGCTGGTGGCCAACGGGGTCGTGGAGCGCGAGGGCGTCGACGGGCTCGCTGCCCGGCTGGGCTACTCGACGCGCCAGCTCAACCGGGTGCTCACCGCGGCCTACGGCACCGGCCCCCTCGCACTGGCGCGAGCCCGGCGGGCGCAGACGGCCCGGGTGCTGATCGAGACGACCGACCTGTCCTTCGCCGACATCGCCTTCGCCGCGGGCTTCGCCAGCATCCGTCAGTTCAACGACACGGTCCGCGAGGTCTACGCAGCCACGCCGACGCAGCTGCGCGGTCGTCGTACGCCGCGGAGCACCTCGGGCACGATCTGCACCCGCGTGGCGGTCCGCGAGCCGTTCGACGCCGCGGGACTGCTCGCCTTCCTCGCGGCCCGGGCGGTGCCCGGTGTCGAGGCGGCGGGCGACGGCTGGTTCGAGCGCTCGCTGCGGCTGCCGCACGGCGCCGGCGTCGTGCGGGTGGATCTCGGCAGCACGCCGGTCGGTTGCCGCATCACGCTCGCCGACGCGCGCGACCTCGCCCCGGCGATGGAACGCACCCGCAGGCTGCTGGACGCCGACTGCGACCCGGTGGCGGTCGACCAGGCGCTCGCCGAGGACGACGTGCTGGCGCCTCTGGTTGCGCGACGTCCGGGGATCCGGGTGCCCGGCCACGTCGACGGCGCGGAGATCGCCGTACGCGCTGTGCTCGGGCAGCAGGTCAGCGTGGCCGCCGCGCGGACGCACGCTGCCCGCCTGGTGGCGGCGTACGGCGACCCGCTCGGTCTCGACGGTGATCACGCCGTCACACACCTCTTCCCGACCAGCGCGGTGATCGCCGCGGTCGACCCGGCGCTGCTGTCGATGCCGCGCGCCCGCGGCCGGGCACTCACCGGGCTCGCGGCGGCGCTCGCCGAGGGCCGGGTGCGGCTGGACCGCAGCGCGGACCGGGCGGAAGCGCGCGCCGCTCTGCTGGCGCTGCCCGGCATCGGTCCGTGGACCGCCGACTACGTGGCGATGCGGGCGCTGGGGGAGCCGGACGCGTTCCTGCCCACGGACACCGGTGTCCGCGACGCCGCGCGCCGGCTGGGCATCGACGACATCCGGTCGCGCAGCGAGGCCTGGCGACCGTGGCGGAGCTATGCGCTGATGCAGCTGTGGACGACCGCCGCAGCCACACCGACGAAGGAGGCCTAGGGTGACCACTGCAACGGAACAGAAGGTGGCGCAGACGATGTGGACGGTGATCGACTCACCGGTCGGAGAGCTGCGGCTCGTCGCCACCGGGGACGCGCTGATCGCCATCGAGTACAGCCCGTTCCGGGGACTGGCCGACGGTCTGCCGCTCGGCAGCCGTGACGACCGGCACCCGGTGCTGACCGAGGCCGTCCGCCAGCTCAGGGCGTACTTCGCCCGCGAGCTGCGCGACTTCGACCTCCCGCTGGCCCCACGGGGCAGCGCCTTCCAGCAGCGGGTGTGGGAACAGCTGCGGCTGGTCCCGTACGGCGAGACCGTCTCCTACGGTGAGATCGCCCGCCGTCTCGGCATGTCCAACGCCGCCTCCCGCGCGGTGGGACTGGCCAACGGGCGCAACCCGATCCCGATCGTGGTGCCCTGCCACCGGGTGATCGGTGCCAACGGCACGCTCACCGGCTATGCCGGGGGAGTGCAGCGCAAGCAGGTGCTGCTCGAGCTGGAGCAGGACGCGCTGTTCTGACCGCTGGTCGCACAGCACCGGCCGTGACCGTCACTGAACCGCGGCCCCGGTTCGCTCAGCGACGTCCTGTCGGCTCACTCCGCGGCCGCGCGTCGCAGCGACTCCGACAGCCGCTCGGCGGCGGCGAGCACGGCGGGGGCGTGCATCCGGCCGGGCTGGCGGGAGAGCCGCTCCAGCGGTCCTGACACCGAGACGGCGGCGATGATCTTGCCGGAAGGGGACCGGACCGGCGCGGACACCGAGGCCACCCCCTGCTCGCGCTCGCCGACCGACTGCGCCCACCCGCGCCGCCGGATGCCGGCCAGGGCTGCCGCAGAGAACGCGGCGTTCTGCAGGCCGCGGTGGATCCGCTCGGGGTCCTCCCAGGCCAGCAGCACCTGCGCGGCCGAGCCGGCGCGCATGGTGAGCTGGGACCCGACGGGGATGGTGTCGCGCAGCCCGCTCGGCCTCTCGGCCGCGGCCACGCAGACGCGGTAGTCGCCCTGCCGGCGCCACAGCTGTGCGGACTCCCCGGTGATGTCACGCAGCCGGGCGAGCACCGGGCCGGCCGCGGCGAGCAGGCGGTCCTCGCCGGCGGCGGCGGACAGCTCGGCCAGCCGGGGCCCCAGCACGAAGCGGCCCTGCATGTCACGGGCGACCAGTCGGTGGTGCTCCAGCGCCACCGCGAGCCGGTGCGCGGTGGGTCGGGCCAGGCCCGTGCCCGCCACCAGCCCGGCCAGCGTCGCCGGCCCGGACTCGAGGGCGGTGAGCACCAGGGCGGCCTTGTCGAGGACGCCGACACCACTAGAGTTGTCCATATGCCAATATTGCCGTCTCAGGAAATGGGACGCAAGCGTAAGGTCGGTCACCACCGACACCACAGGCGCGGCAGGCGGCTGCCGTCACCGGCGAGAGGAGGGGTCATGGGCAAGACGCTGGCGGAGAAGGTGTGGGACCAGCATGTGGTCCGAAGCGCCGACGGAGAGCCTGACCTGCTCTACATCGACCTGCACCTGATCCACGAGGTGACCTCACCGCAGGCCTTCGATGGCCTGCGCCTGGCAGGTCGGCGGGTACGCCGCCCGGACCTGACCCTGGCCACCGAGGACCACAACGTGCCGACCGTCGACTGGGACAAGCCGATCGCCGACCCCGTGAGCCGCACCCAGGTCGAGACCCTGCGGCGCAATGCCGAGGAGTTCGGCATCCGGCTGCATCCGCTCGGTGACGTCGAGCAGGGCATCGTGCACGTCGTCGGACCGCAGCTCGGTCTCACCCAGCCCGGCATGACGATCGTCTGCGGTGACAGCCACACCAGCACCCACGGCGCCTTCGGTGCGATCGCCTTCGGCATCGGCACCTCCGAGGTCGAGCACGTGCTGGCGACCCAGACGTTGCCCCAGGCGCGGCCGAGGACGATGGCGGTCACCGTCAACGGAAGCCTCCCCGACGGTGTCACCGCCAAGGACCTGGTGCTCACCCTGATCGCGCACACCGGGACCGGCGGTGGGCAGGGCCACATCGTGGAGTACCGCGGCCAGGCCATCGAGGAGCTCTCGATGGAGGCCCGGATGACCATCTGCAACATGAGCATCGAGTGGGGCGCGAAGGCAGGGCTGGTGGCGCCCGACCAGACCACCTTCGACTACCTGCACGGACGCCCGGAAGCGCCGAAGGGCGCGGACTGGGACGCTGCCGTCGAGCACTGGCGGACCCTGGTCAGTGACGAGGACGCCGTCTTCGACAGGGAGATCGTCCTCGACGCCGGCAAGATGACGCCCTTCGTCACCTGGGGCACCAACCCCGGGCAGGGCGTGCCGCTGGGGTCGTCGGTGCCCTCGCCGGACGACTTCGAGGACGAGCTGCAGCGCATCGCCGCCGAGAAGGCGCTGGAATACATGGGCCTCGACGCGGGGACACCCCTGCGCGAGGTCAAGGTCGACACCGTCTTCGTCGGTTCCTGCACCAACGGCCGCATCGAGGATCTCCGCGCCGCCGCCGGTGTGATCAAGGGCCGCAAGGTCGCCCGGGACACCAGGCTGCTGGTCGTGCCCGGCTCGGCACGCGTGCGGCTCCAGGCGGAGGAGGAAGGCCTGGACGTGGTCTTCAAGGAGGCGGGCGCCGAGTGGAGAGGCGCCGGTTGCTCGATGTGCCTGGGCATGAACCCCGACCAGCTCCAGCCGCAGGAACGCAGCGCCTCCACCTCCAACCGCAACTTCGAGGGGCGGCAGGGCAAGGGTGGCCGGACCCACCTCGTCTCACCCCTCGTCGCTGCTGCCACGGCCGTTCGCGGCACGCTCTCGTCCCCTGCCGACCTCGAGGAGCTGTGATGGAGAAGTTCACCACCCACACCGGCGTCGCGATGCCGCTCAAGCGCAGCAACGTCGACACCGACCAGATCATCCCTGCCGTCTACCTCAAGCGCGTGACCCGCACCGGCTTCGAGGACGGGCTCTTCGCCGCCTGGCGCAGCGATCCGGAGTTCGTGCTCAACCGGCCCGAGTACGCCGAGGCCACCGTGCTCGTCGCAGGCACCGACTTCGGCACCGGGTCGTCTCGCGAGCACGCCGTCTGGGCCTTGCAGAACTACGGATTCCGGGTGGTCATCGCTTCCCGGTTCGGTGACATCTTCCGCGGCAACGCCGGCAAGGCCGGCCTCCTCGCTGCCCAGGTGGACGACAAGGTGGTGCTGCGGCTCTGGAACCACCTCGACGAGCACCCGGGTGCGGCCGTCACCGTCGATCTGCAGAGTCGGACGATCAAGGCCGGGCAAGGGGCCGAGGCGATCGAGGAGAGCTTCGACATCGACGGCTACACGCGCTGGCGGTTGCTCGAGGGACTCGACGACATCGGCATCACCCTCTCCCACGAGGAGGCGATCGCGGAGTTCGAGGCCCACCGCCCGCAGTGGAAGCCGGTGACCCTGCACTGACCCGCCAAGGGCCCGAGAGTCCCACTGGACCCACAGAATCCCCTTGCCTGCTTGGCGAAAGTCATCCGTAAGGGGATTCTTCCTTGCTCATCCAGAGTGGCGGGTGGTCTGGTCCCCCGAAATTTGGTAGTGCCGACACGCGCCATTCCCATTGTTGCGGCACAGACTTTTCCCTAGCGTGTCAAGGGAAAAGTCGAGCAAGGCGCTCGACCGACGTTCACGAAAGGGAAGCTTGTGAACAAGAGTCAGTTGATCGACGCCCTTGCGGCCCGTTACGAGGGCAACCGCAAGGCCGCCGCGCAGGCGCTGGACTCGGTGCTCGACACCATCACGCGCGAGGTGGCCAAGGGTGAGAAGGTCGCGATCACGGGGTTCGGTTCTTTCGAGAAGCGGGTGCGTGACGCACGCTGGGTGCGCAACCCGCGCACCGGTGAGCGCATCAAGGCCAAGAAGACGGCGGTGCCCAAGTTCAGCGCCGGTGCGGAGCTGAAGGCAGTCGTGTCGGGCGCCAAGAAGCTGCCGAAGCTCGCGCTGAACAACCCCGCCAAGTCCACGACGGGTGCCGGCAAGAAGACGGCCGCGGCCTCCAAGACCACGGCGACCAAGTCGACCCCGGCGAAGAAGACCACGGCCAAGTCGACGGCGAAGAAGACCGCGCCGGCGAAGAAGACCGCGGCCAAGTCGACGGCGAAGAAGACCGCGCCGGCGAAGAAGACCGCGACCAAGTCGACGGCCAAGAAGACCGCGCCGGCGAAGAAGACCGCGACCAAGTCGACGGCCAAGAAGTCGACGCCGGCAAAGAAGACGACGGCGAGGAAGACCGCGAAGAAGTCCTGAGCGCAGGTCGAGCTCACATCGACGGCGGTGGCTGCCGAGGCAGCCACCGCCGTTTCGTCTGCCCGGGTCAGGCGACCCGGAGGGAGGCCATCGCCGCGGCGGTGTGCAGCCCCACGCCCAGGGCAGCCGCCCGCGCCAGGTCGGCCGGTGTGTCCACGTCGCGTCGCAGTGTGGGCACGTCGGCAGCGACCGGGGTCGCCCCGGAGGCGACGTGCCGCTGGGCCGAGCCCGGTCCGAAGAGGGGGGCCAGCTCGATCCCCGACCGCGCGACCAGCAGCGTCGTGCCCGTGCCTGCGGCGTCGGTGACGCACCACCGCGCGGAGTCGCCTGCGCCCAGGGCAGTGGTGAGGTCCGCCTCCACGAGGCAGGGCAGGTCCGCGCACATGGCGGCGATGCCGAGCCCGGGATGCTGCCGCTGGACCCGCGTCGCTGCCACGGCCAGGGCGCGGTTGAGGTCTCCGCCGCCCTCGTCATGGAGCAACGCGACCCCGGCGGCGTCCGCCAGCTCCTGCTCCTCACTGACCAGGTGGACCTCCGCCACGAGCGGGGACCGGCGAGCCGCGGCGACCGCGTCCAGCGTGAAGGCGGCCATCAGGCTCCGGCTCGCCGCGACGTCGAGCTCCAGGCGGGACTTCGCGGCGGACAGGAACTTCACCGGCATCAGCAGGGCGAACGCTTCGGCCATCACGGGCAGTAGTCTCTCCCTCAACCGGCGACCGGTTGACACGAGGGGAAGGGAAGTCCGTGCCGAAGGTGCGCAAGCTCCAGGAGAGACGCGGCTGGGCCTGGACGTTGGCGGTGGCGGTGGTCAAGCCTCCGCTCCTGACGCTCACCCGACGCGACTGGATCGACGGCCAGAAGATCCCCGCGACGGGAGGCTGCGTGGTCGCGGTCAACCACATCTCCCACGTCGACCCGCTCACCTTGGCCCACCTTCTCTACGACCACGGTCGCCTGGTCCGCTACCTCGCCAAGGACGCGCTGTTCAAGGTGCCGCTCGTCGGTGCGGTCTGCCGGGACTCCGGCCAGATCCCGGTGAGCAGGCAGTCCGCCGATGCCGCCAGCGCGTACGACGCCGCGGTGGCCGCGATCGGCCGCGGTGAGTGCATCGGCGTCTACCCCGAGGGCACGATCACCAAGGACCCGGCCGGCTGGCCGATGCGTGGCAAGACCGGTGCCGCCCGGATCGCCCTCAGCACCGGCTGCCCGGTGATCCCGATCGGGCAGTGGGGTGCGCAGGAGGTGCTGCCGGCGTACACGGCACAGCTGCACGTGGTGCCGCCGCGGACCGTGCACTACAAGGTGGGTGACCCGGTGGAGCTCGACGACCTGCGCGGGCAGCCGCTGACCGCTGCGGTGCTCCGCGAGGCCACCGACCGGATCATGGCGGCCATCACGACGCTGGTCGCGGACCTGCGCGGTGAGACCGCCCCCGCGGAGCGGTTCGACCCGCGGGCGGCCGGCGTACGCCAGATCGGCAACCCCCGCAAGGCGAGCACCCCCGCCAGGCGCCGCAGGCACGGCCGCGCATGAGGGTCGCGGTCTTCGGTGCCGGCTCCTGGGGTACGGCGTTCAGCATCGTCCTCGCCGACGCCGGCAACGAGGTCACCATCTGGGGCCGTCGCCCGGAGGTCTGCGAGTCGATCACCAGCCACCACGAGAATCCCGACTACCACCCGGGGATCGTGCTGCCGGAGACGATCAGCGCGACCCATGACCCGGAGAAGGCCGCGGCCGGTGCCGAGCTGGTGGTGCTCGCGACGCCCTCCCAGACGCTCCGCGAGAACCTCACCGACTGGGCGGTGAGCATCCCCGGTGACGCCGTACTGGTCTCGCTGATGAAGGGCGTGGAGCTGACGTCGCTCAAGCGGATGAGCGAGGTGATCGCCGAGGTCACCGGCGCGCCGTCGGGGCGCATCGCCGTGGTGAGCGGGCCGAACCTCTCCGCGGAGATCGCCCGCCGCGAACCCGCGGCGAGCGTGGTCGCCTGCGTCGACGACGAGGTGGCGCAGCAGGTGCAGGCCGCCTGCCACAGCAGGGCGTTCCGGCCCTACCGCAGCACCGATGTGCTGGGCTGCGAGATCGGTGGTGCCTACAAGAACGTCGTCGCCCTCTGCGTCGGCATGGCCGTGGGGCTCGGCTTCGGCGACAACACCAAGGCCTCGTTGATCACCCGCGGGCTCGCCGAGACCGCCCGGCTGGCGACCGCGCTCGGCGCCGACCCCCTCACCTTGATGGGCCTGGCCGGGCTCGGCGACCTGGTGGCGACCTGCTCCTCGCCGCTGTCGCGCAACCGGACGTTCGGCGAGAAGCTCGGCCAGGGAATGACGACCGAGCAGATCGTCGCCTCCACCCGCCAGGTCGCCGAGGGAGTCAAGTCCGCCTCCTCGATACTCCAGCTCGCCCGGCGCACGGGAGTCGATGCCCCGATCGCCGAGCACATCGCCGCCGTCGTGAAGGGTGAGATCGGCGCCCGCGACATGATGAACGCCTTCATCGAGCGCGAGACCAAGGCCGAGCGCGGCTGAGCACCCGGCTGCCGGCCGGCGCGGCTCCGACTCAGTCCAGGGCCTGCAGGGCCTGCTCGAGATCGGCCCAGAGGTCCTCGACGTCCTCGATGCCGACGGACAGACGCACCAGGCCCTCGGGGATGGTGGCGGGCTCGGACTTCCAGCGGCGCCGGCGCTCCAGAGTTGACTCGACACCCCCCAGCGACGTGGCGTAGACCCACAGCTCGGTCTTGTGCTGGAAGAGGTCTGCGGCCAGTCCGCTGTCGAGCACGAGCCCGACGATCGCGCCGAAGCCGGGATAGCGCACCTCGGCGACGTGCGGCGCGCCGGCCAGCCGCCGGACCAGCTCCCGAGCATTGTCCTGCGCGCGCTCGATGCGCAAC
The DNA here is from genome assembly GCA_036518175.1 of Marmoricola sp. Classification (GTDB taxonomy): domain Bacteria; phylum Actinomycetota; class Actinomycetes; order Propionibacteriales; family Nocardioidaceae; genus Marmoricola. The sequence continues at coordinate 10,282 of DATDNR010000059.1, forward strand.
GGCAGCGTGCGCAGCCCCCGCAGCGCCAGCCAGGCCTCGAACGCGCCCGGGATCGCGCCGATGAGATCGCGGCGTCCCTTGAGCACGCGGTGCAGCTCCTCGTCGCGGGTCACCACCGCGCCCATCAACACGTCGGAGTGACCCGCGATGAACTTCGTGGCCGAGTGCACCACCAGATCGACGTCGAGGTCGAGGGGCTGCTGGAGCAACGGCGTCGCGAAGGTGTTGTCGACCACGACATGGGCGCCCGCCTCGTGCGCCGCCTTGGTGATGGCCGCGATGTCGGCGACCTCGAGCGCCGGGTTCGTCGGCGACTCCAGCCACACCAGGGCCGCATCGGCGCAGGCCGCGACCATGGCGTCGGTGTCGGTGATGTCCTCGAGCCGGGCCGTCAGGCGTCCACGCGCCTCCAGGTCGGCCAGCTGCATCACCGAGCCGTTGTAGGCGTGCCGAGGCGCCACCACGGTCTGGCCCTGCCCGACCAGGTCGAGGACCGTCGCGACGGCGGCAAGGCCACTGGCGAAGGACAGGCAGCGCCCGCCCTCCAGCGACCCGAGGGCATCCTCGAACGCGGTCCAGGTCGGGTTCGTGTAGCGGCCGTACTCCCGCTCGCCGCCCGCGACGTACGTCGAGGCCATCGTGATCGGCACGTTCAGCGGTTCGTCGCGGGTGTGCGGCGGCCTGCCCTCGTGGACGGCCCTGGTCGCGGGTCGGTGTCCGCCGGGTGGAGCCATGGCCCGAGCGTAACGGTCGCTAGGGTGGGCGCGTGCTCACCTCACTTCTGGGCGGTCGCGTCCTGGCCGAGAGCTTCGGCCGACCGCCGGCAACGGTCCTGGCGTTGCACGGGTGGGGCCGCTCCCGGCAGGACTGGAACGCCGTCCTCAACGGATTCGACGGGCTCGCCCTCGATCTCCCCGGCTTCGGTGGCGCCTCCGCCCCGGACACTGCGTGGCAGGTCGCCGACTACGCGAGGTATGTGGCCGAGGTGCTGGCGACCCTCGACCGCCCGCTGCTGCTGGGGCACTCCTTCGGTGGGCGCATCGCGGTGAAGCTGGCCGCAGCGCAGCCGGAGCTGGTGGGCGGCCTGGTGCTGACGGGCGTCCCGTTCTTCCGCACACCCTCCACGCGCCGGGTGCCCTGGCAGTACCGCATGGCCCGGAGGCTGCACGCCGTCGGACTGCTCGGCGAGGAGGCGATGGAGAGGCGTCGGCGCAGGTACGGCTCGGAGGACTACCGCAATGCGTCCGGCGTGATGCGGCAGGTGCTCGTCAAGGCCGTCAACGAGGAGTACACCGCGGACCTCGAGCAGCTGGCAGGCCACGACCTCGACGTCTCCCTCGTCTGGGGGGAGCGCGACACGGCGGCGCCGACGTGGATGGCCGAGCGTGCCGCCGACATCCTCGGTGACCGGGCACGGCTGCGTGTCGTGCCCGGGGCCGGGCACCTGCTCCACGAGCCCCTCGTCGGCGCGCTCCGCGAGGTCCTGGCGGACGCAGGAGCGCGGGCGTGAGCGGTGCCGTGAGCAGCGCCCTCGCGGCGGGCACCGGGCTGCTGTCCGCCGTCGCCTACCTGCGGTGGTGGCGGGTCTCCCAGCGCGAGCACTACGAGCCGGGCCGGGTGCTGGCCATCGCCGCCCTGTGGACGCGGACGGCCTGGTGGAACGCCGCCGCAGGTCTGGTGCTGGTGGCCCTCGGGGTGGCGGGCTGCTGGATCACCTGGCTGGCACCGGTGACCGCCCTGGCGTTGCTGGCCTGGCCCCTGGGGCTGGACCTCTGGCACCGGGAGAAGCCCCTGGCCTGGACACCGCGCGTGCGCCGCCTTGCGGCGATCACCGTCGTGCTGCACGTCGTGGCGTGCGTCGTGCTCGGCTACCTCGGCGTGGTCGCCCTGGTGCCCCTGCTGGTGCCGTTCCTGGCCGACGCAGCAGCGGGGCTGGCGATGCCGGTGGAGCGGCGCATCTCGGAGAGGTTCGTCCGTCAGGCACAGGAGCGGATCCGGCAGGTCGCGCCCGCGATCGTCGCGATCACCGGCTCCTACGGCAAGACGTCGACCAAGAACTACACCGCCCACCTGCTCGCCGGCACGCGCAGCGTGGTCGCCAGCCCGGCGAGCTTCAACAACAGGATGGGCCTCTCCCGGGCCGTCAACGACCGCCTCCGGCCGGGCACCGAGGTGTTCGTCGCAGAGATGGGCACCTACGGCCCCGGCGAGATCCGCAACCTCTGCAAGCTCTTCCCACCGGCGGTCTCGGCGATCGTCACCATCGGTGAGGCGCACCTGGAGCGGATGAAGACCCGGGAGACCATCGTCCGCGCGAAGTCCGAGATCACCGAGACCGCGCCGGTCGTGGTGCTGAACACCGACGACCCGGACCTCGCGGCACTCGCCGGGCGCCTGCAGCAGGAGAAGCGGGTGGTCGGCTGCTCGACCCGGAAGGGCTCCGGGGCGGAGGTCGCGGTGGTGCCCGAAGGCGCCGACTGGATCGTGCTCGCCGACGGCGAGGAACTGGGTAGGGTGCCGGCCCCGCACGGCGGCCATCCGGTCAACCTGGCGATCGCCATCGGCCTGACGCGCGCCCTCGACGTCGACTGGGAGTCGATCCTGCGGCGGCTCAAGGAGCTGCCCTCCGTCGCGCACCGTGCCGAGGTCGCCAGGATGGGCAACGGCGTCGCGGTCATCGACGACACCTACAACTCCAACCCCACGGGCGCAGCCGAGGCCCTGATGACGGCGCGGCGCCTCGTCGGTCCCGGTGGCCGGATCTATACGATCACTCCGGGCATGGTGGAGCTCGGTGCACACCAGGACCGGCGCAACGCCGAGTTCGCCCGCGCGGCCACGGAGAAGGACGACATGGTGCTCGCCGTGGTCGGACGGACGAACCGCGCCGCGCTGGCCCGGGGGGCCGACGGGCGGGTGGAGTACTTCTCCGGCCGCGCGAAGGCCGTGCAGGACATCATGGCCCGCGTCCGCGAGGGCGACGTCGTGCTCTACGAGAACGACCTGCCCGACCACTATCCGTAAGACACAGGAATGGAAGGCCGATGAGCACACCCGTAGCGGTCCTCTTTGGTGGCCCCTCACCGGAGCACGACATCAGCATCCTCACGGGGCTGCAGGCCGAGCGACTGCTGGCGCAGGGCGGACGGGAGGTCGCTCCGGTCTACTGGGACCGGGCCGGGCGCTGGCACCTGGTGCCCAGTGGCTCCGAGGCTCGCGACTTCCTCGACGGCGCCCCCGCCAAGTCCCGGCCGCTCGAGCTGCGGGTGTCCGGTGACGAGGAGTCCGGTCTCTACCTGACCGGCGGACTGCGCGCGAAGCGGCTGCCGGTGGAGGCGGTGCTGAACTGCCTGCACGGCGGCGACGGCGAGAACGGCGGGGTGCAGGGGCTGCTGAAGATCGCGGGTGTGCCCAGCACGGGCTCGTCGGTGGCCTCGGCGGCCCTGGGCATGGACAAGCTCGCCTTCGGCTGCGTGATGGCCGCCTCCGGCGTCCCTTGCCTGGAGCGGACGCTGCTCTCTGCCGACAACCCGCCGAGCAACCCGGGTCCCTACATCGTCAAGCCGCGCTACGGCGGCTCGAGCATCGGCATCGAGGTGGTCGACGACCACGCGACCGCGCTCGCCCTGCTCAACAGCAGCGTCCACCTGCGCCGCGGCGCGGTCCTGGAGCCCTACCGCCCCGACCTGTTCGACCTCAACGTCTCGGTGCGCACCTGGCCGCGGGTCGAGTGCTCCCAGATCGAGCGTCCGTTCCGGCCCGAGGACGGGTCGATCTACTCCTACTCCGCCAAGTACCTGCACGCGGAGGGTCTGGCCAACGCGCCGCGCGAGATGCCCGCGAAGATCAGCGCGGAGCTCGCCGAGCAGATCACCGACCTCGCGCGTCGGGTCGTGGAGCTGACCGGGCTGACCGGCATCATCCGCATCGACTTCCTCTCCGACGGCACCGAGCTGTTCGTCAACGAGGTCAACAGCATCCCCGGCGCGATGGCGCTCTACCTGTGGCCGGACGAGGATCCCGTCTCGCTGCTGACCTGCGCGGTCGACGAGAGCCTGCAGTCGGTGGACGACGCGGTGCCGTCGTACGAGGAGGGCGTTGCGCTGCGTGCGGCCGGGGGCATCGCCGGCAAGCTGGCCGCCCTGCCGCAGACGCGGGCGTGAGCCGGGATCGGGCCAAGGCACCGCCAGGGGCATCCCCGCGCTGGCTCTCGCCCATCCCGGGGGACCGCGTCCCCGTTGCGGCTGCCTTGCCGCCCCTGCCCACCCCGGTCGACGAGGTCTGCGTCCGGGAAGTGGAAGCGCCGGCGGCCGAGGAGGGCGTTCTGGTACGGGTACCGGCAACGCTGGACGTGCTCGATGTCTATGGTGAGCTCGGCCTGCGGTCGCCAGACGAGCCGCCGCGGCTCAGGCGCGAGGTGGTGGACCGCCTGGTCGAGGCACAGGCACACCTTCCGGACGGGTTCACCCTCGTCCTGCTCGACTGCTGGCGCACGAGCGAGCTGCAGCGCCGGTTGGTGAGCCACTACGCGGGGGAGGAGGGCGTCGGCGCGGTCGTCGGCTATGTCTCCGATCCCGACGACGCCGTGGTGGTGCCGCCCCACACGACGGGAGGCGCGGTCGACCTGACCCTGGCCCTCGACGGCTCGGCCCTGGCCCTGGGCACCGACTTCGACGCGTTCACCGAGGAGGCTCACCTCCTCCACCACGAGGGAGCCGACGGGGTCGCCGAGGTCCGGGCCTGTCGCAGGCTGCTCGGCCGGGCACTCGCCGACAGTGGCTTCGCGCCCTATCCCTGGGAGTGGTGGCACTGGTCGTACGGCGACCAGCGCTGGGCCGCCCAGACCGGGCGGACACGGGCGCTATTCGGCCGGGCGCTGTCGTGAGACGGCCGTCACCACCAGGTCGCGGGCGACCTCTCCCAGCGGGTGCCCCGAGGTGGTGCACGCAATGCGGAAGAGCGAGGTCTCGGTCAGCCCCGGCGTGATGGCGGTCTCCAGCAGCACGAAGGTGCCGTCGTCGCGGACCTTGAAGTCCGAGCGGGAGAGGTCCCGCAGGCCGAGCTCGCGGTGCGCGGTGAGCGCCATCTCCTTCAGGGCGTCCAGGGTTCCGGCCGGGAGCCCGGCCGGACTCTGCACACTCATCAGCTCGGGGCTGTAGCGGCCCGCGTAGTCCATCTCGTGGCCGGCGTCGAATGCGACCGAGACCGGCTCGAGTGCCCGTGGCTCCCCATCCGGCGCCACGACGGCGACGCTGACGTCGATGCCGTGGACGAACTCCTCGATCAGCGCGGCGTCGCCGTACGCGAAGCAGGTCACCAACGCCTCGGACAGCGAGGGGGCGTCGTGAACCGCGCTGATGCCCAGGGCGCTGCCGCTCTCGGTGGGTTTGACCACCAGGTCGGCGCCGAGCCGCTCGAGCACGATCGGCATCAGGTGGCCGGGCCCCACGTCGCGGAAGGTCTGCGCGGAGAAGGACAGCGCTGAGGGCACCGGCACACCGGCACGCTCGAGCACGGTGCGCGCGACGGTCTTGTCCCAGGTCAGCCGGCAGGAGCTGCTGCTGGAGCCGACGAAGGGCATGCCGAGCAGCTCCAGCAGGGACTGGATCTCGCCGTCCTCGCCGCCGCGACCGTGCAGCGCCGGGAAGGCCACCGCGAGGTCTCCGCCGCGGAGACGGTCGACGAGCGCGGTGTCGAAGTCCAGCAGCTGAACGTCGAGGCCCTGGTCACGCAGCTCGCCGGCCAGCACCCGACCGGACGCGAGGGAGACGTCCCGCTCGTGGCTGAGACCCCCGGCGATGACCCCGACCGGTCCCGGCAAGCGCGTCATCCATCACCCTTCAGTGCCTCGGCCGCGAGGATCGCTGATGCTCCACTGTCGCTCAGACGGTACGGCGTGTCCCACCAGGCGACCAAACCGCTGCCCGGCCACAGCAGTGAGAGGTCCGAGGTGGTCACGGTGACCTGATGACACAGCTCCTGCTTGATCTTGTAGTCGACGTCGAGCTGGCCGTGGCCCAGGGCGCGGCCGAGGAAGGGCTGGTGGTTGAGCCTGAAGTCGGCCGGTGCATCGTAGATGCGCAGGGTGATGTTCGACGGTCCCGTGGTGTAGTACGACGTGAGGTTCACCGAGAAGTAGTCGATGCGCATCGGGAAGTCGAGCGCGAGGCTGATGTTGGTCCGCTCGGTCAAAGGCTCGACCGGCAGGTCTGAGGCGTGGAAGTACCACCGCACCAGCCCCTGGGTGACGGCGAGCCCCGTCTGCAGGTCGGGGTCGGGGCGGGTGCGCGCCTCCGTCGTCTTGCCGTTCACGAGGATCCTGGCGCTCGAGAGCTGCTCGATGCGCTGGCGCCACTCGTCGTCGGGCCAGGAGGGATCGAGCTCGACGATCTCGCGGAGCAGGCAGGCCTCCTCGGCGTATTCGCCGGCCAGTGCCTCGGGCGTTCGCGCGATCGAGACCCAGTACAGGTCGTCGTGGTTCGGCGGGGGGAGCACGCGGCGCGCGCGGAGCACGGTCTCGGCGAGGTGGGCCCGCATCGTGCCCTCGTCATCGAGGAACGTGCGGCTCAGATGGACGTTGGCGGAGTAGGAGAGGCTGTCAAGCACGAAATGTGGCGTCGCCTCAGCCCCCAGCAACGGCCGCAGCGCGGAGTGAAGGATGGCGTCTGCCCAGCTGGGGTCGCTGACCTGGGCACGCACGATGCTGTCCTCGAGTGCCTTGATCTTGGTGTCCGGAATCAGTCCGCGGACGTCGCCAGGGTCGACGCTCCACAGGTTGCTGCTCAGTTCGGGCAGGAAGACCGCGCCGGTGGCGACCGAGGCGACCACGAGGAAGAACTGCTTCAACGTGTCCGAGGCCAGCCAGCTCTCGGGGTACAGGCCGTAGATCACTGCGGACACGATCGCGAGGACCCATCCGGCGCGCGCCTGGCTCCGCGTCAGGTGGCGATATACCCGCTTGAAGAAGCGGCTGGTGCTCTTCACCGGCGCGAGCATAGTGTCCGGGACCGGCGGCCGGTCCCGGTTTGGCCTCACTGGCAGTGGCCGGTGGCCGTGGTGTGCTGCTTGATGGTGCCGGCGAGGTCGACCATCGCGGCGACCGGGGGGCGGTAGGTCGCCGGCAGGTGCACCGAGACGGCCGGCCGCCGGTAGAGCGTGGTCATCAGCACGTCGGCGTGCTCGTCGTTGAACGCCGAGGAGGGCACGAACCAGTCGATGCCGTTCGCCGTCTGGCAGGCGGAGAAGCGGTCGTAACCCCGGGGCCTCCCCACCCCGCAGCGCAGCACGATCGGCGGGTCGCCCCAGGCTGCGGCGTACGTCGACCCCGTCACCGGGCGTCGCGGCTGGTCCGACACGTGGCGGGGGAGCGCTCGCAGCAGGCGCTGGCAGGACTCGTGCCCGACCGCCGTCACCGAGAAGCGGCCCACCTCGACCCCATTGCTGCCGCAGCCCTCCACCAGCGCCAGCGTGGCGAGCAGGCACAGCACGGCGCCCGTCACCCGGACGGGCAACGGGCGCTGGGGGCTGAGCACCGGGTCGTCCACGACCGGCGCAGCAGGCCGCGGGCTCAGATGTGGACGACCGGACAGGTGAGCGTCCGGGTGATGCCCTCGAGGCCCTGCACCTTGGCGACCACGAGCTTGCCGAGCTCGTCGACGTTGCGCGCCTCGGCGCGCACGATCACGTCGTAGGGGCCGGTGACGTCCTCGGCGAGGACCACGCCCTTGAGCTCGGTGATCCTGGCCGCGACCTCCGCGGCCTTGCCGACGTCGGTCTGGATCAGGATGTAGGCCTGCACCACCATCTGCGTCTCCCACTGCTCGGAGGGACCGGATACCGCGATGAACCTACCGGACATCGTTGCACCGCGGAATGATGGGATGTCCCGGTGACCGGTTCCTCCGCTGCCTTCCGTCCCGACGCCACCCTCGCCGACGTCGGCGAGTTCGGGCTCATCGGCGCCCTCGTCGAACGGTTCGAGCAGGGCCCCCTCGTCTACGTCGGGCCCGGGGACGACGCGGCGGTGGTGCGTGCCCCCAAGGGCCACGTGGTGGTCTCCACCGACCTGCTCGTCGAGAACCGCCACTTCCGGCGCGACTGGGCCGACGCCGCCGACATCGGCCGTCGTGCGGCCGCCGCCAACCTCTCGGACGTCAACGCGATGGGCGGCACCGCCACCTCGTTGACGGTCGGGCTGGCCGCGCCCGCGTCGCTGCCGGTGCGTTGGGTCCTGGACCTCGTCGACGGCCTGGCCGAGGAGGCCGGCAAGGTCGGCGCCTCGCTCGTCGGTGGCGACCTGACGCAGGCCGGCGAGGTGATGATCGCGGTGACCGTCCTGGGCGCCTGCGAGGTGGCCCCGGTGCTGCGTTCGGGGGCGCAGCCCGGAGACGTGCTGGCGATCGCCGGCCGGCAGGGATGGGCCGCCGCCGGGCTGGCGGTGCTGGCCCGGGGCTTCCGCTCGCCACGGGCGCTGGTCGAGGCCTACCGACGGCCCGAGCCGCCGTACGGCGCCGGGCTGACTGCTGCCAGGGCGGGTGCCACCGCGATGATCGACATCTCCGACGGTCTGCTGGCCGACGTGGGGCATGTGGCCGTCGACTCCGGAGTGGCGATCGACGTCAGCCGCGGAGCCTTCCAGCTCGCGGAGCCGATGCGCGCCGTGGGCTCCGCGCTGGGGGTGGACCCGATGCAGTTCGTGCTCGGGGGCGGGGACGACCACGCCCTGGTCGCCACCTTCCCTCCCGGCACCTCCCTGCCTGAGCCGTTCCACGCGATCGGCAGTGTTGCCGAGGGCGCGGGCGTGACCGTCGACGGTGCTGCCTACGAGGGCCCGACCGGTCACTCGCACTTCTGACTCGCAGACGCCGGATTACCGGCATGCCGGAGAACGGCCGACGGCGCGTGCGTCCCAGGGACGCACGCGCCGTCGAGATGCTGGTCTGCCGGTCAGGTCACCCGGCCGGACCACCCAGGTGTGTGCCGGGCGTCAGCGGGTGACCTTGCCCGCCTTCAGGCAGCCGGTGCACACGTTGAGCCGGGTGGGCGTGCCGTTGACGGTCGCCCGCACCCGCTGGATGTTCGGGTTGAACCGACGCTTGGTGATCTTGCGCGACCACGGGCGGTTGTTGCCGAAGCCGGGCTTCTTGGCGCAGATGTCGCAGACGGCGGCCACCGGGTACTCCTTGGTTGATGCGTGCGGGAAGTTCTCCAGCCCGGCGCAAGCACTCGGCTCCAGGCGCTCGGGCAACCGCAACAGGATAGCCGAGGCCCGGGCCTGCACGCGAATCGGGGAGCCACGCACTACCGTGACTGTCTCACTCCCGACCGACCCGCTGGCGAACCAGCGCACGACCGCAGGCAGGCCCATGGTGTCATCCGTCGCCACCTTCGACCTCGAGGTCATGGTGCGCTTCGCCGACCTCGCGGTGACGGCCCTCTCCGCGGCCCGCGAGGAGATCGACGCCCTCAACGTCTATCCCGTGCCCGACGGCGACACCGGCACGAACATGTTCCTCACCGTCGAGGCGGCCCGCGACGAGCTCGAGGGCAGGCTGGCCCGGGCCGGTGACCGGCCCGAGGACGACCGGCTGCGTGCCGCCCTGGCCGGCTACGCGCGCGGCATGCTGCTCGGGGCCCGCGGCAACTCCGGGGTCATCCTCAGCCAGCTGGTGGGGGCGCTGCTCAGGCGGATGGCCGCCGCCGGTCCCGACGACCGCTCCGCGCTGGTCTTCGCCGAGGCGTTGACCGCTGCCTCCGACGCCGCCTGGGCCGCGGTCGGCCGCCCCGTCGAGGGCACCATCCTCAGCGTCGCCCGGGCCGCCGCCGAGGCGGCCAACGCCGCCGTCTCCGATCCCCTGACCGGGGAGTCCGCCCGCCTGGCCGACGTGGTGCACGCCGCCGCGACCGCCGCCCACGAGGCGCTGGCCCGCACCCCCGACCAGCTGCCGCTGCTGAAGGAGGCCGGTGTCGTCGACGCCGGTGGCCGTGGCCTGTGCGTCGTGCTCGACGCCGCCGAGACCGCGCTGACCGGACAGCACCCCCTCGTCGAGCCCGCCTTCGGTGCCCACGCCATCCCGGTGCCGCTCCCCACCGACGACCTCACCGAGGACGGGCCGGCCTACGAGGTGATGTACCTCCTCGACACCGACGACACCAGCGACCGGGCCGTCGACGCACTGCGCGCCCGGCTCGACCCCCTCGGCGACTCCCTGGTGGTCGTCGGGGGTGAGGGGCTGTGGAACGTGCACGTGCACGTCGACGACGTGGGCGCTGCGGTCGAGGCCGGCATCGAGACCGGCCGGCCGAGACGCATCCAGGTCACGCACTTCGCCGACCAGGTCGCCAGGGCGCGCCGCCGCCCGGTCGAGCGCACCGGCCGTGGCGTCGTCGCGGTGGTCGCCGGTGACGGGCTCGCGCGGTTGTTCGGTGCAGCAGGCGCCACCGTGGTCCGCGGGGGTCCGGGCCGGCGACCGAGCACGCAGATGCTCCTCGATGCGATCGTCGCCACCGGCGCCCGGGAGGTGATCGTGCTGCCCAACGACCACGACTCCCTCGGTGTGGCCCAGGCGGCCGCGCGTGCCGCGGAGGACTCCGGACAGCTGCACGCGGTGGTGGTGCCCACGCGCGCCCAGGTGCAGGGCATCGCCGCCCTGGCGGTGCACGAGCCCGGCCGTCCCCTCGACGCCGATGTCGTCGAGATGACCGCTGCGGCCCGGGGCGCCCGCGACGGGGCGGTGACGGTCGCCGCCCGGCGCGCGATGACCACGGCCGGTCCGTGTGAGCCGGGCGACGTGCTCGGCGTGGTCAACGGTGACTTCGTGCTCGTCGGCGACGACCTGGCGCAGGTGGCGGCCGAGGTGCTCGAGCGCCTGCTCGGCGGCGGCGGGGAGATGGTGACCCTGGTGACCGGGCAGGGCTGCGGGGAGCTCGCCGAGCGTTGCGAGAGCTGGGTGCGGGAGAGGCACGCCGGCGTCGACGTGGTGGTGCACGAGGGCGGGCAGGAGCGCTACCCCCTCCTGCTGGGCGTGGAGTGACCCGATGATCTCGTGGGACAGCAAGGTCGCCGCGGTCGGTGGCAAGGACGCCGGCAAGGCCGAGAAGCTCGGCCTGCGCACGGTGGGCGACCTGCTCCAGCACTTCCCGCGGCGCTACATCCGCAAGGGCGACATCGACGACCCCGGCTCGCTGCGCGAGGGCGACCACCTGACCATCCTCGGCAGGATCGTCAGCTCCCAGCAGCGCACCTGGCGCGACCGGCGAACCGGTCGCACCGCCTGGCGCCAGGAGGTGCTCGTCGAGACGGGCACCGCCCGGATGGCGCTCACCTTCTTCGACCGCAAGGCGGGGGCCGCGGAGTGGCGCAACCGCACGCTGGTCCAGGGGGCGGTGGGCCTGTTCTCCGGTCAGTTGAGCCGGTGGCGTGACCACTGGCAGCTCACCAACCCGGCGACCCAGCTCTACCCGGCTGCCGCGACCGTGGAGGACGCCACCAGCGGGGTTCCCGACCTGATCCCGGTGTACCCGGCGTCGGCCACCGTGCAGTCCTGGGACCTGCACGAGACGATCAAGCTCGCCCTGGTCGTCGTCGACGACTTCCCCGACGTGCTGCCCGACGACGTCCGCCTCGCGGAGGACCTGGTCGACATCGGCACGGCGTACCACTGGATCCACCAGCCCGAGAGCTGGTCGCAGGTGGTGGCCGCCCGCAAGCGGCTGAAGTACGACGAGGCGTTCGTCACCCAGGCGGTGCTGGCGCGCCGTCGGGCCGGCCTTGCCGACGCCGAGGCCAGCCCGCGCCCCGGGCGCACCGGCGGGCTCCTGGAGAGGTTCGACGCGCGGTTGCCCTTCGAGCTGACCTCGGGGCAGCGCGCGGTCTGCGACGAGATCCTCGACGAGCTCGCCCGGGCGCATCCGATGCACCGGTTGCTGCAGGGCGAGGTCGGCTCCGGCAAGACCGTGGTGGCGTTGCGGGCGATGCTGCGGGTGGTGGACTCGGGCGGCCAGGCGGCGCTGCTGGCGCCGACCGAGGTGCTCGCGCAGCAGCACCACCGCACCATCACCGGGATGCTCGGTGAGCTGGCCCGCCCCGGACAGCTGGACGGCGCCGCCGACGGCACCGGCGTGGCGCTGCTGACCGGGTCCCTGGGGGTTGCGGCCCGCCGCAAGGCGATGCTCGAGGTGACCAGTGGCGAGGCCGGCATCGTCGTCGGCACCCACGCCCTGCTGGAGGAGCTGGTCGAGTTCTTCGACCTCGGCCTGGTCGTGGTCGACGAGCAGCACCGCTTCGGCGTCGAGCAGCGTGCCGCGCTCACCGGGAAGGCGGGCACCCCACCACACGTGCTGGTGATGACTGCGACGCCGATCCCGCGCACGGTCGCCATGACCGTCTTCGGCGACCTGGACACCTCGACCCTGCGCGAGCTGCCGGCGGGACGAGCCAGCGTGCAGACCACGGTGGTGCCCGAGCACGCGCCGGGCTGGATCGAGCGTGCCTGGCAACGCATCCGTGAGGAGGTCGACCGCGGCAGACAGGCCTACGTCGTCTGCCCGCGGATCAGCGCCGACGACCCCGGCGACGGCGAAGCGCGCCAGCTGCACGCGGTGGAGGAGATCGTCGGGCAGCTCGCCACCGGCGCGCTGTCCGGGCTCCGGATCGAGGCGCTGCACGGGCAGATGTCGGCGGAGGAGAAGGACGGCGTGATGCAGCGGTTCGCGTCAGGTTCCCTCGACGTGCTCGTCTCCACCACCGTGATCGAGGTCGGGGTGGACGTGCCCAACGCGTCGGTGATGGTGATCATGGATGCCGAGCGCTTCGGTGTCTCCCAGCTGCACCAGCTGCGCGGCCGGATCGGCCGCGGGGGACACGAGGGCCTGTGCCTGCTGGTCACCGCAGCAGCCCCCGACTCGCCGTCGGTGCAGCGCCTCGAGGCGGTCGCCGCCACCCGGGACGGCTTCGAGCTGGCCGAGGTCGACCTGGCGCAGCGCCGGGAGGGCAACGTGCTGGGCAAGGAGCAGAGCGGGCGGCGCAGCAGCCTGCGGATGCTCTCGGTGCTCACCGACGAGGACGTCATCGCCCGCGCGCGCGAGGCGGCCACCGGCTACCTCGCGCGCGACCCGGGACTCACCGAGCGACCCGACCTGGCGGCGGCGGTCGGCGGCCTGGAGCAGTCCGAGAGTGCCGACTTCCTGGAGATGGGATGAGCGCGCGGTCATGACCAGGATCATCGGGGGCCGCGCAGGCGGACGGCGGCTCAAGGCTCCGCCCGGTGCGACGACGCGGCCGACGTCGGACCGAGTCCGGGAGGCCCTCTTCTCGGCCCTGGAGGCGCGGCTGGGCTCGCTCGCGGGACTGCGGTTCCTCGACCTGTACGCCGGCTCCGGCGCGGTCGGGCTCGAGGCGATGTCCCGGGGAGCGGGAGTGGTCACCCTCGTGGAGTCCGAGCGCCGGGCCGCCCGGGTGGTGCAGGACAACGTGCGAGGGCTGGGCATGACCCGTGCCGAGGTCGTCGCCCAGCCCGTGCAGCGGTTCCTCGCCCAGCCGCCGCGGGCGCCGTACGACGTGGTCTTCGCCGACCCGCCCTACGACCTTCCCGAGCGCGACGTGGTCGAGGTGCTCGAGCTCCTGGTCGCCCGGGAGTGGCTGGCGGCGGGCGCGCTGGTCGTCGTCGAACGGTCGGCGCGTAGCGTGGAACCAGGCTGGCCCGCCGGGCTGGCTCGGTTGCGGGAGCGGGAGTACGGCGAGACCGCGCTCTGGTACCTTTCCGGCGATCCAGCGGGGGGCGGGACCGGAGCAGCTGACAGTGGACGCCGAGGAGTGAGGGCAGTGCGCAAGGCGGTCTGCCCGGGTTCGTTTGACCCGGTCACCAACGGGCACATCGACATCGTGTCCCGCGCGTCCCAGCTGTTCGACGAGGTCGTGGTCGCCGTCGGGATCAACCGCTCGAAGGCACGAGCGCGGCTGTTCAGCCCCGAGGAGCGCATGGAGATGCTGGAGAAGGCGTGCGCGCCCTTCCCCAACGTCTCGGTCGCCGGCTTCGAGGGCCTGCTCACCACCTTCTGCGAGCAGCACGGCATCCGCGCGATCGTGAAGGGGCTGCGGGCAGTCAGCGACTTCGACTACGAGCTGCAGATGGCGCAGATGAACTCCTCGCTGGTCGACGTCGAGACGGTCTTCATCCCCACCAGTCCGGAATACTCATTCCTGGCCTCCTCGTTGGTCAAGGAGGTGGCCATGTTCGGAGGCGACGTCTCGGGGCTCGTCCCGCCGCACGTGCTGACCCGGCTCACCCAGCGCCTGGCCGAGCGAGCGGCCGATGGAGAGGAACAGTAGGTCGTGAACCCTGAGATCGAGACCCGGCTCGAACGACTCCGCGAGGCGGTGCAGAGCGCCCGCTCCATGCCGATGTCGTCGTCGGCGGTGGTCAACCGCGCCGAGCTGCTCGAGCTGATCGAGGAGCTCGGCGAGGCCGTCTCCACCGGCTTCCGGGAGGCCGACGCCGTGCTCGGCGACCGCGAGGCGGTCGTCGCCCAGGGCCGTGCGGACGCGGAGGAGATCGTCCGCAACGCCCACGCCGAGCGAGAGAAGCTGGTCTCCGACACCGACGTCTACCGCCTCGCCCAGGAGCGCGCGGAGGAGGTGCGCGCCGCGGGTGAGCGTGAGGCTGCGGCGCTGCGGCAGGAGACCGACGAGTACGTCGAGGCCAAGCTGGCCAACTTCGAGCTGGCCCTGGAGCGCACCCTCGAGGCCGTCAAGCGGGGACGCGCCCGGCTGAGCGGCGGCCACGTGCACGGGCTCGCCGACGACAGCGACGTCGCCGACATCGTGCTGCCCGATCACCTCCAGCGCTGACCGGTCGCCGGCTGTTTTGGAGCGGGCGGCGCCCGGCCGCTAGAATCCTTTCGGTTCTGTCTGTGCCGCCACGGAGAAGTGACACCCTGAGCAACCTCGACCCGAGAGCGCCGCTCGTGCTCGACACCCGCGAGCTCGGCCGCCGCCCGGGGTCCCAGCGCAGGGTGTTGTTCGCTGCGGAGGCTCCGGCAGAGCTGGGCATCGAAGTCCTGGGCGTTCCGGAAGGCTCGCAGGTCGACCTCGACCTGCGGCTGGAGGCGGTCATGGAGGGCGTGCTCGTCACCGGGTCGGCCGAGGCCGGTCTCGAGGGTGAGTGCGCACGCTGCCTGGAGCCGATCGAGGACAGCATCCGCGTCGACTTCCAGGAGCTGTTCCTCTACGACGCCGAGGAGGGCGACGAGGAGGACGATGTCCGCCGGCTCGAGGGCGACCTGCTCGACCTCGAACCGGTGGTCCGGGACGCGGTGGTGCTCGCACTGCCCTTCCAGCCGTTGTGCCGGGAAGACTGTCCGGGCCTGTGCGTCGAGTGCGGCGCGAGGCTCGCGGACGACCCGGGGCACCGGCACGACGAGTCCGTCGACCCGCGGTGGGCGGTGTTGCAGGGACTCGTCACCGAACCAGGCGAAGAGCCAGACCAAGAGAGCGGGTCCACCCCGGACCCCGAGGAGGAGTAACCGTGGCTGTCCCGAAGCGGAAGATGTCGCGCAGCAACACGCGCCACCGTCGATCGCAGTGGAAGGCCGTCGCGCCGTCCCTCGTCACCTGCGCCAACCCGGCCTGCGGGGCCAAGCACCTGCCCCACCGGGCCTGCCCCGAGTGCGGGCAGTACGGCGCGCGCAGCGACCGTCGCCAGGTCCTCTGACCCCGACTCCTTCCTCAGACCCCTGGCCTCCTACGACGAGCTGCACGCAGCGCTCGGGCGTCCTCGCCTCGACCCCGAGCTGCTGGAGCTCGCCCTGACGCACCGCTCCTACGCCTACGAGAACGGTGGGCTGCCGACCAACGAGCGCCTGGAGTTCCTCGGTGACTCCGTGCTCGGCGTGGTGGTGACCGAGACGCTCTACCGCACCCATCCGGACCTCTCGGAGGGGCGGCTGGCCAAGCTGCGGGCGGCGTGCGTCAACGCCCGTGCCCTCGCCGAGGTGGGCCGGACCATCGGGCTCGGCGAGCACATCCGGCTCGGCAAGGGGGAGGAGGCCACCGGGGGACGCGACAAGGCCTCCATCCTCTCCGACACCGTCGAGGCGGTGATCGGCGCGATCTACCTCTCCGGGGGGCAGGAGGGCGGCTCGGCCAGCGCACCGGCCGACGGGTTCGCGAACGCCGCCGCCGTGGTGCACCGACTCTTCGACCCGCTCCTGGTCGCCGCCGCCGACATGGGGGCCGGGCTGGACTGGAAGACCAGCCTGCAGGAGCTCTGCGCCGACCACGAGCTCGGCGTGCCGGAGTACGTCATCGAGGACGAGGGCCCCGACCATCTCAAGACCTTCACCGCGCAGGTCCGCGTAGGTGAGCGGCTGCACGGCCACGGCGTCGGCCGCTCGAAGAAGGAGGCCGAGCAGCAGGCGGCGGAGTCCGCCTACCGCACGCTGTCGGCCGAGTTCGCCGCCGCGCGGGCCGAGTCCCGCGCCGAGGCGGCCGACCGGGGTGCCTGAGCTCCCCGAGGTCGAGGTGGTGCGCCGCGGCCTCGAGGCGCACGTGCTCCACCGGCCGATCCGGTCCGTGGAGGTGCTGCACCCGCGACCGGTCCGACGGCACCTCCCGGGCGCCGCCGACTTCGCCGCCCGGCTGACCGGCCGGCGGTTCACCGCCGCCTGCCGGCGCGGCAAGTACCTGTGGCTGCCGCTGGACAACGGCGACGCCCTGCTGGCGCACCTGGGCATGAGTGGCCAGATGCTGGTGCAACGCCCCGGCGTCCCCGACGAGCGCAACCTCCGGGTGCGGTTCGACCTCGACGACCGCGAGCTGCGCTTCGTCGACCAGCGGATGTTCGGCGGGCTGTCGCTCTCCGAGGGCGGCGCCGGCCTGCCGCAGGAGCTCGCCCACATCGCGCGCGACCCGCTGGATCCAGCGTTCGACGACGACGACTTCGCGCGCCGGGTCCGGCGCAGCGCGTCGGGGATCAAGCGCCTGCTCCTCAACCAGTCGCTGGTCTCGGGCGTGGGCAACATCTACGCCGACGAGGCGCTCTGGCTCGCCGGCGTGCACGGCGACCGGCCCGGGCAGCGGCTGCGGCGGGCCGACGTGCAGCGGGTGCTCGAGAGCTGCCGGACGGTGATGCGCGCTGCCCTCCACGAGGGCGGCACCTCCTTCGACGCCCTCTACGTCAACGTGAACGGCGAGAGCGGCTACTTCGATCGCTCGCTGGCCGTCTACGGCCGTGCCGACCTGCCGTGCAGGCGCTGCGGCACCCCCATCCGGCGGGTCGCGTTCATGAACCGGTCGTCCTACTTCTGCCCGCACTGCCAGCCGGTCCCGCGGGCCCTGCGGGCCCGGACCCGGCCCCCGGTCTCGACTTGATAGACCGGCCCGGCCGTGAGACGCTGGGAGGCGGCCGGTGCGGCCCACATCGACTTTCTCCGCGGAGGACATTCATGGCCAAGGCGATTCTCGGCTACATGAGCGCTACCGATCCGCGTACGACGACCCGACTGGCATCCGAGAACCGCCTGCTCCGGCAGCGCATCTCCGACCTCGAGGCCGCCGTCGTACGTCTCCAGCAGGAGAACGACGCCCTCGCTGCCCTCGTCAGCGAGGACAACCAGGGCGCGCTCACGCCTGCCTGACCCGCCGCTGTCTGACCGCCGTCAGGCCACCTGGGCCTCCGGTCCGGCGTCCGCCTCGGGCTGCCGGGCGGCACGCGGCAGCAGGAACACGACCGCGTAGCTGACGGCGTAGCACGCCGCTGCGACCAGGACCAGCCACCGGGTCGCGGGCACGAAGCCGTGCGCGGGCAGCCAGTGGAAGAACAGCGTGCCCAGGACCGCGACCCCGAGCGCTCCGCAGAACTGCTGCACGGCGTTGAGCAGTCCCGACCCGGTGCCGATCTCGTGGTCGCCCAGCGCGGCCAGGATGATGTCGAACAGCGGGGCGAACACCGAGCCGCTGCCGACGCCCATGAGCAGGAAGCCCGGTGCCAGCGCCAGCCCGGTGGTCGCCGCACCTCCGTGGCCCACGGTCCACCAGACCACGAGCAGGCCGGCGCCGAGGACGACCAGGCCACCGTGGAGCACCCGCCGGCCGAAGCGCCGGCCCAGCACCGCGCCGGACAGCGCGGCGCCGATCGCCATGCCCAGCGCCCACGGGGACATGGCGAGACCGGCGTGCATGGGCGTGAACCGCAGGCCGTACTGCAGGAACAGGTTGATCACGAGCAGCAGACCGGACATCGCGGTGAAGAAGGTGCCGAGGAAGAGCAGCCCGCCGACGAACCCGCGGTGACCGAAGAGCGAGGGTTCGATCACCGGGTGACCGGAGCGGCGCTCGGAGACGGCGAAGAGACCGAAGAGGACCCCGGAGAGCCCGAGGAGCACGAACATCCAGGTCGGCCAGCCCTGCTCACGGCCCTGCACCAGGGGATAGATGAGACTGGCCGAGGCGGCGGTGAGCAACGTGGCGCCGACCCAGTCGAGGCGTGCCCGGCGGTCGCGGGCCAGGGTGCGTGGCAGGAAGCGGAAGGCGAGCCAGGAGGCCGCGGCGCCGACCGGGACGTTGATCCAGAAGATCGCCCGCCAGCCGGAGCCGAGCACGTCGGCGTCGATGAGGAAGCCGGCCAGGATCGGCCCGAGTACCGCCGCCAGCCCCATGACCGGGCCGAAGGGGATGAAGGCGCGCTGCAGGTCGGCCTCGATGAACGACGCCTTCACCATCGCCAGGCCCTGGGGGATCATCACCGCTCCGAAGAGCCCCTGGGCACACCGCGCTGCGATCAGCAGCCCCGCAGACGGTGCCAGCCCGCACAGCAGCGACGCGGTGGTGAAGCCGACCATGCCGAGGAGGAACATCCGGCGCCGGCCCACGAGGTCACCGAGGCGGGCACTGGTGACCAAGCCGACGGCGAAGGGCAGCGTGTAGCCGGCGAGCACCCACTGCAGCGTGGTGCTCGAACCGCCGAGGTCGGCGCGGATGGAGGGACCGGCCAGGTTCGCCACGGTGGCGTCGAGCAGGTCCATGACGTCGGCGACCATGACGACCACGAGCACCCACCAGCGGTGGCGGTGGCCGTGGTCGTCGTACAGGGGCGCCGCATGCGACGGCGAGGGGACGAGCGTGCTCATGGGGAACCTCCGCGAACGATGTTCGTAAGACGAACGATGTTCTACAACGAACGGCGTTCGTAGGTCAAGAACATTGTTCGTGCAGTGGCGTAGGGTGGGCCCATGGCGCAGTCGAAGTCGTGGCGATTCGGAGATGCCGAGGTCAGCGTGAGCCTGCCCGAGGGCCTGGCTGAACGGGTCCGCGAGGTGTGGGACACGGCGCGGGCGGAGGTGGCGGCCGCGAGCGGGGTGGGCGGCGGGGCAGGCGGTGGGGCGGCCGGTGGCAGCAGCAGGCGGCGCGCCGGTCGGGCCGGTGGGCGGCCGCCCGAGCGACCCCCCGAACGGCTCAGCGTCGAGCGCATCGTCGACGTGGCGATCGAGCAGATGCGCGCGCAGGGGTACGACGCGGTCACCATGCGCTCGATCGCCCGCGAGCTGGGCACCGGCCCGGCCTCGTTGTACGCACATGTGGCGAACCGGGCGGAGCTCGACCAGCTGGTCGTCGGCAGGGTCACCGGCATGCTGCACATCCCCGATCCCGACCCTGCGCGCTGGGACGAGCAGCTGCGCGACACCCTGCACGCCACGCTCGCGCTCTACCGCGCCCACCCCGGCGTGGCTCGCGCGACCCTCGGCATGATCCCGATGGAGCCCGGGGTGCTGATGGTCTCCGAGCGGCTGCTGGGCCTGCTCAGGGCGGGCGGGGTGCCCGACCAGTACGCCGCCTGGTCGGTCGACGTGCTCAGCCTCCTGGTCGCCTCCGTGGCGGTCGAGGAGGACATCTGGCGGCAGCGGGGCGGCGGTGCCAGCGAGGAGGCCGTCGTCGCCGAGGTGCGCACGGTCTTCGCCCGGCTCCCCGCTGAGCACTTCCCGCTGCTCAGCTCGATGGCCGACGTGCTCACCGCCGGTGACGGGGACGAGCGGTTCGACTTCGCGGTGACGCTGCTGGTCGAGGGGCTCAAGGCGGTCTCGCGGGCCGGCTGACCCCGGCGCGGCGCGATCGCCCGTTCAGGAACCGGGCGACACGACGCGGGCGCGGGCCAGCACCACCGAGTGGTCCGTGGTGCGGCGGACCAGCGGGGAGCGGTCCACCCGGTAGTCGGCGAAACGCACTCGGGCGCTGCCGAAGATCCAGTCGATCCTCACGTTCGCGGGCGGTCGGCAGTGACCGTGCCCCTGGGAGGCTCCGGCGGCCGCGTGCAGCGGGCCGTTGCTGGTGAAGGCGCAGAACGCCTCCGCCTTCTCGTTCATGTCGCCGGTGAGCAGCACGGGGTGACCGGTGGCCAGGAGGCGGCGGACGACGGCACGTTCGGCGGCCATGTCGACCGTCCGCCAGTGCTGCTGACGCGGATGCTGGCGCGTCCCGGCTGGGTTGTGCACGTTGAGGACCCACAGCTCCACGCCCGGTGGGCGCAGGTCGCGCAGCAGCACCACCGGCATCGGCTGCACCCGGCCCTCGAAGTAGTGCACCCGCTCGGTCGTCGCCCGGACCAGCACGAACCGGTCCCGTCGCCAGGCGATCGTGTTCGCGCTGCGGCCGGGCGGGTGCCAGAAGGCATAGGCAGCGGCGTGCCGTCGGAAGACGGCGGCCTGAGGGGCCTCGAACTCCTGCAGGCCGACCACGTCGACCGCGTGCCGGCGCAGCACCCTGGCCATCCGCAGGGTGCGCACCGCACCGCTGGCCATCCAGGGCTTGTTGCCGTGGCGGCCGGTGTGGGCGGCACCGAGGGTGTTGAAGCTCGCGACGGTGAACGGCTGCGCGGACTCCGGGCGCGGAGTGACGCCGGGCGACGGCGGGCTCGTGCTGCCCCGGGTCGGCGCGCCGGGCGTGGGCGTCGTACCGCCGGAGCGCGCGGCCTGCGCCTGTCCCGTGGCCTGTCCCGTGGCCTGTCCCGTCGCCTGCCCGGCTGCTCCTCCCTCCACTCGTGCGGCGCCGGCCGGACCGTTGCTGCAACCGGCGACCAGGGCCAGCGAGCAGGCGGCCAGCACCAGGGCGAGGCGTCCTGTGGCCGCGGAGCTGGAGCAGGACGAGGCGCCGGGCACGGGCAGGATTCTCGCACGCGACCCGGAGCGTCCGGCCGCGTCCGCCGCCCCACGTCCGGCACCGCCCGTCGCAGACACGCCGGGCCGGGAGGGGCCGGATGCCCGGCACGGGGCCCGGCACCGCATAGGCTGGTGAGCGCCGATCTTCCCCACGCGGCGTCTGAGAGGATGCCCCGTCGACCGCACGGCCGACGCCACAGGAGTGAGGAGCATCGTTGTACCTGAAGAGCCTGACCCTGAAGGGGTTCAAGTCCTTCGCCTCCTCGACCACGCTGCAGCTCGAGCCGGGCATCACCTGCATCGTCGGTCCCAACGGCTCGGGCAAGAGCAACGTCGTCGACGCGCTCGCCTGGGTGATGGGGGAGCAGGGCGCCAAGTCGCTGCGCGGCGGCAAGATGGAGGACGTCATCTTCGCCGGTACGGCGGGCCGCCCGCCGCTGGGCCGCGCCGAGGTGGCGCTCACGATCGACAACACCGACGGGGCGTTGCCGATCGAGTACTCCGAGGTGACGATCAGCCGCACCATGTTCCGCAACGGCGGCTCGGAGTACGCCATCAACGGCAACAGCTGCCGACTGCTCGACGTGCAGGAGCTGCTCAGCGACTCCGGCATCGGCCGCGAGATGCACGTGATCGTCGGCCAGGGCCAGCTCGACTCGATCCTGCACGCCACCCCGGAGGACCGTCGCGGCTTCATCGAGGAAGCAGCCGGCGTGCTCAAGCACCGCAAGCGCAAGGAGAAGGCGCTCCGCAAGCTCGACTCCACCGAGGGCAACCTGACCCGGCTGACCGACCTGCTCACCGAGATCCGCCGCCAGCTCAAGCCCCTGGGCCGCCAGGCGGAGGTGGCGCGCAAGGCGCAGGTGGTGCAGGCCGACGTCCGCGACGCCCGCGCCCGGCTGCTCGCCGACGACCTCGCGACCGCGCGCGCGGCGCTGCAGCAGGAGCTCGCCGACGAGACCGTGCTGGTGCAGCGCAGGGCCGAGGTCGAGGCCGAGCTGGAAGCAGCCCGGGCCGACGAGTCGACGCTCGAGGCGGCGCTGCGGGAGGACCTCCCGGCGCTGTCCCGGGCGCAGGAGACCTGGTACGCCCTCAGCGGGCTGCGCGAGCGCATCCGGGGCACCGCGAGCCTGGCCGCCGAGCGGGTGCGCAACGCGCGCGAGAGCACCGTGGAGGTGGATGGCTCCGGCCGCGATCCCGACGCGCTCGAGGCCGAGGCGGCCCGGGCCCGCGAGCAGGAGCAGGCCATCGCCGCCGAGGTGGCCCGCAACCGCGCCGCCCTCGACGACGCCGTGGGCAGCCGCCAGGCCGCCGAGCAGGCCGCCTCCGAGGAGGAGCAGCGGATCGCCGGGCTGCAGCGCGCCGCCGCGGACCGCCGCGAGGGTCTCGCCCGGCTGCACGGCCAGCTCAACGGCCTGCGCAGCCGCGCGGCAGCGGCCGAGGACGAGCTCGGCCGGCTGACCCGGGCGCGCAGCGAGGCGCTGGAGAGGGCGGAGCGGGCGCAGCGCGACTTCACCGCGCTGGAGACCAGGATCGCGGGTCTGGACGCCGGCGAGGAGGGGCTCGACGCCGAGCACGAGGCCGCGACCACGACGCTGCACGACCTCGAGGACCGCCTCGCCAAGACCCGGGAGGAGGCCCAGGCCGCCGAGCGTGAGCGCACCGCACTCGCGGCCCGCAAGGAGGCCCTCGCGCTCGGCCTCAACCGCAAGGACGGCGCCGGCGCCCTGCTGGCCGCCAGCGAGGGCATCAGCGGACTGCTCGGCTCGGTCGCCGCGCTGCTGAGCGTCCGGTCCGGCTTCGAGGCGGCGGTCGCCGCCGCGCTCGGGTCGGCGGCCGACGCGGTCGCCGTCCGCGACGTCGATGCGGCCCTGGGCGCGCTCGGGCACCTGAAGGCCGACGACCTCGGCCGCGCCGGCATCCTCCTCGGCGGTGCCCGCGCCGACGACCAGCCCTGGCCCGACCTGCCCGGCGGGGTTGTCTACGCGATGGACGTGCTCGAGTGCCCGGGCGAGCTGCGGGCGGCGCTGGCCCGACTGCTCTTCAAGGTCGCCGTCGTGGAGGACCTCGCCGCGGCCCGGGCCCTGGTGGCCACCATGCCGGACCTCACCGCGGTCACCCGGGACGGCGACGTGCTCGGCAGCCACTACGCGTCGGGCGGCTCGTCGAGCCAGCCGAGCCTGATCGAGGTGCAGGCCGCCTACGACGAGGCCGCGGAGGCCCTCGAGGCGGCCGCCCACACCGTGGAGCGGCTCGGCTTCACCCTCGGCACCCTGGAGCGGGAGCGCGAGGAGGCGCGGCACCGTGTCGACGTCGCGCTGGCCCGGCTGCACGAGTCCGACGCCGCGCTGGCCGCGGTCGCCGAGGAGCTGGCCCAGTACGGCTCCCAGAACAGGTCCGCACGGGCCGAGGCATCCCGGCTCGACCAGGCGATCGCCGCCGCGGAGGAGGCACGCGACCGCGACCTCGCCGGACTGGCCGAGCTCGAGCAGCGCCTCGCCGCCGCCGAGCAGACGCCGGAGGAGGAGCCGGACACCGCCGAGCGCGAGCGGCTCGCCGAGGAGGCACGCAGCGCGCGGGCCCGGGAGATGGAGGCCCGGCTGGCCCTGCGCACGGCGGAGGAGCGCGGCCGGGCCCTCCAGGGACGGGCCGACTCGCTGCTGCGGGCCGCCCAGGACGAGCGTGATGCGCGAGCCAGGGCGATCGCACGTCGTGAGCGGCTGCTGCGCGAGGGGCGCCGGGGGGAGGCGGTCGGCCGGGCGGCGGCCGTCGTACTCACCCGTCTGGAGCAGTCCATCGCCCTGGCCGACGCCGAGCGCAAGCGCGTGGAGGAGGGCCGCAGGGGGCGTGAGGAGCAGCTGCGCACTGTGCGCGAGCGGCTCCGTAGCCTGGCCCGCGACCTCGACGAGCTGGTCAGCTCGGTGCATCGCGACGAGATGGCGCGTGCCCAACAGCGCATGCGCATCGAGCAGCTCGAGGAGCGGGCCCTCGAGGAGCTGGGACTCGACGCCGACGGGTTGCTCGCCGACTACGGCCCCGAGCAACCGGTGCCCTTCACCGGCGAGGTGCCGGAGGGCGAGGAGCCGCCGGAGCCCCGCCCCTACGACCGCGAGGAGCAGACGAAGCGGCTGCGCACCGCCGAGCGGGCCCTCGCCCAGCTGGGCCGGATCAACCCCTTGGCGCTGGAGGAGTTCTCGGCGCTGGAGGAGCGGCACAAGTTCCTCACCGAGCAACTCGAGGACCTCAGGCGCACCCGCCGCGACCTGCTCGACATCGTCCGCGAGGTCGACGAGCGCGTGGAGCAGGTGTTCACCGAGGCCTACGCCGACGTGAGCAGGGCCTTCGACCAGACGTTCGCGCGGCTGTTCCCGGGCGGTGAGGGCCGGCTGGTGCTCACCGACCCCGCCGACATGCTCGCCACCGGTGTCGAGGTGGAGGCCCGCCCTCCGGGCAAGAAGGTCAAGCGGCTCTCGCTGCTCTCCGGCGGCGAGCGCTCCCTGGTGGCGGTCGCCTTCCTCGTGGCCCTCTTCAAGGCGCGCCCGTCGCCGTTCTACATCCTCGACGAGGTGGAGGCGGCGCTCGACGACACCAACCTCGGCCGGCTGCTGGAGATCTACGAGGAGCTGCGGGAGAACTCCCAGCTGCTGGTGATCACCCACCAGAAGCGCACCATGGAGGTCGGGGACGCGCTCTACGGCGTCACCATGCGCGGCGACGGGGTCTCGGCGGTGATCAGCCAGCGGCTCCGCGAGGAGAGGTCGGCCTGATCAGCCCACCCGCACGCCGGGCAGCACCGCCGGGCTCTCCGGTGGTTCGGCGACCGGCACCCGGACGCGGCTGCGCCACTGCGACACGCACGGGATCTTCGCGAGGTCGCACCGGTCGGCGTACTTCCGGGTGATCTCGGTGACCTCCTCCATCAGCCCCTCGCTGAGCGTGATCGGCGCCAGGCCGAGGTGCAGGAAGCGGTCGTTGGCGACGTACAGCTCGTTCTCGTCGTCCTCGTTGCGCGGGTTCGGCAGGTTCGCGATCCGCACCCCGGTGCGGTCCGAGATCAGCCGGGCGAGGTCGCGCACCCGGTGGGTCTCGGTCATCTGGTTGAAGATCGCGACCCGGTCCTCGCGCCCGGGCGGGTTCTCGATCGCCAGCTGGATGCAGCGCACGGTGTCCTGCAGGTGGATGAAGGCCCTGGTCTGGCCGCCGGTGCCGTGCACGGTGAGCGGGTAGCCGATCGCGGCCTGCATCAGGAAGCGGTTGAGCACGGTGCCGTAGTCGCCGTCGTAGTCGAACCGGTTGATCAGCCTCTCGTCGAGCCTGGTCTCCTTCGTCTGCGTGCCCCACACGATGCCCTGGTGCAGGTCGGTGACCCGGACCCTGTCGTTGTCGTTGTAGAACGCGAACAGCAGCTGGTCCTGGGTCTTGGTGAGGTGGTAGATGCTGCCCGGGTCGGCCGGGTAGAGGATCTCCTGCTCCACCACGCGGCCGTCTCCGGCCTCCACGTTGACCCGCAGGTATCCCTCGGGGATCTTCATGCCGGCCGTGCCGTAGCCGTAGACGCCCATCGTGCCCAGGTGCACGACGTGCACGTCCAGGCCGCTCTCCACCACGGCGGCCAGCAGGTTGTTGGTGGCGTTGAGGTTGTTGTCGACGGTGTAGCGCTTGTGGCCGCTGCTCTTCATGGAGTACGGCGCTGCCCGCTGCTCGGCGAAGTGCACGACGGCGTCCGGCGCCCAGGTGACCAGCAGCTCCAGCAACCGTTCGTACTCGACCGCGACGTCGATGTCGTGGAAGGCGATCTGCTTGCCGGCGACCTCCTGCCAGGCGGCCAGCCGTTCGCTCATCGGGCGGATCGGCGTGAGCGAGGAGACCTCGAGCTCGACGTCGATGGCCCGGCGCGAGAGGTTGTCGACGATGGCGACGTCGTACCCCTGTGCGGACAGGTGCAGCGCCGTCGGCCACCCGCAGAAGCCGTCACCGCCCAGCACCAGCACCCGCCGGGGGCTGCGTGGCTCGGCGTCCACCGCGGCAGGCGCCTCGGCGGCGACCGGCTCCTCGCCGGGGCCGACCTCGGTGAGGTCCTCCTTCAGACCCCGCTGCATGCGTCCGGTGGCGGGGTCGAAGTGCAGGCCGCACTCCTTGACGCTGTCCAGCTCCCACCACCAGCGGCCGGCGCGCGCGTCCTCCCCGGGCTGCACCGCGCGCGTGCAGGGGGCGCAGCCGATGCTGGCGTAGCCGTGGTCATGGAGCTTGTTGTAGGGCACCGAGTGGTCGTGGATGTACTCCCAGACCTGATCGCCGGTCCACTCGAGCATCGGGTTGAACTTCTGCAGCCCGTAGGTCTCGTCCCAGGCCGACACCGCCAGGTCCTTGCGAGTGGCGGACTGCTCGCGGCGCAGCCCGGTCAGCCAGGCGCGCTTGCCGGCCAGGACCCGGCGCAGCGGCGCCACCTTGCGGACGCCGCAGCAACCGTGGCGCAGCTCGACGGCGTCGTAGAAGCCGTTCTGCCCGTGCTCGGCCACCCAGGCGGCGACATCCTCGGCGTCGGGGGAGACCATCGTGATGATCGGCCCGTAGCGCTGGTGCACGCTGTGGGCCAGCGCGTGGGTCTCCTCGGGGAGCCGACCGGTGTCGATGCTGAAGATGCCGATGTCGAGCCCGTGCTCGGCGATCAGGTCGGTCATCACCATGCTCTCGGGGCCGAAGGCGTTCGCGAGCACCGCCGGCTGGTAGTCCCGGGCGATGGTGCGCAGCACCTCGAGCGTCTCGGCGAGGGCGTCGCGGTAGGTCAACGAGGCTCCCTGTGCAGTGGTCATGGCGGTTTGCCGCCTCCGCGATGCTAGCGTCACCGCCCGAACCGCAGAGCGCAACTCCGCTGCGCCGCACCGAGCCGGGGAGGTGGACGACACCAGATGAGCCGACACCGCCGGCCCGTCCGCGGCGAGTTCCCCCACTGGGAGCGGGTCAGCACCCGCTGGGCCGACATCGATGTCTATGGGCACATGAACAACGCCCGCTACTTCGAGATCATCGACACGGTCGTCAACAACCACCTCGTCTCGTCGACCGGCGTGGACATCCGCGAGCTCGATGCGATCGGTGTGGTCGCCGAGGTCGGCTGCCGCTACTTCGCCGAGATCGGCTACCCCGACCCGGTGGACGTGGGCGTGGTCGTCGACCGGATCGGCGAGAGGTCGATCAGCTACCGGGTGGGGCTGTTCCAGGGCGAGGGCGACGAGGCGGCGGCCGAGGGGTGGTTCGTCCACGTGTACGTCGACGACACCGACCCGGCACGACCGAGCACGCCGATCCCGGACCGCATCCGCGAGGCGGTCACGCCACTGCTCACCACGCCGGGGGAGTGACGTGCCCCTGCGGTGGCCCGACCGTGGGCGCGGGGGCTTACCCGGTTAGGCTGCTGGGTACTCCGACGTCGCCCTCGACGTCTCTCGGGAAAGCTGGTGGACACGGTGGTCTGGCTCATGCTCGTGATGCTCCTGGTGCTGGCGCTGGCCGGGGTGGTCCTTGCCTACGTCGCCTATCCGCACCGCGGCGAGCAGGTGCCGCACGCCCCCTGGCTGGGCGAGGCGATGAAGCGCGGCGTGGAGTCGCTGCCGACGCTGGCGAACGAGCGCGCCCGCGCCGCCCAGCGCCGCTGAACGCGGCGCACACCGCTCTGCTTGGATGTCGCCATGAGCCCGTTGGACTACCTCTACATCGCCATCGGCATCGTCATCGTGGTGGCTGCAGCGCTGGCAGGGCTGGTCCGCAGCCGGGCACCACGCAAGGCGATGCCGCGCGGGGCCCGCTCGCAACCGCCCACGCCGGCGGCGGGCACCGAGGCACCGGCCGAGGCCTCGGCGGAGGAGCCCACCGGGGAGGGCCCCGCCGAAGCGGTGGTGGCCCCCACGCCGGAGCCCGAGCCCGCGGTGGAGAAGCCCGAGGCGGCGGCGAGCCGGCTGGTGCGGCTGCGCCAGCGGCTGGCCCGCTCCCAGGGTGCGCTCGGCCGGGGGCTGCTCACCCTGCTCTCGCGTGACCGGCTCGACGAGGACACCTGGGAGTCCATCGAGGACACGCTGCTGGGCGCTGACCTCGGCGTGGGCCCCACCACCGAGCTGGTGGAGCGGCTGCGCACCCGGCTGCGCGTCGAGGGCAGCTCGGCCGCCGACGCCCGGGCGGTGCTCCGCGACGAGCTGCTGGCGCTCGTCGACCCGTCGATGGACCGCCGACTCGGCGTCACCGGAGCGGTCGGGCAGCCCGGGATCGTCCTCGTGGTGGGTGTGAACGGCACCGGCAAGACCACCACCGTCGGCAAGCTGGGCCGGCTGCTGGTGGCCGAGGACCGCACGGTCGTGATGGGCGCGGCCGACACCTTCCGCGCCGCGGCGACCGAGCAGCTGACCACCTGGGGCGAGCGCGTCGGCGTCGACGTGGTGGCGGGACCGGAGGGCACCGATCCGGCCAGCGTCGCCTTCGACGCGGTCAAGGAGGGCGTCGCGCGCGAGGCCGACGTCGTGCTGGTCGACACCGCCGGGCGGCTGCAGAACAAGGCCGGCCTGATGGACGAGCTCGGCAAGGTCAAGCGGGTGATCGAGAAGCAGGCGCCGGTCACCGAGGTGCTGCTGGTGCTCGACGCCACCACCGGCCAGAACGGCATGGTG
The DNA here is from genome assembly GCA_036518175.1 of Marmoricola sp. Lineage (GTDB taxonomy): Bacteria > Actinomycetota > Actinomycetes > Propionibacteriales > Nocardioidaceae > Marmoricola. Next base: position 39,087 of record DATDNR010000059.1, read on the forward strand.
CAGGCGCGGGTCTTCGGCGAGGTCGTCGACGTCACCGGGATCGTGCTGACCAAGCTCGACGGGACGGCGAAGGGCGGCATCGTGGTCGCCGTACAGCGCGAGCTCGGAGTGCCGGTCAAGCTGGTCGGCATCGGCGAGGGCGCCGACGACCTGGCCCCCTTCGATCCCGAGGGCTTCGTCGACGCGCTGCTCGGCGACTGAGCCGGGGCGGGCCAGGCGGCGCGGTCAGGCCTCGACGCCGCGCAGCAGCAGCTCGACCATCGCGTCGACCTCCCGCTCGCTGGGCAGCGGCTGCGCGGTGACGATCCGGTGCGCGAGCACGCCGGCGAGCAGCGTGGAGGCATACCCCACGTCGACGTCCGGCCGGACCTCGCCGCGCTCGATCCCGCGACGGTACATCTCCGCCGCGCTGGCGATGGTCTCATCGCTCGCCGAGCGGTAGAGCGCGGCGATCCGCGGGTCTCGGGCGCACTCGACGACGGTGGCGCGCAGGAAGGCCGCCCCCTCGGGGGAGTTCGCGAAGCGGATCGTGGCCAGGTAGGCCTGCCGCACGTCCTCGCGGAAGGAGCCGGTGTCCGGGATCGGCATCTGCATCTTGTAGAGCTGGCTCATCGCCGCAACCGCGAGGTCCTCCTTCTTCGCCCACCGGCGGTAGACCGTCGCCTTGCCGACGCGGGCACGGCTCGCGACCTCGTCCACGGTCATGCTGTCGAAGCCGCGCTCGAGCAGCAGCGCCGACGCTGCGGCGAGGATCCGATGATCGGCTTCGGGATCACGCGGGCGACCGCGCTTCCGGCGCACCGCGCCGGAGGCAGAAGTGTTGTCCGCCATCACGGCGACGATCGTCTCCACGCGCAGAGAATAGGTACCCCCGAAGGGCGACGCGGCCGTTTTAGATGAACTTGTCCCGGTTCACCGTTCCGTAACAGAGCGGCCGCAGACGTCACAGCGAGGAAACACGGAGGGACGCCGCGCGAAACGCGCCGCGAGCACAGTGCTGTCCACAGACAGCCGCCGGTGTCGCCCAACGTCGTCCGACATCGCGCCTGTCCCACCTCGGCCATTCGCAGGTGGATGGCCCACACAGGAGGTCCTGCATGGACGGCAACGCCGCCTGGATGCTCACCTCCGCGTCGCTCGTCCTCCTGATGACGCCCGGGCTGGCGTTCTTCTACGGCGGGATGACGCGGTCCAAGTCGGTCCTGAACATGATGATGATGTCGTTCGGCGCGATGGGTGTCGTCGGCATCCTCTACGTGCTCTTCGGCTTCTCGATGGCCTTCGGCACGCACGACGTCGCGGGCCTCTTCGCCAACCCGTTCCAGTGGTGGGGCCTCGACGGCGTCGCCGGGCACCACGGGTCGACGCTGATCGACGGCAACACCTCGTTCGGCTACATCGGCGTGGCCTTCCAGCTCACCTTCGCCATCATCACCGTCGCGCTCGTCAGCGGCGCGATCGCCGATCGCGCCCGCTTCGGCACCTGGCTGGTGTTCAGCGCCATCTGGGTCACGGTGGTCTACTTCCCGCTCTCGCACATGGTCTGGGGCGGCGGCTTCCTCAGTGGCGCCGACGTCAACGGCCTTGCCGCGCGGCTCTTCGGCGTGGTCGACGGAGCGGCGCGCGTGGTGCCGGTCGACTTCGCGGGCGGCACCGTCGTGCACATGAACGCCGGTGTGGCCGGCCTGGTGCTGGCCCTGCTCATAGGACGCCGCCGGGGCTTCGGCAAGGAGCCGATGCGGCCCCACAACATCCCGTTCGTGATGCTCGGCGCGGGCCTGCTGTGGTTCGGGTGGTTCGGCTTCAACGCCGGCTCCGAGCTGGCCGCCGACGGCACCGCCGGGCTGGTCTGGATCAACACCTGCGTCGCGACCTGCGCGGCCATGCTCGGCTGGCTGCTGCTCGAACGCCTCCGCGACGGCAAGGGCACCAGCTTGGGCGCGGCCTCCGGGGCCGTCGCCGGGCTGGTGGCGATCACCCCCGCCTGCGCGGCCCTGACCCCGGTGGGCTCGATCGTGCTGGGACTCCTCACCGGTGCTGTGTGTGCGGCGGCCGTCGGCCTGAAGTACCGCCTCGGCTACGACGACTCGCTCGACGTGGTCGGCGTGCACCTCGTCGGCGGCTTCGTCGGCACCGTCTCGGTCGGCTTCCTCGACTCCGGCACCGGCCTGTTCTACGGCCACGGCGCCGACCAGCTCGTCGTGCAGCTCCTGGTCGCGCTCACCGCGCTGGTGTTCAGCGGCCTGCTGTCGCTGGTCATCGGCCTGGCCCTGAAGGCCACGCTCGGCTGGCGCATCAGCGAGGAGGACGAGGTGGAGGGCATCGATCTCGCCGAGCACGGCGAGACCGCCTACGACTTCGCCTCTCGGGGAGGCGGCGCCCCACGAGCGCCCGGTACGACGGTCGCACCCGGAACCCGGCTGGCGGAAGGAGCCACGGCATGAAGCTCGTCACCGCGGTGATCAAGCCGCACAGGTGGGAGGAGGTCCGGGCAGCGCTGGAGGCAGCCGGGGTGAGCGGGATGACCGTCAGCGAAGTCAGCGGCTATGGCCGGCAGAAGGGGCACACCGAGGTCTACCGCGGAGCGGAGTACGACATCGCGCTGGTGCCCAAGGTCCGCGTCGAGATCGTCGTCGACGACCTGGCCGTGCACGAGGTGTGTGACGCGATCGTGGACGCGGCCGCCACCGGGCGGATCGGTGACGGCAAGGTCTGGGTCTGTCCCGTCGAGACCGTCGTGCGGGTCCGCACCGGCGACCGCGACGCGGCGGCCCTCTGAGAGCCGCAAGGCGACCGGCATGGGCGCCGAGGGGCGCACCCGACGGACGAGCGAGGCGGACGCGGCCTGCGTGTCGGCCTTCGCGGCGGCGGACTGCCCGACGACTGGTGTGGCGCTGGTGGCGGTCGGTGGCTACGGACGCCGCGAGCTGGCGCCGTACAGCGACCTGGACCTGCTGCTGGTGCATGACGAGGACGTCCCGGTCGGGGAGTGGGCAGCACGGCTGTGGTACCCGCTGTGGGACGCGGGCCGCCCGGTCGACCATGCGGTGCGGTCGCTGACCGGCGTCGTCGAGCAGGCCGGGGCCGACCTGCGCGTGGCGATGGGCCTCCTCGACGTCAGGCCGGTCGCCGGGGACGCCGAGCTGGCCCTGCGGCTGCGCAGCGCCGTGCTGACCCGGTGGCGGCGGGACGCACGCGCGCGCCTGGGCGAGCTGCACGCGCTCGCCGAGGCGCGCGCCCGACGCTCCGGCGAGCTCGCGCACGTCGCGGTGCCCGACCTGAAGGACTCCGCCGGGGGGCTCCGGGACGCCACCGTGCTCAAGGCGCTGGCGGCCGCCTGGCTGGTGGACGTGCCGCACACCGACCTCGAGCGGTGCCGGCAGGCGCTGCTCGACGTGCGCGACGTGGTGCAGGACGCCGCCGGCCGGGCGACCGACCGGGTGGTGCCGGAGCTCTGGCCGACGCTTGCCGACGGGCTGGGCCTGCCCGACGCGTTGGCCGCGCAGCAGCACGTGCGCGGGCTGGGGCGCCGGCTGGCGCACGTGTCCCGGCTGGTCTGGCGACGCGCCGAGGCGGTGCTCCGCCGCCCCGCGCCGGTCGGACCTCGCCGCCCGGTGCTGCGTCCCATCGGCGAGGGGGTCGCCATCCACGAGGAGGAGGTGGTCCTCACGGCGGCCGCTCGTCCCGGCCGCGACCCTGCCCTGCTGCTGCGCTGCGCGGCCGAGGCGGCCGAACGGGGTCTGGTGCTCGCCCCGCACACCGCGGCACGGCTGGCCCGGGAGGTTCCCTACCTGCCCGAGCCGTGGCCGCCGTCGGCACGTGACCTGCTCGTCCGGCTGCTCGCGGCCGGACCGGGCCTGCTGGCGGTCTGGGAGACGCTGGAGGAGACCGGCGCCCTCGCCCGCCTGCTGCCGGAGTGGGAGGCGGTCCGGCTGCTGCCCCACGCGACCCCCCTGCACCGCTACACCGTCGACCGGCACCTGGTGGAGACGTGCGTCGAGGCCGCGCGGCTGCTCCGCCGGGTCGCCCGTCCCGACGTCCTGCTCCTCGCAGCACTGCTGCACGACCTGGGCAAGGCAGTGCCCGGAGACGACCACAGCCGGGCCGGCGAACCCGTGGCGCGGGCCGTGGCGACCCGGGTGGGCCTCGCGGCGGCCGACGCCGAGCTGGTCGGCACGCTGGTGCGCCACCACCTGCTGCTCGCGCGGCTCGCGACCACGCGCGACCTGGACGACCCCGACACCGCGGAGGCGGTCACGGCGTGCGTGAGCAACGGCGAGCAGCTCGCCCTGCTCGCCGCCCTCACCGAGGCGGACGCGCGGGCCACGGGGGAGCAGGCGTGGAGCCGGTGGCGGGCCGGGCTGGTCGACGAGCTCGTCTCCCGGGCAGCGGCCGTGCTCTCGCAGCGGACGGCTCCCCCCGCACCGCCGGAGCGCTGCCCGCTGGCCATCCCCGAGGCGGTGCGCCGGGACCCGGACCACCCCTGGGTCGCGGTCGAGCAATGCGAGGACGGCAGCGAGGTGGTGGTCATCGCCCGGGACCGGGTCGGGCTGCTCGCGGACGCCGCCGCGATGCTGGCGGTCCGGTCCGCCCCGGTGCGTGCGGCGCGGGCGTGGACCGTGGACGACCTCGGCGTCTCCGTCTGGCAGGTGGCCGGCACCGTCGCCGACGCCGCCGTGCTCCGGCAGCGGCTCGAGGCGATCGTCGCGGGGGAGTCCCGGATGGCGATGCCGCCGGCTGCTGCACCGGCTGCGGCACCGGCTGCCGCACCGGCTGCTGGTCGGCCCGGTCCGCTGGTCGTCGTACGCCCCGGGGCATCGCGGCGGGCCACGGTGCTGGAGGTGCGCGCCGACGACCGTCCGGGCACGGTCGCGACCGTCTGCCGCGTCCTGGCCGCCCTGGGCCTGCAGGTGGTCTCCGCGCACGTGGACACCGTCGGCCCGCAGGCGGTCGACGTCTTCTACGTCCGGGAACCGTCCGGCAGCCCGCTCGAGGGGGCCCGGGCGGAGGCCGCCGAGCGGGAGGTTCGGACAGCGCTGCTGCGGGCGGCTACCCTTGAGGGCCGGTCCACACCCTGACCCGTTGAGGATTGCCCACCCGTGTTCGCCACCCTGTCCGACCGCCTTGCCGACACGTTCAAGAACCTGCGCGGCAAGGGCCGGCTGTCCGAGTCCGACATCGACGCCACCGCGCGCGAGATCCGTCTCGCCCTGCTCGAGGCCGATGTCGCGCTGCCCGTCGTCAAGGAGTTCGTCGGGCGGGTGAAGGAGCGCGCCCGCGGCGTGGAGGTCTCCCAGGCGCTGAACCCGGCGCAGCAGATCATCAAGATCGTCAACGACGAGCTGATCGAGATCCTCGGCGGCGAGACCCGCCGGCTGCGCTTCGCCAAGACTCCGCCGACGGTGATCATGCTCGCCGGCCTGCAGGGCGCGGGCAAGACCACGCTGGCCGCCAAGCTCGCGCTGTGGCTCAGGGACCAGGGCAAGAGCCCGATGCTCGTGGCCGCGGACCTGCAGCGTCCCAACGCCGTCAACCAGCTGCAGGTCAACGGTGAGCGCGCAGGCGTGACCGTCTACGCGCCCGAGCCGGGCAACGGGGTCGGCGACCCGGTCGCGGTGGCCCGCGGCGGGGTCGAGGAGGCGCGCCGGACGCTGCACGACGTGGTGATCGTCGACACGGCCGGCCGGCTGGGCATCGACGAGGAGATGATGCGGCAGGCGGCCGACATCCGCGACGCCGTACAGCCCGACGAGATCCTCTTCGTCGTCGACGCGATGATCGGCCAGGACGCCGTCAACACCGCCCAGGCGTTCCTCGACGGGGTCGGCTACGACGGCGTGGTGCTGACCAAGCTCGACGGCGATGCCCGCGGTGGCGCCGCGCTGTCGATCCGGCAGATGACCGGCAGGCCGGTGATGTTCGCCTCCAACGGCGAGAAGCTCACCGACTTCGACCTCTTCCACCCCGACCGGATGGCCTCCCGCATCCTCGACATGGGCGACCTGCTCACCCTGATCGAGCAGGCCGAGAAGGCGTTCGACGCCGAGCAGGCCGCCAAGGCCGCCGCGAAGCTGTCCGGCCAGGGCGGCGAGTTCACCCTCGACGACTTCCTCGAGCAGATGCAGCAGGTCCGCAAGATGGGCTCGCTGAGCAAGATGCTCGGGATGCTGCCCGGCATGGGCCAGTTCCGCGACCAGCTCGAGAACTTCGACGAGCGCGAGATCGACCGGATCCAGGCGATCATCCAGTCGATGACCCCGGCGGAGCGCGCGAACCCGAAGATCATCGACGGCTCCCGACGCGCGCGCATCGCCCGCGGGTCGGGCCGCCAGGTCTCCGACGTCAACCAGCTCGTCGACCGGTTCTTCGAGGCGCGCAAGATGATGATGCAGATGGCGCGAGGCGGAGGGCTCGGGATGCCGGGGTCGCCCGGCATGGCGCTCGGCAAGCGGGCCAAGGCGCGTCAGGCCCCGCAGACCAAGAAGGGCAAGGGCAAGCGCCGGTCGGGCAACCCCGCGAAGCGGGCGCAGCAGGAGGCCGGGGCGACACGTGAGCCGGCCCCGGCGGCCAACCCCTTCGGGCTCCCCGCCGACGGCGACGGTGATGGGTCCGCGGCGGAGTTCGACCCCGCGGACTTCCAGCTGCCGGCCGGCCTGGACAAGTACCTGAAGTAGGTGCTACCCCCTCCAGCCGGGCAGGACGTGCTGCCAGGCGTCGGCGCACTGCCGGGCGTCGCCGTGCTGCCGGGCGTCGCCGTGCTGCCGGGCGGCGAGCCTCACTACGGTCCGCAGGTCGACACGCCCGGTGGACCTGCGGATCGCAGTGAATCAGAACTCGCCGCGCTCCTCAGCGGATCGGCACCCGCACGACCTGGCCGCCACCGGGGCAGACGCTGCAGGTGGTGACGTAGGCCGAGCTGCCGCGCAGGGCCACGCCGTACGGCGCGGTCAGGCCGCCGGCCACCACGTGCGGCGAGCTGTTGTCGCCCCGGTGCACCCGGATCAGGGACCCGATCGCGGGCTTGCCCTGCGTGAACACCGGGAGCAGGCCGCTGTCGGCGATCTGGACGGCGTAGAGCCGTCCCTTGTGCCAGGCGATGTCGGTGACGTTGGTGAGCCCTCGGGCCCAGACCTGCGGCTTGTGACCGGGACGCAGCCGGTAGATGTTCGAGGCCCCGACCGGGAACGGGAACCCGGTCAGCTGGCTGACGAACCACGCGTGCCGGGCGCGGGCCACCGCGGTCGGCACGGCCTGCATCGGGACCATCGCCGGCCCGGGCAGCGGGTTGCTCACCATGCGGTCAGGGAAGACCGCCACCGTGCGGGTGCCCCCCGTGCGGTGGATGCGCAGCAGGTCATTGCCCCCGGAGTCGGTGAGCATGATCGCGTGCCGGGTCGGCGCGATCCCGGTCGGGTCGCTGTCGTGCGCCTTGCTGTGGTCGGGGTTGTGCTTCCACTCGAACTGCACGACGTCGGCCATCATGCCGCGGTGGCCCGGGTTGGCCAGCGATGTCCGGATGATCGTGCCGAGCATGCGCCCGCCAGTGCCGAGCATGCGGCGCTGGTGCTTGTCGATGCCGGCCCCCATCGAGATGACCACATGACCGCTTCGGACCAGCACGTCGGCCGGACCCAGGGCGGCGGTGTGGTCCGGCGCCGCGAGCGACGGCAGGTGACGTACGACGCGCCGCTGCTTGCCGCCCCGGAGCCAGGTGATCGAGCCGGTCATGCCCACGCACTTCTTGCCCTCGTCGGTGGGGATGCAGTGCTTCTTCCCGCCGCCCCGGCCGGCCTCGGCCACGTACAGAGCGTGCCCGCTCATCGTCAGCAGGCGAGGGTTGTTCAGACCTCGGGCGACCACGGTCATCCGGGCCGCGGGGGCGTGCCGGTGGGCAGCGCCACCCTGCGCGACAGCGACGGGACTCGCCGCGAGGCCGGCGGCGGCCAGCACACCGGTGGTGGCCACGGCGAGGGCGGATCGGTGGCGGTTCAGGATCGTCATGGCTCTCCCCGGGGTCGGGCGGCAGACTGCACCACCACCCAACGCCGAGACCGGGATGGGTTGCCATAGCGTCAACGGGCTAGCCGCGCGTTCCGAACCCGGGCCTACCGCCGCAGATCGGTCAGAGGCGCACCCGCGGATCGAGCATGGCGTAGACGATGTCGACCAGGATGTTCGCCACCACCACGCACGTGGACGCGAACAGGACGATCCCGATGATCACCGGGAGGTCCTGCTGGTTGATCGCGTCGATCGCGGTCTTGCCGAGGCCGGGCAGGCTGAACACCGTCTCGGTGATCACCACGCCGCCGATGAGCTGGCCCAGGTCGATGCCGAACTGGGTGACCACCGGGGTCAACGCGCTCCGGAGGGCGTGCCGGTAGACCACGCGGCGTTCGCGGAGCCCCTTGCTGCGCGCGGTCTTGATGTAGTCCTCGCCGAGCACGTCGAGCATCGAGCTGCGCGTGAGGCGTGTGTACGTCGCCGCCAGCACCAGCGCCAGCGTCAGCCAGGGCAGGATCATGTGCTGGAACCACGGACCCGCACCTGCGCTGAGCGGTGAGTAGCCGCCGGCCGGGAACCACTTGAAGCCCGCGAGGGTGAGCTTGAAGTAGAGGAAGTACAGCAACATGATGCCGAGGAAGAACGACGGCATCGAGTAGAAGAACAGGGCGAAGACCGTCATCGAACGGTCGGCGACCGAGCGCGGGTGCACCGCCGAGATGACGCCGTTGAAGACGCCGAGCACCATCCAGATGACAGCCGCGCCGACCGCCAGCGAGATCGTGATCGGCAGTGCCTGGGCCATGATGTGGGTGACCGGCACCTGGTGGTAGTAGTCGTAGCCGAGGTCGCCGTGGAACGCGTTGCTGATGAAGTCCCAGTACTGCTTCCAGATCGGCTGGTCGAGGCCGAGGCGGTGCGCGATCAGCTCGATGGTCTTCGGGGTCGCCTGCCGTCCGGCGAGCGTGCGCGCGACGTTGCTCGGCACCATGAAGAACAGGGCGAACACGGCCATGGTGATCAGCCAGAGCACGAGGAGGCCCTGGAGAGTGCGGAGGATCAGGAACCGGATCACGTGGTGACTCCCGTCTACGCGGCCCGGCCGGACCGCGGGTCGAAGGCATCGCGGACGCCGTCACCGAAGAGGTTGAAGGCAAGCGTGGTGATCAGCAGGGCGAGGCCGGGGAACACCGGGAACCACCAGGCCACCTGGTAGAAGTTCTGCGACTCGGCGATCATGCCGCCCCAGTCGGCCGTGGGCGGCTGCAGCCCGAGCCCGAGGAACGACAGCGCCGCCTGGGTGACGATCACCACGGGGATCAGCAACGTCGTGTAGACGATCACCTGGGCGAGCACGTTGGGCAGCACGTCGACGAACATGATCCGCATGTCGGTGGCCCCCAGTGACCGCGCCGCCTCGACGTACTCACGCTCGCGGATCGACAGCACCTGGCCGCGGACGATGCGGGCCACCGACGCCCAGCTGAAGGCGCCGATGACGAGCACCGTCATGGTCAGGCCCGGACCGGCGATCGAGACCAGCGCGATGGCCACCAGGAAGAAGGGCACGGAGAGGATGACGTCGACGAAGCGGGCGAGCACCGTGTCGACCGCGCCGCGGAAGAAGCCTGCGGCGAGCCCGACGACGACACCGATCGCGACGGTCAGCAGCGTGGCGGCGACGCCGACGCCCAGGGAGATCCTCGCGCCGTAGGCGATCCGCACCAGGATGTCCCGGCCGAGGTCGTCGGCGCCGAACCAGAAGGTGCCGTTCGGTCCCACCGGAAGCCCTGCGGTCGTGGTGCCCTGCTGCAGGTACTGCTGGTTCGGCGGGTGACCGGTGATCCCGGCGAAGACCGGCGCGATCACGGCGATCACGGCGATCAGCACGATCACCACCAGCGAGATCATCGCCACCCGGTCGCGGCGCAGGCGCTGCCAGGCGAGCAGCCAGGGGCTGCGGCCCTGGACGCGCGGGGCGACGCCGGCAACATCCTGGTCGACGTCGGCAGGGGCGTCGACCTCGGCGCTTCCGGTGCTCATCGGGTCACTCCTCTCTCGGGACCGGTGGCCTCGACGGCAGGGCGCAGGCTCTCGCCGACCTCGAGCGGGAAGTGGCACGCGGTCAGGTGCGACCCGTCGTCGCCGAGCACGGGGACGAGCGGCGGCTCCTCGCGTGCGCAGATCTCCTGCGCCTTCGGGCACCGGGGGTGGAACCGGCAGGCCTGGGGTGGGTTGATGGGGGAGGGCAGGTCGCCGGTCAGCACGATGCGCTCGCGACTGTCGGCGGCGTCGGGGTCCGGCACCGGGAGGGCGGACAGCAGCGCCTTGGTGTAGGGGTGCCGGGTGGTCTCGAAGATGTCGTCGGTGGGGGCGACCTCGATCACCTTGCCGAGGTACATCACCGCGATCCGGTCGCTCACGTGGCGCACCACGGACAGGTCATGGGTGATGAACACGTAGGTGAGGTCGAACTCCCGCTGCAGGTCGGTCAGCAGGTTGAGCACCTGCGCCTGGATCGACACGTCCAGTGCCGAGACCGGCTCGTCACACACGATCAGCCGGGGACGCAGCGCCAGGGCGCGGGCCACGCCGATGCGCTGCCGCTGCCCGCCGGAGAACTCCGCGGGGAAGCGGTTGTAGTGCTCGGGGTTGAGACCCACCAGCTCCATGAGGTCCTGGACCTTGGCCTTGCGGTCCTTGCGGTTGCCGATGTTGTGGATCGAGAACGGGTCACCGATGATCGAGCCCACACGCCGGCGGGGGTTCAGCGAGCCGTAGGGGTCCTGGAAGATCATCTGCATCTCCCGGCGGACGGGGCGCAGCTCCCGCCGGGAGAGGTCGGAGATGTCGCGCTCCTCGAAGACGACCTTGCCCGAGGTGAGGTCGTAGAGCCGGGTCAGGCAGCGCGCCAGGGTGGACTTGCCGCAACCGGTCTCGCCCACCAGGCCCAGCGTCTCGCCGCGGCGCACGTCGATCGAGACTCCGTCCACGGCCTTGACCTCGGCCCGGGACGCGCCTGCCCCGCCGCGGACGCGGAAGTACTTCCGCACGTCCTCGGCGTGCAGCAACGTCTCGGAGGTCGCCTGGGTGGCCTCGTGGCCGGGGTTGTCGGCGGGGCTCGCGCCCGGGTGCGGGTTGCGATCGGTCATGGGGTCACCGGTGCGATGTCGGGGGCGGGGTCGGAGCTGGCGGAGCCGCGGCTGCGGGCACGATCCGGCGCCAGCCAGCAGGCGGAGCGGTGTTGCTCGTCGGGATGGACCGGTGCCAGCGGGGGGACCTCGCTGCGGCAGCGGTCGAAGACGTAGGGGCAGCGCGGCACGAACGGACAGGGGTCCAGCTCGGCCAGCAGGCTCGGCGGGTTGCCGGGGATCGGGGTCAGCCGCTCACGGGTGCCGCCGCGCGCGGGCAGCGAGGAGAGCAGACCCTCGGTGTAGGGGTGGTGGTACTGGTAGAAGATGTCGCGACGGCGGGCCCGCTCCATGACCTTGCCGGCGTACATCACCACCACCTCATCGGCGACGTCGGCGATCACGCCGAGGTCGTGGGTGATCAGGATGATCGCCGTGCCGAACTCGCGCTGCACGTCCTGCATCACCTGGAGCACCTGGGCCTGGACGGTGACGTCCAGGGCGGTGGTGGGCTCGTCGGCGATCAGCAGGGCGGGGTTGAGCGCCATCGCCATCGCGATCATCACCCGCTGCCGCATGCCACCGGAGAACTGGTGGGGGTAGTCGTCGACCCTGCTGCGGGCATTCGGGATCCGCACGAGGTCGAGCAGCTCGACGGCGCGGTTCCGTGCCTTCTTGCGTGAGACCTGCTCGTGGGCACGGATCATCTCCGTGATCTGCCAGCCCACGGTGAAGCACGGGTGCAGGCTGGAGAGCGGGTCCTGGAAGATCATCCCGATCTGCCGGCCGCGGATGCGGCGCATCTCGCGGGGCGACGCGTGCAGCAGGTCGAGTCCGTCGAACATCGCCGTGCCGGAGACCGTGGCCCCGGCGACGAGTCCGGTCAGGCTCTGCGTCGCAACGCTCTTGCCTGATCCGGACTCGCCGATGATGCCCAGGGTCTGGCCCGCCTCGACGGTGAACGACACTCCACGGACTGCCCGAACCACGCCGTCGGGGGTGTTGAACGAGACCTGGAGGTCGTTCACCTCGAGGAGAGCCACCTGGTTTTCCTTTCCGGGTTCGGATTGCCGAACTCAGAGCTTCGAAGCTCTGGGCTCAGCCGCCCTGCTTCGCCTTGTCCAGCCAGACGTTCGTCGGGTCGAAGTTCTGGATGGCGGGGACGTACACGGCGTTGTGCACCTGGCTCGCGTGGTAGTTCGGCTGCTGCGGGTTGGTGATCGGGAAGAACGCAGCGTCCGCCATCACCTGCCGGTCGGCCTTCTCCCACGTCGCCGCAGCCTGGCTCTCCGACTTCGCCGTCGATGCCTGCTGGATCAGCTGGTCGACCTTCGGGTTGTTGTAGAAGCCGAAGTTGCTGCCGGTGGGGGGGTACGCCGAGGCGCCGTTGAACAGCGGGCCGAAGAAGGACAGCGCTCCGTTGCCGTACCAGTCCGCGCCCCATCCGGCGAGAGCGAGGTCCCAGACCCCACGCTTGGCCACCGAGGGCACCTCGAGGTACTTCGTGTAGAAGTCCGCGTCGGGCGACGGCACGCCGCTGACCTTGATGCCGAGCTTCCCGAGGTCCTGCTGGACCACCTGGAAGATCTTGCGGCTCGACTCCGACGAGGGCCGGTAGAGCATCTTCAGGGTCGACCCGTTCGTGAAGCCGGCCTGCTTGAGCAGCTGCTTGGCCTTGTTCGTGTTGTACGGGTAGGGGTTGTTGTTCTGCGACCCGACGATGTTGGGCGGCAGCACGTGGGTCAGCGGCGGGTTGAGCTTGGGGCCGCCGATCACGCGGATCAGGTCGTTGCGGTTGATCGCGTACTCCAGGGCCTGCCGGACCTGCTTCTTCTGCAGCGCCTTGCTGTTGTTCGGCGAGACGGTGTTGAACACGATGTAGGGGTTGCTCGACGCCGTCGGACCCAGGTTCAGGTTCGGGTCCTTCCTCGCCAGCAGGCTCGGGATCTGCGAGGCCGGCGGGAAGTCGTCGAAGCCCATGTCGGCGTTCGCGCTGCCGGTCTGCAGCTGCTGCAGCGCCGAGGTCTGGCTCACCGTCTCGTCGACGACGATCTTGTCGACGTACGCGTGCCGGATCGGGTCGGAGCTGCGGCTCCAGGCCGGGTTGCGCGTGTAGACGATGCTCTTGGTCGGGTTGTACGACTGGACCTGGTACGGCCCGTCGGAGATCGTGTGCTGGGCCTGCTGGCTGCTCGCCGGCAGGTACTTCAGCTGCTCGACCGGGGCGGGCGAGAACGCCGGCAGGGTCAGCATGTCGACGAAGTACGACGCCGGGCTGGTCAGCTTGAACTGCACGGTCAGCTGGTTCTTGGCCACGACGCCGGGCAGCGGCGTCTTGTTGATGTAGCTGGCCTGGGCTGCGGCGCTCGCCGACGAGACCTTGGAGAAGCCGTCGCAGAACTTCTGGTAGCCGACGATCAGGGTGGCGAAGTCAGGCGTGCCACCAAAGGGCTGCGTCGGGTTGCAGGTGCGCTTGACGCCACGCACCACGTCGGCCGCGGTCACCTGCCGGGCGGGGCTGGTGTTCCACTTCGCGCCCTTGCGGATGGTGATCGTGTAGGTCTTGCCGTCCTTGCTGACCCCGCCGTTACCCGTCGTGGGCATCTGCGTGGCGAGGTCCGGGACCGCGGTGGTCGTCTTGCCCGGGGTCGCCGGGTAGGTGAACAACTGCCGGCTCCACGGCCGGAGGCCGAGGTATCCGATCGAGTAGTAGCTGATGTTGGGGTCCATGTAGTCCACGTCACCCTGACCGAGCATGTTCAGGGTTCCGCCGGACACCGCCCCCTTGGTACCGCCGTTCTGGGCGCTCTGGCCGTTGCCGCCACCGTTGCCGCCAGCGCTACCCGAGGAACCACAGGCAGCGAGGGCGAACATGGAGATGACGGCCACCGAGCTGAGCCCGGCGCGCTTCATGTTGTTGGGCATGTCTCCTCCTCGGAGGCGCACGCTAGGAACAGGCCACCCCGGCAGCAATGCCCGCGGGGCCACTGTCACGCGGTTGCCACGGGGCCGTCATCGGACATGTAGGAACATGACGGATTTGTGACGAATCGCAACATTCGCAACATGGCTGCAATGCGCGGTTTGTGACCGATCGGTAGGCGGGGCACAGTAAGGGTGTGAAGCGCCATGTCCTGCTGGTCGAGGACGACCCCCGAGTACGCCGGGTCCTCCGGCTGGCCCTGGAGGACGAGGGCTACGAGGTGGCCGAAGCGGCCACCGGCTGCGCGGGCCTGCAGGCCCTGGAAGCGGACCCTCCGGACGTGGTGCTGCTGGACCTGATGCTGCCCGACACCGACGGCTTCGCCGTCTGCCGCGGCATCCGCCGCGACTCCGCCGTACCGGTGATCATGGTCACCGCCCGGACCGACAGCCACGACGTGGTGGCGGGGCTCGAGGCGGGCGCCGACGACTACGTCACCAAGCCGCTGGTGGCCAAGGAGCTCTCCGCCCGCATCCGCGCGCTGCTGCGCCGCGCCCAGGCCTCGGCCGAGCCGGCGTCCTCCCGGGTGGTGGTCGACGACCTCGAGATCGACGTCGACGAGGGCACCGTGCGGCGCGGCGGTGAGCTCCTCCCGCTGACCCGGACGGAGTTCCGGCTGCTCGCCGAGCTGGCCCGGCACGAGGGGCGGGTGTGCAGCCGTGAGCACCTGCTCGAGCGGGTCTGGGGCTACGGCTACTTCGGGGACAACCGCCTGGTCGACGTGCACATCCGGCGGCTGCGTACGAAGATCGAGCGCGACCCGGCCAATCCGCGCCACGTCGTCACGGCGCGGGGACTCGGCTACCGGCTGGTCACCCCGGGCGGCTGAGGAGTTGCCCCGCCACCTGCCGCGGGTCCGGCTCGGACTGCGGGATCGCGTCACGATCGCCTTCGGGCTGATGGCCCTGCTGCTCTCGGCGCTGCTCGCCGCCGTCACCTGGGTGCTGGTCACCCGGGACCTGCTCGACCAGCGGCAGGCGGTGGCCCAGGTGGAGGCCAACGACAACGCCCAGGTGCTCGCTGCCCGCCTGGCCGCGCGGGACGGCTCCGTGGCCTCGGTCATCGACAGCCTGCCCAAGGCGGTCGGCTCCGCCCTTCTCGTGCTGCACGACGGGCAGTGGTACTCCTCGCTGCTCTCCCGGGACCCGTCGATGCTCCCGGGCGAGCTGCGCAGCCACGTGGTCGGCGGATCGGTCACCGAGCAGGTCACGGTCATCGACGGCAGCAAGTACCTGCTCGTCGGTGTCCCCCTGCGCCGCCACGGTGACGCGCTGTTCGAGCTGTTCCCGCTCGCGGACCTCGACCACACCTACCACGTGCTCGCCATCACGCTCGTGGCCGTGGCCGCGGGAACGTCCGCGGCCGGCCTGATGGCGGGCCGCTACGCGAGCCGGCGCGCCTTCCGGCCGCTGCGCAAGCTCACCGGTGCTGCGGAGGCGTTCGCCCAGGGAGACCTCGGGGTCCGGCTGGAGGAGCGCGATCCCGACCTGGTCGGACTGGCGCGCTCCTTCAACCGCACCGCCGACGCCTTCGCCCAGCGGGTCGCCGCCGACGCGCGCTTCGCCGCGGACGTCAGCCACGAGCTGCGCACGCCGCTGACGACCATGCTCAACTCCGCCGAGATCCTCGCCCGGCGCCGGGCGGAGCTGCCGGAACGACTGCGCGAGCCCCTCGACCTGCTGGTCACCGACCTCGACCGCTTCCGCGTGCTGGTGGTGGACCTGATCGAGATCTCGCGGGACTACACCTCCGGGGAGCGCGACACCGAGCCGCTGGTCATCGCCGACCTCACCTGTCGCGCCGCGGACGCCGCTGCCCGCCGCCACGTCACCGAGGTCGCCCCCGGTGCGGAGCGGGTCCAGATCGAGGGCGACAAGCGCCGGCTCGAGCGCGTGGTCACCAACCTGGTGCAGAACGCCGAGGTGCACGGAGGAGGGTGCACCGCGGTGCTGGTGTCGGCGGACGACGGCGAGGCGGTGATCAGCGTGGACGACCAGGGCCCCGGTGTCCGTCCGGTCGACCGCGAACGCGTCTTCGAACGTTTCGCCCGGCGCGGCTCGTCCGACGGCACCCGAGGAGTTGGCCTCGGCCTGGCGATCGTGCGGCAGCACGTGCTCTGGCACGGCGGCTCCATCCACGTGGAGGGCCGTCCCGGCGGCGGGGCGCGCTTCGTGGTGCGGCTTCCGGTCCGGGGGGTGCGGGCATGACGCGCGGGCTGGCCTGCCTGCTCGCCGGAGTGCTGATGCTGCTCGGTGCCGGGTGCTCGGTGCACGTGCAGGACCACCCGGTGGTGGTCGGGCCGGGCCGGCTGCGGCATCCGACCGCCAGCGCGACGCCGAGCGGGACCCGGCTGGTCGAGGTCTTCCTGGTCCGCCGCGACGAGCTGGTCCGCGTCTACCGGCCGGCCGGTCCCGGTCAGGGAGTCCGGGCGGTGCTGGCCGCGCTGGTCGCGCCGCTCACCCACCGCGAGCTGGCCGGGGGCTACCGCTCCGCGCTCGCCGGGGACGGGGGGGTGCCGGTCACCGAGGTGCGGGCCGGGATCGCCTACGTGCGCCTGCCCACCCGGTTCAACCGCCTCGGCGTCTCGGAGCAGGTGCTCGCCATCGGCCAGATCACGGACACGGTCACCCAGCTGCCGAGCATCACCGGCGTCCAGCTGGTGCACGACGGCCACGTCGTCGACATCCCCGTGGCCGGCGGCCAGCTGCGGCCGGGACCGGTGACGCCCGCCGACTACGCCCCGGTGACCGCCGAGGCGACGACCCGGCCACGGAGCACCACCACGCCGGGTTCGGCGACCACCGAGAGATCCGCCAGCGGGTCGCGGGGGTAGACCACGAAGTCGGCGGTGGTGCCCTCGCACAGGTTGTCGTCGAGACCGAGCCAGGTGCGCGCCCTCCACGAGGCGGCGCCCAGCGCCTCGAACGGGCTCATCCCGTACGCCGCCAGCTCCCGGATCTCGCCGGCGATCTGGCCGTGGGCGAGCACACCACCGGCATCGGTGCCCGCGTAGATCGGCACCCCCGCGTCGTGCGCGGACATGATGGTGTCCCGCCGGTGTGCGTGCAGGTCGAGCATGTGGTCGGCGTACCTGGGGAACTTCGAGCCGGCCTGCTGGGCGTAGACCGGGAAGTTCTGCAGCTGCATCGCCGTCGGCACCAGCGCCACCTCGTTGGCGACCATGGTGTCGATCAGGTCGGTGGAGAGACCGGTGCCGTGCTCGATGCAGTCGATCCCGGCACCGATGAGGTCCGGCAGCGCCGTCTCGCCGAAGACGTGCGCGGTGACCCGGGCGCCGTGCGCGTGCGCCACCCGCATGGCCTCGTCCAGTGCCTCGCGCGGCCACAGCGGGGCCAGGTCACCGACCTCGCGGTCGATCCAGTCACCGACCAGCTTGACCCAGCCGTCCCCGCGCCGGGCCTCCTGGGCGACGTACGACGCCAGCTCGTGGGGCTCGATCTCGTGCGCGTAGTTGCGGATGTAGCGCTTCGGGCGGGCCAGGTGGCGTCCGGCACGGATCAGCCGGGGGAGGTCCTCGCGGTCGTGCACCCAGCTGGTGTCCACCGGCGAGCCGCAGTCGCGCAGCAGCAGGGCGCCCGCGTCCCGGTCGGCGACCGCCTGCTGCTCCGCCTCCTCGTCGCTGACCCCGCCCTGCGCGTCGAGCCCGACGTGGCAGTGCGCGTCCACCAGCCCGGGGACGATCCAACCCTCGGCCACGAGCTCGGCGCCCGCCTGCCTCTCGTAGGTGATGGTCCCCCCGTCGGGGCCGTCGACGACGTAGAGGTCGCGCGGCTCGCCGTCGGGCAGCACCGGTCCCCGGAAGCGCATCGCAGTCATGCCCCGGACGCTATCGCCGTCGCTCGGGCGGGACGAAGCGGCACCGGGCTCCGATTTCGGGCCCGGCCCCCGGGTCTGGCACAATGTCGGGCTGAGTCCTGTGCGCGCGGCCCCTCTCATCCGCCCGTGCAGCGTCCACCGAGCCGCCGGCCCCAGTGCCCCCACGCGGGGAGCGGGCTGCTCACCCGAACCAGACACTCAAGGAGACACCACAGACGTGGCCGTCAAGATTCGCCTGAAGCGCTTGGGCAAGATCCGCCAGCCCTACTACCGCGTGGTCGTCGTCGACTCCCGCAAGAAGCGGGACGGCAAGGTCATCGAGGAGATCGGCAAGTACCACCCGAAGCAGGAGCCCTCGTTCATCGAGCTGCAGTCCGAGCGGGCCCAGTACTGGCTCGGCGTCGGCGCCCAGCCGTCCGAGGCCGTGGAGGCGCTGCTCAAGGTCACCGGCGACTGGCAGAAGTTCAAGGGCCTGCCGGGTGCCGAGGGCAGCCTGCGCACCGCTGAGCCGAAGCGCGACAAGACCGAGATCTTCAACGAGGCCCTCAAGGACGCCGCCAACGAGCCGAAGGCCGAGGCGGTCACCACGAGGAAGGCCGCCGCCAGGAAGGCCGCCGAGGAGCCCCGGGCGGAGGCGCCTGCGGAGGCTGCGCCTGCGGAGGCTGCGCCCGCCGAGGCTGCCCCCGAGGCGGGCTCCGAGGAGGCTTCGTCCGGCACCACCGACGAGGCCTGAGCCGATGCTGGCCGAAGCGCTCGAGCACCTCGTCCGCGGCATCGTCGACCACCCCGACGACGTCACCGTGCGCGACAAGCAGCTGCGGCGCGGGTCGATCCTCGAGGTGCGGGTCAACCCCGATGACCTCGGCAAGGTGATCGGGCGCGGCGGCCGCACCGCCACCGCGTTCCGCACCGTGATCAACGGTCTGGCGGGGCGCTCGGGCGCGCGGATCGACTTCGTCGACGTCGACCGCCGGCGCTGACCGAGGCGCGGGCCACCGGCATGGGCGCCGGCGCGGAGGAGCATGTCGTCGTCGGGCGGCTCGGTCGCGCCCACGGCATCACCGGTGAGGTCTCGGTGGAGCCGCTCACCGACGAGCCGGACCGGCGTTTCGCGGTGGGGGCGGTGCTCGAGGTGAGCACCGATCGCCCGGACGACCGGGTGCCGTCCAGGCTCACCGTGGCCGCCACCCGATGGCACCAGGGCCGGTTGTTGGTCCGTTTCGCCGAGCTCGGCGACCGCACCGCTGCCGAGACCGCCCGGGGTCGGCGCCTCACCGTGCCGGTGGACCCGGCCGAGACGCCCGAGGACCCCGACGAGTTCTACGACCACCAGCTCGTCGGCCTGGCCGTGGAGGACCTGGCCGGCGAACCGGTGGGGACCGTCAGCGGGATCGTGCACGGAGCGGCCCAGGACCTGCTGCGCATCGACGTGGCCGGACGCGAGGTGCTCTTCCCGTTCGTGGCCGCGCTCGTGCCCACCGTCGACGTCCCCGCGGGCAGGATCGTCGTGGACGACAGGCCCGGCCTCCTGGCCGAGTGAGGATCAGCCCGTGAGGATCGACGTCGTCACCATCTTCCCCGACTACCTCGCGCCGCTCGGGCTGTCGCTCCCCGGGAGGGCGCAGAGGTCGGGACTCCTCGACCTCTGTGTCCACGACCTGCGTTCGTGGACCCACGACCGCCACCGCACGGTCGACGACACGCCCTACGGTGGCGGCGCGGGGATGGTGATGAAGCCCGAGCCCTGGGGTGAGGCGCTCGACGAGCTGCTGCGGCCCGGCACCGTGCTGGTCGTGCCGACCCCGGCGGGGGAGCGGTTCAGCCAGCCGGTGGCCGCTGACCTGGCCGGGCGGGAGCACCTGGTCTTCGCCTGCGGCCGCTACGAGGGCATCGACCAGCGGGTGCTCGACGAGGCCGCCGACCGGTGCGAGGTCCGGGAGCTCTC
This sequence comes from Marmoricola sp., assembly GCA_036518175.1. Classification (GTDB taxonomy): domain Bacteria; phylum Actinomycetota; class Actinomycetes; order Propionibacteriales; family Nocardioidaceae; genus Marmoricola. The sequence goes on from DATDNR010000059.1 coordinate 58,987, forward strand.
GCTGGGCGACTACGTGCTCAACGGCGGCGAGGTGGCCGCGCTGGCGATGGTGGAGTCGGTGGTCAGGCTGCTGCCGGGTTTCCTGGGCAACGCCGCCTCGCTGGAGGAGGAGTCCCACGCCGAGGGCCTGCTGGAGTACCCCGTCTACACCAAGCCCGCGCACTGGCGCGGTCGGGAGGTGCCCGAGGTGCTCCTGTCCGGCGACCATGCCCGCATCGCTGCCTGGCGACGCCAGCAGGCGGAGCGTCGTACCGCGACCCGCCGCCCGGACCTGCTGCCGCCGGCGGCCCTGGCCGAGCACCTCGTCGTGCGGGCTGCGCAGCCCGCCGACGCCGGGGAGCTGTTCACCCTGCAGCGGGCCTGCTGGGTGCAGGAGCAGCGGGACAACCCAGGCCTGGCGGTTCCGGCGCTGGCGGAGGAGTACGACGACCTCCGCCGCTGGCTGGCCACCGACACGGTGCTGGTGGCCCGGGCGGAGGGGCGGCTCGTGGGTGCCGTACGTGCCCGACTGCACGGTGACCTGTGGGACATCGGCCGGCTCATGGTCGCCCCGGACCTCCAGGGCCGCGGGCTCGGACGCGCCCTGCTCGAGCGGATCGAGGCGCTCGCACCGGCCGAGGCCACCGGCTTCGAGCTGTTCACCGGCGCCGGCAGCCGCCGCAACCAGCGGATCTACCGCAGGGCCGGCTACCGGTTGCGCGGCGAGCACGAGCCCGGCGTGGTCCGGATGACCAAGCCCCGGCGCTGAGCAGCCGGCGCCGTCCGCGGGCGGATTTCCGTTCGGGTCGGGCGATCTGGCAGACTTGCTCCTCGGCCCAGCATGCCGAGGGCGGACCGGACCACCGGGAGCCCGCGGTCCACCTGCCACAGGGGGCGGACCGCCCGGTGACGACGCTGGCCGCCTGCATCGACCAGCACCGATTCCGTGGGTGACCTGTGGCACTCGCGAGGAGACATCATGACCAACGTCATCGACAGCCTGTCCGCGCAGTCCCTGCGCGACGACATCCCCGCCTTCCGCGCCGGCGACACCGTCAAGGTGCACGTGAAGGTCGTCGAGGGCAACCGCTCCCGCGTCCAGGTCTTCCAGGGCGTGGTCATCCGCGTCCACGGCTCGGGCGTCGGCCGCACGTTCACGGTGCGCAAGGTCTCCTTCGGTGTGGGTGTCGAGCGCACCTTCCCGCTGCACTCGCCGATCTTCGAGAAGATCGAGGTCGTCACCCGCGGCGACGTCCGGCGGGCGAAGCTGTACTACCTGCGCAACCTGCGCGGCAAGGCTGCGAAGATCAAGGAGCGCCGCGAGGCGTGATGCGTGTCCCGAGCCGGGACACCTTTGTCCCGTGGCTAGGCTCCACCTCGTGAGCCCCGTGGACGAGCCGTTCGGCAAGCGTCACGGGAAGTCGCGGAAGCCGGAGAAGAAGCCCCTGCCGCTGTGGCAGGAGACGATCCTGCTCCTGGGCATCGCCCTGGTGCTGGCGATCGTCATCAAGATGTTCTTCGTCCAGGCCTTCTACATCCCCTCGCCCTCGATGGAGCCGATGTTCGTCAAGAACGACCGGATCCTGGTCGAGAAGGTCTCCTACTGGGGCAGCGGTACGCCGCAGCGGGGCGACATCGTGGTCTTCAAGGACCCCGGGGGATGGCTGGACCAGGAGGAGTCCCAGGGCCCGACCAACCCGGTCGCGCAGGTGCTGGAGAAGATCGGGCTCTACCCCAGCGGCGGCCACCTGGTGAAGCGGGTCATCGGTGTCGGCGGTGACCGAGTGGTCTGCTGCGACGCGCAGGGCCACATCACGGTCAACGGCGTGGCACTGCACGAGCGGTCCTACCTGCCCAAGGGCACCAAGCCGTCGCTGACACGCTTCGACGTGATCGTCCCACCCGGGCACCTGTGGGTCATGGGGGACAACCGCGGGGACTCCTACGACTCGCGGGGCCACATGGGCGGCCCCGGTGGCGGCTTCGTGCCCGACAACCTCGTCGTCGGCAAGGTGGTTGCGCTGATCTGGCCCTGGGGGAGGATGAGGATCATCCACCGTCCTGCGACCTTCCAGGACGTCCCGAACGGTTCATGAGCAGCAGATGAGCACCCTGCCTCGCGGAACGACGATCCGCCGCGATGCCGGCCTCTACGGCTACGAGCGGGCGTTGCGTCGTGCCGGCCTGGCCCCGGTCGCCGGTGTCGACGAGGCGGGCCGGGGCGCCTGCGCCGGTCCGCTGGTGGCCGCCGCGGCGATCCTGCCCGAGGGGCGGGTCGGGTGCGTGCCCGGCCTGGCCGACTCGAAGCTGCTGACCGCGCGGGCGCGGGAGCGCTGCTACGAGCAGGTGATCAGGCGCGCGGTGGCATGGTCGGTCGTGGTGGTCGACCACACCGAGTGCGACCGGCTCGGCATGCACGTGGCCAACGTGGAGGCCCTGCGTCGCAGCATCGCCCTGCTGGAGGAGCGCCCGGCCTACGTGCTCACCGACGGCTTCCCGGTCGATGGGCTGGGGGTCCCCGGGCTGGCGATCTGGAAGGGTGACCGGGTGGCGGCCTGCATCTCGGCGGCCTCGGTGATCGCCAAGGTCACCAGGGACCGGATCATGATGGCGCTGCACGAGGAGTGGCCGGCGTACGACTTCGCCACGCACAAGGGCTACATCACCCCCGAGCACACGCTGGCCCTGGAGGAGCACGGGCCCTGCCCGGTGCACCGGCGGCGGTTCGTCAACGTGCGCCGCGCTGCCGGCCTGCCGGTGACACCTGAGACGATCAGCCTGGAGCCGCAGCTGGAGCTGGATCTCGACACGCTGGAGGAAGTGACATGAGCGCCGAGGACCTCGAGAAGTACGAAACCGAGATGGAGCTCAACCTCTACCGCGAGTACCGCGACGTGGTCGGGATCTTCAAGTACGTCGTGGAAACCGACCGGCGCTTCTACCTGTGCAACCAGGTCGACGTGAAGGCACGGGCCGAGGTGGGTGACGTGTTCTTCGAGGTGACCATGACCGACGCCTGGGTGTGGGACATGTACCGCCCGGCCCGGTTCGCCAAGAACGTCAAGGTGCTGACCTTCAAGGACGTCAACGTCGAAGAGCTCAGCCCGTCCGAGATCGAGCCCCCGAAGGACTGAGCCCCCGGGCAGGCCCCGCGTGCGCTGAGTGAGTCGTTGATGGCCCCACTGGGCCATCGCCAGGGGACCTTCGGCCGGCGCACCCTGCTGGCAAGGCGTCTGCACCGACGTCTCGACTCGGTGGGAGGTGACGGGCATGAGGCGACAGACGGTCATGCCTGCAGCGGTGTCCCTGCTGGCCCTGGCACTGCTCGGTTGCAGCCAGTCCGGCAACCCGGGCTCGGCAGGTCGGACCACGGCCACTCCCTCGGGCCGGGGCAGTCCGACGGACGCGAGCGCGACGGCCCCGGTGGTGGCAGGGGACTACGCCCGGGCGGCGTTCACGGCCGGGTCGGCACACATCGACAACCGGTGGATGGGCTACCGGGTCGGCCGCCAGTGGGAGATGCGTGGGTCGGCGCTCGACGGCGAGCAGACCATCCAGCGCCGGGTCGTGGCCACCGTCACCGACCTGACCAAGAGGGTCGACGGTGTGCGCACTGCGGTGCTCTACGAGGAGGACTTCGACGACGGAGCGCTGGTCGAGGCGGAGATCTCCTTCTACGCCCAGGACGCCACCGGCAACGTGTGGCACATGGGGGAGTACCCCGAGGAGTACGAGAACGGCCGGTTCGTCGGGGCCCCGACGTGGATCGCAGGGCAGGCCGGTGCCACGGCCGGGGTGATGATGCGCGCCGAGCCGCGAGCAGGCACCGCACCGTACGCCGAGGGCTACGCCCCGGCACCGGTGAACTGGGACGACCACGCCAAGGTCCTGCGCACGGGCGAGCGCGTCTGCGTGAGCACCGGGTGCTACCACAAGGTGACCGAGATCGCGGAGTTCGAGCCCGATGTTCCCCGGGCCTTCCAGAACAAGTTCTACGCCCCGGGAGTGGGCAACGTGGCGGTCGGCTGGAGCGGGGCGAACGAGGACGACCACGAGACCCTGCACCTGGTCCGGCTGCGGCATCTCAGTGCCGCCCAGCAGGCGCAGATCCGCCATCGGGCACTGGTCCTGCAGGCGAGCGCCTACCGGCACAGCCCCGGCGTCTACGGCCGCACCGCCCCGGCCCGGTGAGCTTTCGCAGGAGCGCAGCCGGCCACTGCTGACCCGGCCGCTCCAGTGGCACGGGCGACTCCGCCGTGCCGGTCCGGGACGCCCCCTTAGGGGCCGAAGGGCCCTGCGAGAGTTACGTCTTCCTGCTCATGCGCGGGCCGGGTCGCCCGACGTAGAACATGAGAAGAGAACGAAGAACTCTCAGAATCCTCGGGCCGTGGGTGCACGTGCCGCACAGCCGCCGCCTGCACTCCAGATCGCAACATCCCACAGAGTCGCGAGATCCCAGTCCCTGGTCTCGGTCACCCTCACGCCACCAGCTCGACGGGGAGGTAGCGATGACACCCGACAGCGGTCGCCTCCGGCGGCTCCTCGACCCCCGCGAGGCCACTCGCCCTCCGGCCTCGCCCATGCCGCGCCCCGACCGAGGAAAGACGCGCTCGTGACCGCCTGGCTCGTCGCGTCGAGTGTCCGGCTCTCCCGGCTGATCGTGGCCGCCGCGGTGGCGCTGCTGATCTTCGGGGGCATCCAGCTGCGCTCCGCGCCGGTGGACGTCTACCCCGAGTTCGACCCGCCGCTGGTGCAGGTCCAGACCGAGGCCCTCGGGCTCTCCGCGGCCGAGGTCGAGCAGCTCATCACGGTGCCGCTGGAGCAGGACCTGCTCGCCGGGGTGCCCTGGCTCGACCGGATCCACTCCGAGTCGATGACCGGGTTCTCCGAGGTGACCATGTACTTCGACCCGGGCACGAACGTCCTCGACGCCCGGCAGATGGTGCAGGAGCGGCTGGCGCAGGTCGCCGGCCTGCCGAACGTCGGCAGCCGCCCGGTGATGATCCAGCCCCTGTCCTCGACCAGCCGGGTGATGATGATCGCGCTGTCGTCGAGGCAGCTGTCCCTCATCGACATGTCGGTGCTGGCCCGATGGAAGATCCGGCCGCGCCTGATGGGCATCCCCGGAGTCGCCAACGTCGCCATCTGGGGGCAGCGGGACCGCCAGCTGCAGGTGCAGGTGGACCCGGCGCGACTGGAGCACGCGGGGGTCACGCTGACGCAGGTCGTCAGGTCGACCGGCAACGCGCTGTGGTCCTCGCCGCTGACGTTCGTCGAGGCGTCCACCCCGGGCACCGGCGGGTTCATCGACACGCCCACGCAGCGGTTCGGGGTGCAGCACATGCTGCCCATCGACACACCCCGGCAGCTCTCGCAGGTGACCCTCGAGGACACCCGGGGCCGGGTGCTCAAGCTGCGGGACATCACCAACGTGGTGGAGGGGCACCAGCCGCTCATCGGCGACGCGGCCACCGCCAGCGGCGCCAGCCTGATGCTGGTCGTGGAGAAGTTCCCGGGAGCGGACACCCTGACCGTGACCCGCGACGTCGAGCAGGCCCTGCATGCGTTCGGGCCCGGGCTGCGCGGGATCCACGTCGACACCACCGTCTACCGCCCGGCGAGCTACATCGAAGCCGCTCTGCACGACCTCGGGGTCGCCGGCCTGGTCGCGCTCGGCCTGATCCTGCTGGTGGTGCTGCTCTTCAGCGGTTCATGGCGGGTGGCGCTGATCAGCCTCACCGCGATCGTGGTGTCCCTGGTGACCGCCTCCTGGATCATGTTCCTGCGGGGCACCACCTTCAACGCCATGGTGCTGCTCGGACTCGCGGTGGCCGTGGGCGCGATCGTGGACGATGCCGTGCGAGATCCGCAGCGGTACTGGCGCCGGCTGGGCGAGCGGCGGCCGGACGAGGCCGGTGCGGACCTGCGGTCGGCGCTCACGGGCGCGGCCCGTGAAGTCAGGGTGCCGCTCGTCTACGCGACGCTGGTCATGGTCGCGGTGCTGATCCCGGCCGTGGTGCAGCGCGGTGTGGTGGTCGCGTTCAGCGGTCCCGCGGTGACGTCGTACCTGATCGCGGTGCTCGTGTCGATGCTGGCTGCGGTCACCCTCACCCCGGCGCTGGCCTCGCTGCTGCTCCGCCAGGTGCCTGCGCACCGGCGTTCGGCGGTCGACCGCTGGCTCGGGCAGGCGTTCCGCCGCCACGTCGCGCGCCACCTGACCCGGCCCGCCGTCGTGCTGGGCACGCTGGCGGCGCTGGCGGCCATCTGCCTGACCGTCATCCCGCAGGCAACGGTCACTCCTGCGCTCCCGGTGCCGCATGACCGGAACCTGCTGGTCAGGGTGACCGCCACACCGAGCACCTCCCTGCAGGAGATGGACCGGATCACCGGCGCCATGGGCCGGCAGATCCGCGCACTTCCGGGGGTGCGCGCGGTCGGCGCCCATGTGGGACGGGCGATCACCTCCGACCAGGTGGTGGGCGTGAACTCCGGGGAGCTGTGGGTGGACCTCGCGCCGAACGCCGACTACGGGGTCACCTCGGCCGCGGTCAGGCGGGTGGTCGCCGGATATCCGGGCCTGGCGCACCACACCATGAACTACGAGGAGCAGCAGGTCGACGCCGCCGCGCCCCCGCAGCGGCGTGCCCTCGACGTGCGGGTGTACGGCCACGACCTCGGCGTGCTCCGCGCCCAGGCTGCCCGGGTCTCCGATGCGGTGGCCCGCGTGCCCGGCGTGGTCGCCCCCGACTTCCGTCTGCCCGCTCTGCAGCCGACGCTCGAGGTCAGGGTGCGGCTGGCCGACGCGCAGCGGCACGACCTCCGGCCGGGCGACGTACGACGCGCGGCGGCGACCCTGCTCTCGGGCCTGCTGGTCGGCAACCTCTACGAGAACAACGAGATCTTCGATGTCGTGGTGTGGGGAAGCCCGGCCACCCGCGACACCGTGCAGAGCGTGCGCAACCTGCTGCTCGACACGCCGGGCGGCGGTCATGTGCGGCTGGGCCGGGTCGCGACCGTCCGGATCTCTGCGCAGCCGGCGGTGATCACCCACGACGAGATCTCCCGCCACCTCGACGTGACCGCGGACATCCGCGGGGCCGACCCGGCCGCGGTGGACCGCGCGGTGACCGCTCGCCTGGAGTCGATGCACTTCCCGATGGAGTACCACGCCGAGGTCCTCCCCGCCGACACGTCCGGGACCGGCATGAAGCTGCCGTTGCCGCTGGTGCTCATCGCGGTGCTGCTGGGGGCCTTCCTGATCCTCCAGGCGGCCACCCGCAGCTGGCGGCTGGCGGCGATGCTGCTGGTGCTGCTCCCGCTCGGCGCAGCGGGCGGTGTGCTCGTCGGGCTCTTCTCGCAGGACCTCATGACTGCCGGCGGCCTGGCCGGGATCTTCCTGGTGCTGGCCTTCACGGTCCGCAACTGCCTGCAGCTGGTCGCGGACGTGCAGGCCGCCCAGGCAGCCCGCGGACCCACGAGCGCCACGGTCCTGGCGGTGACCGGCGAGCAGGTGACACCCATGCTCACCACAGCAGCCGTGATCGCGGTCGCGGTGCTGCCGTTCACCGTGCTGGGCTCGCGCGCCGGCTTCGAGGTGCTGCAGCCCTTCGGCCTGGTGGTGATCGGCGGGTTGATCTCCTCACTGCTCGTGACAGTCCTCGTGGTGCCGGCGTCGTACCTCCGCCTCGTCCGGGCCCCGGACGGCGGCGCCGCCGGCAGCACCACGGCCACCCCAGGCTCCTGAAGGGGGCATCATGCAACGCAATCCATCACTTGCCGCCCTGCTTGTCGCGTTGGCCCTGGGCACCGGCGCCTGCGGTGCTCACGGCGAGTCACTCGGAGAGGCATCCAGCGCCAGCTTCGAGGTGAAACCGGTCCAGGGCACGTCGTTGCACCGGGTCACGCTCAGCGCGGCCGGTTACCGTCGGGCAGGCATCGCGCTCATGCCGGTGCGCCCGGCGGCCCACGCCGAGGGGCGTTCGCCGGGGCTGACCGAGGTCCCCGCCTCGGCGGTGTGGTACGACGCGCAGGGGCGGACCTGGGTGTACGTGCAGGTCGCCGAGCGGCAGTTCGTCCGGGGTCGCGTCGACGTACTGCGCTACGCCGGGAACCAAGCCGTGCTCTCTCGGGGGCCGGTGCCCGGTGAGCTGGTCGTGAAGGTCGGCGCCGCCGAGCTGTACGGCGCCGAACAGGGAGTCCCCGGAGAGTAATGAGCATCCCGGAGCGTCCCACCCTGATGCGCGGCATCGTCAAGGCCAGCCTGCGCTTCCGGTTCATCGTGGTGGCCATCGCCGCTGCGATGATCGCGCTCGGAACCCTGCAGCTGCCCCACATGCGGGTGGACGTGTTCCCCGAGTTCGCCCCGCCGCGGGTGGAGATCCAGACCATCTGCCTGGGCCTCACCACCACGGACGTCGAACAGCTGGTGACCGTGCCGCTGGAGCAGGCACTCACCGGCATCAAGGGTCTGGAAGACCTTCGCTCACGGTCGGTTCCGCAGCTGTCGGCCATCGAGCTGGACTTCACCCAGGGCACCGACGAGCTGGAGGCCCGGCAGCTGGTCGCGGAGAGGCTCGACAGCGTGGCGCCGACCCTGCCCACCTGGGCCTCGCCGCCGGTCATGCTGCCTCCGGTCTCGGCAACCGGGCGGACGATGCAGATCGGCATGACCTCGCGGACGCACAGCGTCATCTCGATGTCGATGACGGCCTACTGGACGATCCGTGCCCGGCTGATGCAGGTGCCCGGGGTGTCGAACGTGGCGATCTGGGGTGAGCGGCTGAAGATGATGACGGTGCAGGTGCGGCCCCATCAGCTCGTCAGGCACCGGGTGTCCCTCGACGACGTCATGGAGACCACGAGCGATTCCGTGGACTCGGGCCTGCTCCGGTTCTCCAGCGGCTCGGTCATCGGGACCGGGGGCGTGATCCAGGGGTCGACCCAGCAGCTGGGGGTGCGGCACGTGCTGCCCATCGTCACACCCGCAGACCTGAGCCGCGTGCCGCTGCAGGGCAGACCGGGGCTCAGGATCGGGGACGTCGCACGGGTGGCGGTCGCCCACCAGCCGCTGATCGGCGACGCGGTCATCGACGACAAGCCCGGTCTCCTGCTGGTCGTCGAGAAGGCACCCTGGGCGAACACCCTGCAGCTCACCCAGGGAGTGCAGCGGGCCATCGACGAGCTCAAGCCAGGCCTGCCCGGGATCAAGTTCGAGCCCCGGATCTTCCAGCAGGCCCGCTTCATCGAGACATCGATCCACAACCTGAGGCAGGCGCTGTTGCTGGGCTTCCTGCTCGTGGTGGTGATCCTGTTCCTGTTCCTGTTCGAGTGGCGGGTGGCGCTCATCAGCCTGCTCACCATCCCGCTCTCGCTGATGGCGACCGTGCTCGTCCTCGACTGGTCGGGCGCGACGATCAACACCATGACGCTCGCCGGGTTGGTGATCGCCCTGGGGGCGGTCGTCGACGACGCGATCATCGACGTGGAGAACATCCTGCGACGGCTTCGGCAGAACCGGCGCGCCAGTTCCGGCAGGTCGACCGCCGCGGTGATCCTCGACGCATCGCTCGAGGTTCGCGGTCCGATCGTCTACGCCACCTTGATCATCGTCGCCGCGGCGGTGCCGGTGTTCCTCCTCGAGGGACTCACCGGGGCGTTCTTCCGTCCGCTCGCGATCTCCTACACGCTGGCGATCGTCGCCTCCATGGGCGTGGCGCTGACGGTGACCCCGGCGTTGTGCCTGATCCTGCTCCGCAACGCGCGGGTCGAGCGGCACGAGTCGCCCGTCGTTCGTTGGCTGCAGGTCCGCTACACCGCGCTCCTGGGCTCCATCCTGCACAGGCCGCGGCGCGCCTACGCCACGTTCGCCGTGATCGGGATCCTCGGCGTGCTCGTCACCCCCCAGCTCGGGCAGGAGCTGTTCCCGACCTTCAAGGAGCGCGACTTCCTGGTGCACTGGATCTCCACGCCGGGTACCTCCGTGGCCGAGGAGCGCCGCACCACGATCCGGGTGGGGAAGGAGCTGGAGGCGATCCCCGGCGTACGCAGCTTCGGCTCGCACATCGGCCAGGCGTTCCTCGGCGAGGAGATCGCCGGGGTCAACTTCGGCGAGGCGTGGATCAGCGTCTCCGACAACGCCGATCTCGACCAGACGCTCGCCCGCGTCCACAAGGTGATCGACCGCTACCCAGGCCTCTATCGCGACGTGCTCACCTACCTCAACGAGCGGATCGAGGAGGTGCTCACCGGGGCCAAGGAGCCGATCGTGGTCCGGGTCTACGGGGACAACCTCCACGTGATCCGCGCCAAGGCGCACGAGATCCAGCAACGGCTTGCCGGCATCCCGGGACTCGTGGACCTGCACACCGACCTGCAGGTGGACGAGCCGCAGATCGAGGTCACCGTCAAGCTGCACAAGGCCGCGCAGTACGGGCTGAAGCCCGGCGACGTCCGGCGGGCCGCGTCGACGATGATCGCGGGGGAGGAGGTCGGCGACATCTTCCGCAACGGCAAGGCCTACGACACCGTGACGTGGAGCATCCCGTCGAGCCGCAACAACGTCACCGACGTCCAGAACATGCTGCTCGACACCCCGAACGGCGGGAAGGTGCCGCTGTGGAAGGTGGCCGACGCCAGGGTGCGGCCGATCCCGAACGTGATCGAGCGACAGGGCGGATCCCGCCGCATCGACGTGGGGGCAAACGTGGCCGGCCGCGACCTCGGATCCGTGGTCGCTGACGTCAAGGAGCGCCTCGAGAAGGTCTCCTACCCCCGCGGCTACCATGCCGAGCTGCTCGGCGAGTGGTCCGAGCGCCAGGCCGCCCAGCACCGGCTGCTGTCCTCGGCCATCCTGGCGGTCGTCGCCATCCTGCTGCTCCTGCAGCTCTCGTTCGGGAACTGGCGGCTGGCGGTGTTCAGCCTGCTCACCCTGGTGATGGCACTGGTCGGTGGCGTGTTGGCCGTGCGGCTGAGCGGTGGGGTGGTCTCCCTCGGTGCGCTGGTGGGGTTCTTCACCGTGTTCGGCATCGCTGCTCGCAACGGCATCCTGCTGATCAACCACTGCCAACACCTCGAGAGGGTGGAGGGACAGCGCTTCGGCCCCGAGCTGGTGCTGCGCGGAGCGCGGGAGCGGTTGTCGCCGATCCTGATGACGTCGTTGGCGACCGGGCTGGCGCTCGTCCCGCTGGTGATCCTCGGCGACCGCCCCGGCCACGAGATCGAGTACCCGCTCGCAGTGGTGATCCTGGGCGGGCTGGTCACCTCGACGTTGCTGAACCTCCTGGTGGTGCCGTCGCTCTACCTCCGGTTCGGCAAGGCGCTGCGCTCCCGCCGCCACCAGTCGGACACGCCGGCTCCCGCCTGACGTCGACGACCGGGCGACGCCGACAGCCCGCGGAAGATCCACAGGCACCCCTGTCCGATCCTTCTTCCACAGGTGCCTCATGACCTCCTGCGTCGAGGCTGCGTCCCGGTCTTGGCTGGGGCCATGACCACCGCCGAGCAACGCAACTCACTGGGGAGGTACGGCGAGGCCCTCGCCGCTCGTCTCCTCGTCGACGACGGGATGGTGCTGCTCGACCGCAACTGGCGGTGCGAGCTCGGGGAGATCGACCTCGTCCTCCGCGACCGGGACACGCTCGTCGTGTGCGAGGTGAAGACCCGACGCAGCGCCGCGCTCGGACACCCGCTGGAGGCGGTCACCGCAGCGAAGGCCCGGCGACTGCGCCGGCTCGCCGCCCGCTGGCTCGCCGACCACGACGTGCACCCACGCGAGGTGCGCCTCGACATGGTCGGCATCCTGCAGCCGTCCCGCGGCGAGGCGGTCGTCGAGCACGTCCGGGGCATCGGCTGATGTGGGCCAGCGCCCGCACGGTCTCGCTGATCGGTGCGGTGGGGCACGTCATCGAGGTGCAGGTCGACGTCAGCCAGGGGGTGGTCGCGACCTCGCTGGTCGGCCGCCCCGACGTCGCCATCAACGAGGCGCGCGACCGTTGCAGGTCCGCCGTGCTCAACAGCGGTTACGACTGGCCGTCCACCCGACGGATCACCATCTCGCTGTCACCGGCGGACATCCCCAAGCGCGGGCCGCACTTCGACCTGGCGATCGCGCTTGCGGTCCTGGCCGCCGGTGACCCGAAGTTCCCGCGCGAGGCGCTCGACGGAGCCGTGCTCATCGGTGAGCTCAGCCTCGACGGCCGGGTCCGGTGCGTGCCGGGAGTCCTGCCGATGACGATGGCGGCAGCCGGTCGCGGCATCCGCCGGGTGTACGTCCCCGAGCCGCAGGTGGAGGAGGCGGCGCTGGTGCCCGAGGTCGAGGTCTGCGGCCTGCGTTCGCTTCGCCAGCTGGTGGCGGTGCTGACCGGAGCCGAGGTGCCCGACGCCGCCCCGGTGGAGCCGCTGACCGGCCGGTCGCTGCTCGCCTGGCGTGGTGAGGACGCCCTGGACGAGCTGGACATGGCTGACGTGCGCGGCATGCCCGACGCCCGCTACGCCCTCGAAGTGTCCGCGGCCGGTGGCCACTCGCTGCTGCTCAGCGGACCCAAGGGCTCGGGCAAGACCACGCTGGCCGAGCGGCTGCCGACCCTGTTGCCGGACCTCGGGCCCGAGGAGGCACTCGAGGTGACCGCCATCCAGTCACTCGTGGGTGGCCTGCCCCCCGACGGACGGCTGGTGTCGCGGCCGCCGTTCCGGGCACCGCACCACTCGGCGAGCCGCACGGCGGTGCTCGGCGGCGGCACGGGCCGGGTGCGCCCCGGCGAGGTCAGCAAGGCCCACCTGGGCGTGCTCTTCCTCGACGAGTTCCCTCTCTTCGCGACCGACATCATCGAGGGACTCCGCCAGCCCCTCGAGAGCGGCCAGATCAGCGTCGCCCGTGGCGAGGAGGAGGCGACCTACCCGGCGCGCTCCATCACCGTCTTCGCGTGCAACCCCTGCAAGTGCGGTGCCTACAGCGCCAACGTGGTGAGCACCGGTTGCACGTGCGGCTCTGCCGAGCTGCGTCACTACCAGTCCCGGGTCTCCGGCCCGGTCGCCGACCGGGTCGACATCACCAGGCACGTCGATCGGCTCGGCGACTGGGAGCAGCGCGACGGCCTGTCGGTCCCCGAGCCGTCGGCGTCCATCCGGGGCCGGGTGGAGGCAGCCAGGAACCGGCAGGCGGCACGCCTGGCCGGGACCCCATGGCGACTGAACGCGCACGTGCCCGGCCCGGCGCTGACCCGGCACTGGCCCCTGCCCGCTGCGGCCGCGGTGCTGCTGGCGCGACAGGTGGCCGAGGGACGTCTCACCCATCGCGGCGCCACCCGCGTGCACCGGCTGGCCTGGACGGTCGCCGACCTGCGAGGCCTCGAGGGCCCGGGCACCGACGAGCTCGAGGTCGCGCTGCGGCTGCGCACCGGAGAACCCCTGCCCCTGGCCGCGCTGCCGCTGCCGCAGCTGACCGCGGTGCCCGCCACGGGGAGCGACCGGTGAGCGCGACGAGTCCTGTGCCGGAGGAGGAGCGGCTCGCCAGGGCAGCCCTGAGCCTGGCCGGCGAGCCGGGACATCCGCGGATCACCGACGAGGTCAGCGCCAAGGGCGGCCGGCGCACCTACGACGACCTGCTCGCCGGCCGGTCGGTGCTCAGCGAGGACCTGGCCGCGAGGATGCAGCGCCTCGACCCAGCCGCAGAGCTGGCGAGGGCAGCCGCGCGCGGCGTCCGGTTCGTGGTGCCCGGCGACGAGGAATGGCCAGGGGCCCTTGACGACCTCGCCTTCGCGCCGGCGGTGCAGGAGCGAGGAGGGGTGCCCGTCGGCCTCTGGGTGCGCGGCGCCGGCCGCCTCGAGGAGCTGGCGCGGGAGGCGGTCGCCGTCGTCGGCTCCCGCTCCGCGAGCGCCTACGGCGGACAGCTGGCCGCCGACATCGCCGCGACGGTCGCCGCGTCCGGCTACACCGTGGTGTCGGGCGCCGCCTTCGGGATCGACTTCCAGGCGCACCGGGGTGCGCTGACGGTCGACGGGCCCACCGTCGCGGTGCTCGCCTGCGGGGTCGACCGGGCCTACCCGGCCAAGCACGCCCCGCTCCTCGAGCACGTCGCCCAACGCGGGGTGGTGGTCTCGGAAGCACCGCTCGGCGGCGCGGCGATGCGGGTACGGTTCCTGGCTCGCAACCGGCTCATCGCCGGCCTGTGCCGCGGCACGGTGGTGGTGGAGGCCGCCTACCGCAGCGGTGCTCTGAACACCGCGAACTGGACCGACGGCCTGGGACGCACGCTGATGGGCGTGCCGGGACCGGTCTCGAGCGCGACGTCCGCGGGCGTGCACCAGCTGATCCGCAGCCGTGGCGCCCTGCTCGTCACCAGCGGTGCAGAGGTCCTGGAGGCGATCGGCCCGATCGGCTCCTTCCTGCTGCGACCGATGCGCGGAGCCGAGCGGGCCCGGGACCTCCTCGACAGCCTGGAGCAGCAGGTGCTCGACGCCGTGCCCGTGGTCCGGGCCGCCCCGACCCAGAGCGTTGCCCGCACCGCGGGAGTCGAGCCGCAGCGCACCCGCCAGGCCCTCGGTCGGCTCGCCGATGCCGGTCTGGTCGAGTGCGTTGACGGCGGATGGCGCGTGCGGCCCGGACAGGAGGAGACCGAGCCCGGCTGACCTCCGCCGTGTCGCCGACCGCACCGGGCAGCGGGTTCCTACAGTGGCGGCATGACCGCGGAGCCCGACGAGCAGCCCGGCACGGCCGGCACCTCGGAGGGTGCGGGCCCGCCGCGGGAGGAGCCTGCCGGACAGGAGGCCCTGCCCGAAGCCTTCGCCGAGGTGCTGGCCGAGTACGAGCGTCATCTGCGCTCCGAGCGCGACCTGTCGGCCCACACCGTGCGCGCCTACCTGGCCGATGTCGCCGGGATGCTCGAGCATGCCGCGGCGCTGGGGCACGGAGAGGTGGGCAGCCTGGACCTGCGCACACTGCGCAGCTGGCTGGCCAAGCAGCAGACCCTCGGCAAGGCGCGCAGCACGATGGCCCGGCGGGCCACGGCCGTCCGGGTGTTCACCGCGTGGGCGCACCGCACCGGGCGCTCCCAGACTGATCCGGGCAGCCAGCTCGGCACGCCCAAGGCGGGGCGGACACTTCCCGGGGCCCTCGACGTGGCCGAGGCGCGTGCATTGCTGGAGGCCGCCGGCCGACTCGCCGACGACGGCAGCCCCCTGGGGGTGCGGGACGCCGCCATCCTCGAGCTGCTGTACGCCACCGGCATCCGGGTCGGAGAGCTCTGCGCCCTCGACGTCGACGACGTCGACCGCGACCGGCGCGTCGTCCGGGTGCTCGGCAAGGGACGCAAGGAACGCACCGTGCCCTTCGGGGTGCCTGCGGACCGGGCCGTGGACCGGTGGGTGCGGCTCGGCCGGCCACGACTGTTCTCGGCGGGCGCCGGCGCGGCGCTCTTCCTCGGCGCCCGGGGCGGACGGATCGACCAGCGCGCGGTGCGCCGGCTCGTGCACCAGCGGTTGCAGGACGTGCCCGGCGCTCCCGACCTCGGCCCGCACGGGCTGCGGCACAGCGCGGCCACCCACCTGCTGGACGGGGGAGCGGACCTCCGGACGGTCCAGGAGCTGCTGGGCCACGCGTCGTTGGCGACGACGCAGATCTACACGCACGTCACCACTGAGCACCTGCGCCGGGCCTACCGACTGGCCCACCCACGGGCTTGAACGCCCACGTGCCGGAAGGCTCCGCCGCGGGCTGATCCCAGGGCAGCAGCCGGACAGGACCCGCTCCGACCATCGTGAGCGGATCGAGGTAGGTCTGCCCGCGCAGCATCCCCCAGTGCAGGCATGACCGCGGGAAGCAGTGGCTCGGTGCCGCTTCGAGGCGGCCGATCGGCTGTCCCTCGGTGACCGCGTCACCGACGTGCACCGTCGCGGTGACCGGCTCGTAGGTGGTGCGGACCGAGCCGTGGTCGACCACGACCACGCCGCGCCCGGCCAGTCGGGCGGCGAAGACGATGGAGCCCGCTGCCGCCGCGCGCACCGTCTCGCCGGGCCGGCCCAGCAGGTCGACCCCGCGGTGACCGGATCCCCACGGCGTGCTCGGGGGGTCGAACGTCGCGACGACCTCGGGGCGGGGCACCAGGGGCCACACGGAGAGGAGGGCGGTGAGCAGGGCGACGACAGCGGGCATGAGCGGATCCTGCGCCCGGGGTGCGGCCGGGGAGAAGGTGGCGGGGGACGCCTGTGGACCACCGCTGCGGTCGCGGGCCTGTGGACGCGGGCGGGGCCGTCGAGGCACCGGGGCGCGCGGCGTCGCCTTCGTTTCGACAGCGCCACCGGCCGGCAGGTATTCTTGGGGCAGCAACCCGTACGGGTTGACTTCGCACGCCCGCACACCGTGCCGTCCTTCTCCCTGGGGAGGCGGAACCCGCGGGCGGAGCCCTCAGTCTCCGGCGACCCGACGTCGGCGGAGTCGGGCCCCGCGCAGGCGTCAGGGTCGGCACCCGCTGCCGACAACGAACTGAAAACCCGGTTCGTGCGGCTTGCCCTGCGCGGACCCGACAGGAAAGGCACGAAGGCCATGGCCGTCGTCACCATGCGCCAGCTCCTCGAGAGCGGCGTCCACTTCGGGCACCAGACCCGGCGGTGGAACCCGAAGATGAAGCGCTTCATCATGACCGAGCGCAACGGCATCTACATCATCGACCTGCAGCAGTCGCTGTCCTACATCGACGCCAGCTACGCGTTCATCAAGGACACGGTCGCGCGCGGCGGCTCGATCATGTTCGTGGGCACGAAGAAGCAGGCCCAGGAGGCGATCGCCGAGCAGGCGACCCGCGTCGGCATGCCCTTCGTCAACCAGCGGTGGCTGGGCGGCATGCTCACCAACTTCCAGACGGTGCACCAGCGGATCAACCGCCTCAAGGAGCTCGACGAGATCGACTACGACAACGCCGCGGGCACCGGCCGCACCAAGAAGGAGCTGCTCCAGCTCAAGCGCGAGCGCGACAAGCTCGAGCGCACCCTCGGCGGCATCCGTGACATGAGCCGCACACCGTCGGCTGTGTGGATCGTGGACACCAAGAAGGAGCACCTCGCCGTCGAGGAGGCCCGCAAGCTGCGCATCCCGATCATCGGGATCCTCGACACCAACTGCGACCCCGACGAGGTCGACTACCCGATCCCGGGCAACGACGACGCGATCCGGGCCGTCAGCCTGCTGACGCGCGTGGTGGCCGACGCCGTCGCGGACGGACTGATCGCCCGCTCGGGCGGCGGCAGCAAGGACGGCGCGGCCGAGGCCGGCATCGGCGCCGACGAGCCGCTGGCCGACTGGGAGCGCGATCTGCTCGAGGGCCAGGCCGACACCGCTGCCGTGACCGCCACAGGCGGTGACGCGGCGGCGGAGCAGACCCCTGCCGCCGAGGCGACCGGTGCGTCCAGCGAGGCCCAGGAGGCCGACGCAGCCGCCGAGCAGGCACAGCAGGAGACCGCCGAGGCCGAGCAGGCTCCGGCCCAGGCTGGCACCGAGGACCCGACCGAGGCACCGACCGAGGCCCCGACCGAGGCCTGAGCCGGCCAGCGCGGCCCGTTACCCACCCATCCACTACTCCTTCGAGGGAGAGACAACGTCATGGCGAACTTTTCCGCCGCCGACGTCAAGAAGCTCCGTGAGCTGACCGGCGCCGGCATGATGGACTGCAAGAAGGCGCTGGAGGAGGCCGACGGCGACTTCGACAAGGCCGTCGAGGTGCTGCGCGTCAAGGGGGCGGCCAAGGCCGCGAAGCGTGGCGCCGAGCGGGAGGCCACCGCCGGTCTCGTCGCCAACTCCGGCGCCGCGCTGGTCGAGCTGAACTGCGAGACCGACTTCGTTGCCAAGAACGACGACTTCATCGCCGCTGCCCACCAGATCGCCGCGGCCGCCGCCGGAGCCCGGCCGACCGATGTCGCCGCGCTGCGTGAGGTCGAGGTCGACGGCACCACGGTCGGCAAGATGGTCGAGGACCTGGCCGTCAAGATCGGCGAGAAGATCGAGCTCGGCGGCGTCGCCGTGTTCGACGAGCCGGTGGTCGCCTACATGCACCGCCGGGCCTCCGACCTGCCGCCCGCCGTCGGTGTGCTCGTCGAGTACGCCGGTGACAACGCCGATGCGGCCCGCGGAGCGGCGATGCAGATCGCCGCGATGCGCCCGACCTACCTGACCCGCGACGAGGTCCCCGCGGACATCGTCGCCAAGGAGCGGGAGATCGCCGAGGCGACCGCACGCGAGGAGGGCAAGCCGGAGCAGGCGCTGCCGAAGATCGTCGAGGGTCGGCTCAACGGCTACTTCAAGGACGTCGTGCTGCTCGACCAGCCGTCGGTGACCGACTCCAAGAAGTCGGTCAAGGCGGTTCTGGACGAGGCCGGCGTGACCGTGAAGCGGTTCGCCCGCTTCGAGGTCGGCGCCTGAGGATCCAGTAGGGTCGCCCCTAGGCACAAGACGGGGAGGCCGGTCCGATGCATCAGCAGCAACGCGATCGTCGGGCCGGCCTCGTCGCACACGGATCTCGGTGAGGGGAGTCGGTGATGACGGCGTACCGGCGAGTGCTGATCAAGCTGTCCGGCGAGGTGTTCGGCGGGGGCAAGGTCGGCGTCGACCCCGACGTGGTGCAGAAGATCGCCCGTGAGATCGCTTCGGTGGTCCGCGCCGGGGTGCAGGTGGCCGTGGTCACCGGAGGCGGCAACTTCTTCCGCGGGGCCGAGCTGCAGCAGCGCGGCATGGACCGTGCCCGGGCCGACTACATGGGCATGCTCGGCATCGTGATGAACTGCCTGGCGCTGCAGGACTTCCTCGAGAAGGAGGGGGTCGAGACGCGGGTGCAGACCGCGATCGCGATGGGGCAGGTGGCCGAGCCCTACATCCCGCGCCGGGCGATCCGGCACCTGGAGAAGGGCCGTGTGGTGATCTTCGGCGCCGGGGCCGGGATGCCCTACTTCTCCACCGACACCGTCGCGGCGCAGCGGGCCCTGGAGACCAAGTGCGACGTGGTGCTGATGGCCAAGAGCGGCGTCGACGGGGTCTACAACGCCGATCCGCGGGTGGAGCCCGACGCCGTCAAGTACGACCACCTCACCTTCCAGGAGGCGCTGCAGGAGGGGCTGAAGGTCGCCGATGCCACAGCGTTCGCGCTGTGCATGGAGAACGGGCTGCCCATGGTCGTCTTCGGGATGGAGCCCGAGGGCAACATCCTCAGGGTCGTCCGGGGTGAGAAGATTGGCACGCTGGTGAGCGCCGGGGAGTGGGCGCTGCCGACGGTGCAGACGGACGAGACGAGCGAGGACCGATGATCAACGAGACCATGAACGAGGCCGACCAGAAGATGGACAAGGCGGTCTCCGTCGCGCGCGAGGAGTTCTCCGCGATCCGGGCCGGGCGGGCCAACCCGGCGATGTTCTCCAAGATCACCGCGGAGTACTACGGCACCCCGACTCCGATCCAGCAGCTCGCCTCCTTCACCGCTCCCGAGGCCCGGGTGATCATCGTCGCCCCCTTCGACATGACCGCGATGCCGGCCATCGAGAAGGCCATCCGCGACTCCGACCTCGGGGTCAACCCCACCGACGACGGCAAGGTGATCCGCTGCGTGTTCCCCGAGCTGACCGAGGAACGCCGCAAGGAGTACATCAAGGTCGCCCGCACCAAGGCGGAGGAGGGCCGCGTCTCGGTCCGCAACATCCGCCGCAGCGCCAAGCAGGCCCTCGAGAAGCTCGAGAAGGACGGCGAGGTCGGCAAGGACGACGTGACCGGCGCCGAGAAGCGCCTCGACGCGATGACCAAGAAGCACACCGACGCGATCGACGAGATGCTCAAGCACAAGGAAGCCGAGCTGCTCGAGGTCTGAGCAACGATCCGATGACCGGCACGCCCCCGCCGGCGCCCCCACCAGCGCCACCACCACCGGCCACCCCGCCGGTGCCACCGCCCGGCTCGCCGGAGAAGGCCGGGCGGGCCGGGCGCGACCTGCCGGCGGCGATCGTCTCCGGGGTGACGCTGGGCGTGGCGATCGTGCTGTCGCTGGTCTTCTGGAAGCCGGCGTTCATGCTCATCGTCGCCGGTGCCGTGGTGGTGGCGCTGTGGGAGCTGCGCCAGGCCATGCGCACGCGCGACAT